>JBHHWG010000009.1:0-56215 GCA_046756385.1 Sphingomonadales bacterium | reverse complement strand
AAGCTGTCCTACGCCACCGAGCAATGTCCCAGCGTCATCATGATCGTCGACACCGACAGCCGGATTGAATATGTCAATCCGAAATTCGAGGAACTGACCGGCTATACGCTCGACGAAATGAAGGGCAAAAAGCCGAGCGTGCTGAAATCCGGCGAGACCAGCAGCGCCGAGTATGACGAGTTGTGGCAGACCATTCGCGCCGGTCGCGAATGGCACGGATTGTTCCACAACCGAAAGAAAAACGGCGAGCTCTATTGGGAGTCGGCCAGTATTTCCGCGATCCGCGACGCCGAGGGGAAGATCACTCATTATCTAGCGGTTAAGGAAGACGTCACCGAACGCATCCGGTTGGAGCAGAAAGTTGAGGAACGCAACGCGGAAATCGCCAAGACACAGGCTCTGGCGGCGACCGGCCGCATGGCCAACATGATCGCCCACGACCTGCGAAATCCGCTTTCGACGATTAAAATGGGTCTGCAAATGCTGGGGCAGCGACAATCGCGGGATTGGGACGAGGAAGATATCGAGACCAAACAACTCGCGCTCGAACAGGTCCATTATATGGAAGAAATACTCGCTGATCTATTGTCCTACTCACGGCCGCCCGCCCTTACACCTGAATGGCTGAGCATCAGCAATCTGCTGAACACCACGGTCATCACCACCCAGCGCTATATCGAGAAATACCGGGCCCAAGTGAATTACACCTGCCAGCCCGAGCTTCCGACCCTTCACGGTGACGCCCGCAAATTAAGGCAGGCCTTTTCGAACATGATCGTCAATGCCGTCCAGGCCATGGAGGACCTACCCGAAAATGAGCGGGAGATCGAGATTTGCGTCGAGCTGGACCTGCCTGAAGACGGCCCGCGCATCCGCGTGGAGATCCGGGACCGCGGTCACGGCATTGCACCGGAGCGGATGGCGCACCTGTTCGAGCCGTTTTTCACGACCCGCGCCAAAGGTACGGGTCTCGGCCTCGCGATCGTCAAAAACATTGTCGATCAGCATCAGGGCACGGTCGAACTCATGCCCAGGACGGGCGGGGGAACCCGGGCCGTCATTTGCCTGCCGATCGGTCCGATCCAGTGCGAGACCGCAGCCGGCGGCCCGGCGCCAAAGGGATCGAAAGCGAATGATTTTCAGGACGCCAACCTGTAGTTGCTGGCCTGTAATTTGATGTAACAGGATTAGACAGCGCCATGAAACATATCCTGATCATAGACGATGACTTGGCCAGTTGCCGGTTGCTTCAGCTTCATTTTCGCAACAACGGCTACCAGGTAAGCCTTGCCCATAGCGTGGATTTGGGGCTGGAAACGGCAGCCAGGAAACGGCCGGACGTCATAATTCTGGATATTCGCATGCCCGGTCGGGACGGCCTCGAAGGGCTTCCCGACTTCAAGGCGAACCACCCCGACACGCCGGTCATCATGATTACCGCGTTCCACGACATGGACAGCACCGTTCAGGCCATGAAGCTGGGAGCCGATGACTATATTCACAAGCCGGTCGACATTAAAGAGCTTGAAGGCGCGGTCTCGACAGCCTTGATCCGGTCCGAGCCCGACGATTCCGTGATGTCTTTCAGCCAGGACGAGGGGCGTCCCCCCGGCGGCAACATCATGGTGGGCCGCAGCCGGGCAATGAAAGAGGTGTTCAAGACAATCGGCCTCGTTGCCCAAAAACCGGTCACGGTTTTAATTTGCGGCGAAAGCGGCACCGGCAAGGAACTGGTGGCCCGCGCCATTCACAACGCAGGCACCAACCCGTCGGGATCGTTTGTGGCCGTTAACTGCGCGGCGCTTGTCGAGACGCTGCTTGAATCAGACCTGTTTGGCCATGAAAAAGGGGCCTTTACCGGCGCGATAAACCAGCATCCGGGAAAATTCGCGCTTGCCAACAACGGGACTATTCTGCTCGACGAAGTGAGCGAGTTGTCACCGTCGATCCAGGCCAAATTCCTGCGGGTCCTTCAGGAGAAGGAGTTCGTACCGGTCGGAGGCCGCCATGCCCAGCCCACCAATGCCCGCGTTATCGCGGCCACCAATATCGAATTGTTCGACCTGGTTAAAAAAGGCGCTTACCGGGAGGACCTTTATTATCGCCTGCAGGTCGTCACCATCAGAATGCCGCCTTTGCGCGAGCGAAAGGAAGACCTGCCCGATCTGATCCAGACCCTGCTGGCGCGGATCAGCCGCGATGTTCGACGGCCCATCAACCGATTGTCCGCGGATGTGATGGACGCCTTTCACGCCTATGACTGGCCCGGAAACATTCGTGAGCTGGAAAACACCTTGATGAAGGCGGTGGCCCTGTGTCCCGGTGATATCATCACGCTCGATTTGATCCCGGAAGCAATCCACTCCAGGGATCCGGCCTCAAGGTTGGCGGTCAAGCCTCGGGTTCAACTGAGCCTTGATGAAGTCGAGCGGGACCATGTTGAAACCGTGCTGGCGTCCACCGGGTGGCACCAGGGCCGAAGCTGCGAAATTCTCGGCGTTTCGCGGCCCCGCCTGCGCAGGATTATCGAGAAATATGATTTGAAACGCCCTCTGGTCGACGCCTCCAGCCACGAACAGGGTTCATGAAACGACCCTGACCGCAGCCGGAAGCAACGGACGGAAACACTGACCGGGAAACCTACTCCGCCGGTGCGGCGTTCGCTTGACGGTACTTGCCTGATTTGGCGTCCGCCCACAATGTCCGCAAGGCGTGCCACAGGCTCTTACGGTTGCTTTCGAGATAGAGAGTGTTGTCCGAAAGCTCGGCGGCCAGACGACGATGCGCCTTGCCCAAGGCGTGATAAGGCATGCTTGGGAAAAGGTGGTGAGTGGCGTGATAGCGCAATCCGACCGGCGCCCACAGCGCGGTCAGGAAATTACCGGGAACGTCGACGGAATCCAGATATTGCTCGGCAATCGTCAGCGAATCGGGGCCGGGATTGCGATAGGCATGGGCCGCCAGGGTCCGCAGTGAATTCAAAAGGAACGCCAGAACCATCAGCGTGTACCACAGCACCAGAATCTGATAGGGCAGCACGCCCTTTGCAATCAGCGCGATAACAGTTGCGCCGTATAGAAAAGTCATGAATTCCTGAATCGGCCAGGTCGGGTCGTCGCCCTGCGACGGCTGGGGCCGATTGTAACCGAGATCGATTGTCAGCGATGAAAGCCGCCGCCACAGAGCGTTTCTCAGTTTCCCGCTCAAATAAGACAGCGGAGCAAACACCACGAAGCGGCAAACGAACAGCAACGGCAACACAAAAATCAGCGTCAGATAGGTCAGGATTTTGTACGGCGCATCCGCCGCAAACGGCAAATATTCGCCGTCTTCATACGTACCGTAAACATCGCGCTTGTGATGGTCATTATGAACGCCGTGATAGGTGTAGGACGGGACCATCAGAACGAAGCCGCAGGTCAGGTTCCAGACCAAACGGAAGAATTTGAACGTTCCTTTTTTGAGATGGGCCAATTCGTGCGTGAATATCACCGCGCGATACAGCGCCAGCGCGGCCACGATATAGAAGATGCCCTGCATGACCGACAGGATCGGGGCCTTCAACGCCAGAACAAATGCGCCCCAACCAACAATCATGTGAAACAGAAAATCCACCCAGTAAATCGCGGGATTGGGCTTCATGAGATCCTTGACCAGGCCCCGCGCCTCACTCAACGGGAATTGTTCACTTTTCTTACTGGCTGACATACCATCCTCCAACTAATCGCCGGCAACGAATTATACCAAGGGTCATTGATCATGACCCTTGCACCCGCGTTCAAGCGCCACGCAGGCTGCGCTCCCCCTTGGTCGCTAGTCCTTGCCCCTATTGATTGCCTCCAATCAATATGACCGGCGTCCTCCAAATCTCCCAAATCTCCCAAATCTCCCAAATCTCCCAAATCTCAGTGAGTCGTTCTCATCGAAATTTGGTATTACCTGGGAAATCTCTTTCCCAATGGCCGGTCCAAACGTCTCCTGGCGCCCAGCAAACGGGTCGACAGGCATATTAAAGCCTTTTCGAGGGTTTGTGGATTATTCCCGCGTCCTTTTGGCGGATGCGTCACTGCCCCGCATAAAATGGCGGATCAGGGCTATAGCCTCCGGCGAATCCCATTCCGCGGACCCGATCAGACGTCCGACCTCCATGCCGTCCTCATTGACGAGCACGGACGTCGGCAGGAACTCCTGAGCCAACGACAAACCGAGCTTTCGATTCTTGTCAATATTGGCTCCCAGATGGGCCAGATCATGTTCGGCCAGGAATTCGGCCGCTGCGCTTTCAGGCGTATCCTGGGAGATGGTCAGCACCACGAAATTCTCTTCGCCGAGCTTGGCCTGAAGCCTGTTCAGGCTTTCCATTTCCTGCAGGCAGGCCGGGCACCATGTCGCCCAGAAATTCACCAGGACGACCTTGCCCCGATATTCCGCCAAAGTGTGCTGTTCGCCCGCCGCATCCTGAAACTCGGTGGCGGGCGTCTCTTGCGGCGGATTGGCGGAGATGAAGCTGCCCGTCGCGCCCTTGAACGTCAAGGCGGCGACAGGTTCCGCCTCGCTCACTCCGATCCTGAAAAGACAAACCAATAAAGCAACCGCGCCAACGAGAATAGCCGGGCGCGACCAGCGGTCATGTCGTATTGTTGAGATCATTATCTTGGCGGTTTCCCAGTACCGAACGACAGCCGTAACACCGAAAAAAACGGCCGAGGATGACGAAAAACAATACACATCGCCACCCTCGGCCGTCCACCAGGAGGTTTCTGGTTTACTTCCTGTATTCCTCGGGGAGGAAGAACAGGTGATCTTGCTCTTCACCGACGGCGCTATGGCACTCCACGCAGAACGCCACATTGGCGTCGCCCTTGCCTTTGGTGATGCCGTAGATCATGCCGGTCGGCGTAATCAGGGTGTAGCGCCAATCACCGGTCTCGGCGCTGAAGCCGGCTTCCATCTTTTCCATGAGGAAAAGCGGGCCGGGCTGGGTCTCGCCCTTCGGCGTCACGCGAAAGCTGTCCTTGGCGAGGATCGAACCAACCGGCATCACGCCGGCTTCTTCATACTTGCCATAGGCTTTTTTAGCCGTCCCGTTGGCGTAGTTGTTGACCAGCCGCGCGCCATGAGTATCGGACACGTAGGGAACCTTGTTGAAGCGCGACCATCCCTTGAACCAATTGGAACTGTAATAGGATTTGGCGGAGGGGTCCCCCGACTTGGCGTAACCGGCACTCAGGGATTTCACCAGCTTCTCGTATGTCGCCGCGGCCTCCTCGTCGCTCAACTCAGCCGCCGGCATCGGCGCGCAGGGATTGGCGGCGCAGGGGTTCGCCCCACACGGATTAGCCGCGCACGGATTGGCGGCGCACGGATTGGCCGCGCACGGATTGGCGGCGCACGGATTGGCCGCGCACGGATTGGCCGCGCACGGATTGGCGGCGCACGGATTGGCGGCGTGACTTTGGCTTACAGCCCCAAACGCGATGAGTGCACCGACAGCCAGAACCTTGGCTGCCGCAAGCACGGAGAGTTTGGTCATTCGCATAATTTTTTTCTCCTGAACGAACTAACCTTTGTACGAAGGCCTACTGGAAAGGCTTGCGCACAGTATGGCAAAATGTCGCAGCTAACCCAAAATCAATTCAGTGCCGGTCAGTTGCGCCTTGCATGGCGCCAAATGACGATGCCTGTTGACCAAGATGCCGCCGAGATGAAATTGCCCCCAAGCCGCAATCAAACTTAATTCATATGGAAAATCAAGCGACTACATTCGGAGCCCGCCGCATTCGACAACAGCGGATCGCACCTGAATTTTCATAAGCGGGGAAAAACATGGACTTATTCATTCCCGCACCCGGTTTTCAAAACTTCGTGAAACTTGTGTGAGAGTATTTTGTGTTCTTGTTTTCCTGTTTCAGGACATAGTGGGCCGGATATATTGGCACAGTCTGTTTTTCTCTGAAGGTGATTGGCGGTTGGGCGGCACGCCCCCGCCGGGTAAAGAATTATGTGGCTTGGAAAATCGCACTCGAAGGCAGTCCCTGGATTTACGGTAACCATTTTGCTTGTCGCGGCCGTCGTCGCGGCGCTGATTGCCTATGACCAGCCCAAAGACGAGGCGGCCACGCTGCCGGCCGACTATTGGCATCAGCCGTTGGCCCCCCAGGGCGACGCCCCGGAACATTGGAGCGAGCTTGAAAAATCACTGACGCCGGAATCGTGCGGCACTTGTCATACCGATAAGTATGAAGAATGGCGCACCACGCTCCATGCAAAGGCGATGTCCCCCGGGCTGGTGGGACAGTTGCTGACCATGAACGAAGCCGGCGCCGCGAGTTGCATGAACTGCCATGCGCCGCTGGCCGAACAGAAACAGGCGTTCGAGGAGGCGCGGGCGCGGGGCGACGCCCACACGGCATCGGGCCAGAAGCTGGCAGCGGCCGGCAATAGCTGCGCCGCATGCCATGTGCGCGGCAATCGGCGTCATGGTCCGCCGCAACTGGAAACCGGCGAAACGGGCCAAAGCGACCCCGACAACCCCCACGGCGGCGTGTTCCGAACCGCCGATTTCGAGGGGCCGGAGTTTTGCGGCAGCTGTCACCAATTCCCGCAGGAATGGGCGATCAACGGCAAGCCGATGCAGAACACGGTCGCGGAATGGCGCACCAGCCCCCAGGCGATGGAGGGCATCGGCTGCCAAAGCTGCCATATGCCCGACCGCAAGCATCTGTGGCGCGGCATTCACGACCGGGACATGGTTGAGAGCGGATTGACCGCGACCTTTGACGCCACAAAGGACCAGGCCCGCTTCACCCTGACCAACAGCGGCGTCGGCCATGCCTTTCCGACCTATGTCACGCCCAAGGTGGTGATGCACGCGGTCGCGCTCGACGCGGACGGTGAGCCCGTTCCCGGCGCCGAGGCATCGCATCTCATTCAAAGGGTGGTGTCCTTCGTTGGCGGGCAGTGGGTGGAAAGCCTGGACAGCCGCCTCATGCCCGGCCAGTCCGCCGCCCTGAAATTGGCCTGGGGCGATAGCGATAAAGTGAAGATGTGGCTCGCGGTCCATCCCGACGACTTTTACGATCACAAGGTCTATGACCAACTGATCCAGCAAGGCCGGCCCGAAAGCAGCGCCACCAGACTGATCGTCGAGGCCGACAAGCTGGCTCAGGAGAGCCGCTTCCGGCTGTTTGAGACGGTGCTGCAACGCCCGGAATAAACGGACCGGCAAGTTCCGTCATTTTCGGGAAATTCCTGCCTGGCCGGTCGTGAGCTCGCCGCCGTGGCCCGGCAACATCCCCGCAAATCCGCCCTTTTTCGATTGGCACCCCTTTTGCAAGAACATTCGGGCATGGAGGAGTAACCCACAGGAGCGAACCCGATGACCTTGTCCATTTCCGGCGACTCCCTCGCCCGCGCGCCCGGCATTTCAGGGAACGCGCCCGCAACGCACGCCCCGTCGACCGCGCAACGTTCCTTAAAGGCCGCGGCACAGCCCGCCATCAAGGAGATTCCCGAGCCGATCGGAAAATACGACCTGACCAGCATCACCGCCGATGAGCTGGCGGAATTCGGCATGGCGCTTTTTCAGGCCGGTCAGGTTACGCTCGCTGAAGTCCTCGGCATGTCGATGCCCCAGCTCCATGAACGCATGGAGGCGGCCATCGAAATCGGCCCGGACATTATTCGCCTCACCCCGCCTTCGCCCAACGGCGAGTCGTTCAACGTCCTGGCATATCTGGAGCAGGAAATCGCCCTGCGCCGGGAAAATAACCGGGACACGGGCCGTCAGGAGGCCCTGCTGGCCAAACTCCGGGACCTCGACCACTTCGCCAAAACCGGGGCCCCCAAGGCCGTTGGCGAGAGCGACTGACGAAGCATTTCCGGTGGCGCGGACGATCCTGGACCGCCCGCGCCGATTATTCCCACTGGATTTTCAGGCCGCGGCGTAAAAGGTTTCGCCTTTTGCCGCCATGTCCCGCAGCAGCCTGGGCGGCGAGAATCTTGGCCCATATTGTGCCGCCAGACGGTCGCATTCCTCGACGAAATCGGCGACGCCGATGGTATCGATCATGGATAGCGGCCCGCCGGTAAAGGGCGCAAAGGCCCAGCCGAAGATCGAGCCGACGTCGGCATCGGCCGCATCGGTCACGACATTTTCCTCCATGCAGCGCGCGGTCTCGATGGCCTGGATATAGAGGAACCGCTTGCGCAGTTCGGCCGGGTCCGGCTGCTCGCCGGCAACCGGGAAATGCTTACCCAAATCCGGCCACAGATGCTTCCTGGCACCCTCGGGGTAAGCATAGAAGCCCATCTTGGCCTTTTTGCCCGGGCGCTTGAGTTCGAGCACCATTTTGTCGATCACCGGCTCGCTGGGCGGGACCTGGAACTGATCGCCCAGATCCTTCTTGGCGGCCTCCTTGATGTGATAGGCCAGATCGATACTGACTTCGTCGGCGATTGCGAGCGCGCCCACCGGCATGCCCGACATCTTGCCGACATTCTCAATCAGCGCCGGGGCCACGCCCTCGGCCAGCATCGCCAGCCCCTCGGTGACATAGGTGCCGAACACGCGGCTGGTGTAGAAGCCCCGACCGTCATTGACGACAATCGGCGTCTTGCGGATCTGGCGGACATAATCGAGCGATTTGGCCAGGGCCTCGTTGGAGCTTTTCTCGCCCATGATAATCTCGACCAGCGGCATTTTCTCGACCGGGGAGAAGAAATGGATGCCGATGAAATGATCGGGCCGCGCCGATGCCTCGGCCAGTCCGGTGATCGGCAAGGTCGAGGTGTTGGAGGCGAAAATCGCCGTATCGGCGATCACGGCCTCGGTCTTGCGGGTGACGTCGGCCTTGATCTCGCGGTCCTCGAACACCGCCTCGATCACCAGGTCGCAGCCGTCGAGATCGGCGTAATCGGTGCCGGGCTTGATGCGGCCGAGGATTTGATCGGCCTTGTCCTGGGTCATCTTGCGCCGTTTGACGCCCTTGGCCGCGAGCCCCTCGGCATATCCCTTGCCCTTCTCGGCGAATTCCAGCTCGCGGTCGAGAAGCACGACCTCCATGCCGGCGCGGGCGGAAACCCAGGCGATGCCGGCGCCCATCATGCCCGCGCCCAGAACGCCCAGCTTTTCGACCGTGGATTTCTCCACCCCCTCGGGACGGCGCACCAGCTTGTCGGCGGCGGTCTTGTTAACGAACAGAGTGCGGATCATGTTGCCCACGGTCGGATCACGCAGCACCGACGTCACATAACGGGTCTCGATCCGCAGGGCGGTGTCCATCGGCGCCTGCAGGCCCTCATAAACGCACGAAATGATGGCCTCGGCCGCCGGGTAGTTATGATAGGTCTTTGACTGCAACATGGCATTGCCGGCAATGAAGGTCTGAACGCCGGCCGGGCTTTGCACCTTGCCACCGGGGATTTTAAAGCCCTTCTTGTCCCAGGGCTGCACCGCGTCGCCCTTTTCAAGCAGCCAGGCCTTCGCGTTCGCCACCAGTTCCCCGGCCGGTGCGATCTTGTGGAACACACCGAACGACTGGGCCTGCTGGGGCGTCATGCTTTTACCTTCCAGCAGATATTGCAGCGCGGCCTGAATGCCCATCAGCCGCGACAAGCGCTGGGTCCCGCCCGCGCCCGGCACCATGCCGACCTTGACCTCCGGCAGCGCCAACTGAATTTTCGGATTGTCCGCCACCACGCGGTAGTGACAACCGAGCGCCAGTTCCAGTCCCCCACCCATCGCGAGGCCATTGACGGCGGCCGCGAACGGCTTGCCGCCGGTCTCCATCCGGCGCAGGAAGCGGTTCATGCGGCCGACCTCACGCATTACGACCTCAGCGGGTTCGGTGCTAGCGACCTTTGACAAACCTTCGAGCATCGACAAATCGGCGCCGGCCAGAAATGCCGCCTTGCCCGAGGTGATGATCGCGCCCTTGACCGCGTCGTCGGCCAGAATCTTTTCGACCAGTTCCTCGAACTGACCGATGAGTTCCTCGTTGAACACATTCATCGACCGGTCGGGCATGTCGATGGTGAGTGTGGCGATCCCGTCGCTATCGACTTCGTATTTAATCATGGTCGAATTCTCCCTAGACGCGCTCAATAATGGTCGCGGTGCCCATGCCGGCCCCGATGCAAAGCGACACCACGGCGGTATTCAGATCGCGGCGCTCCAGCTCGTCGATCACGGTGCCGAGGACAATCGCGCCGGTGGCCCCCAGCGGGTGGCCCATGGCGATCGCCCCTCCGGCGACGTTGAGTTGGTCGTCGCTGATGCCGAGCGCATCGCGATATCGCAGCACCACCGAGGCGAAAGCCTCGTTCATTTCGAAAAGATCGATGTCGGATATTGTCATGCCGGCGCGCTTTAATGCTTTTTCGGTCGCGATCGACGGGCCGGTGAGCATGATCGTGGGTTCCGAGCCGACGTCGGCGAAACCGACGATGCGCACCCGCGGCTTGAGCCCGAGCTGCTCGCCGATTTCCCTGCCGCCGACCAACACGGCCGCGGCGCCATCGACGATGCCGCTCGAATTGCCGGCGTGGTGAACGTGATTGACCCGCTCGATTTCGGGATATTTCTGAATCGCCACGCTGTCGAACCCGAAATTCTCGCCCATCATGGCGAAGGACGGCTGGAGCGAAGCCAGCGACTGCATCGTGGTCTCGGGCCGAATATGCTCGTCGCGATCCAGAATCGTAACGCCGTTCTGGTCGGTCACCGGGATCACCGACTTGTCAAAATGGCCGCTTTCCCACGAATGGACCGCCCGCTTCTGGCTCTCGACCGCATAAGCATCCACATCGTCGCGCGAATAGCCGTACTTGGTCGCGATCACATCGGCGCTGATGCCTTGCGGCACGAAATAGGTTTTGTGCGCCACCGCCGGGTCGGTCGGCCACGCGCCGCCGTCGCTGCCCATGGGAATGCGGGACAGGGACTCGACCCCGCCGCCGATCGCCATGTCCGCCTGTCCGGCCATGATTTTGGACGCCGCCATGTTGACCGCGACCAGGCCGCTGGCGCAGAAGCGGTTGACCTGCACGCCGGCGGTGGTCTCGGCAAAGTCCGCGTTCAACGCCGCGACACGGGCGATATCGGCGCCCTGCTCGCCCACCGGGGTCACGCAGCCCAGGATCACGTCATCCACATATGAGGTATCGAGGTCGTTCCGGTCGCGGATCGCCCCCAGGGTCCGGGTCGCCAGCGCGATTGGCGTGACCTCGTGCAGGCTGCCATCCTTCTTGCCCTTGCCTCTCGGCGTGCGGACATGATCGTAAATATAAGCGTCGGTCATGATTGCTCCCTTGAGCCTCTCGTTATCGTGTTCGTTGCGACGTTAAAACGCATCGGCGGCCAGCGCCATTACGGAATCCGATCCGGCCTCGATACGGGCGAGATGCGACGCGGTATCGGGCATCAGCCGCTCCATGAAGTATCGCGCGGTAATCAGCTTGTTTTCATAGAATGCCCTGTCGGCGGGGTCGTTGCGAAGCTTTTCTTGCGCAACCGCCGCCATTTTGGCCCACATGAATCCGAGGCTGTTCAGCGCCAGCAGATAAAGATAGTCCATCGATCCCGCGCCGGCATTATCGGGATTGGCCATGGCGTTCTGCATGAACCACATGGTGCCCTGCTGCAAGCGCTGCAACCCGCCCTGGAGCGGCTTGATATATGGCTTGAGATCCTCATCGCCAGCATGCTCGTCACAGAATTTCCGCACGGTTTCGAAGAACAGGCGGATCGAGCGGCCCCCGTTGGACGCCAGTTTGCGGCCAACCAGGTCCAGCGCCTGAATGCCGTTGGCGCCTTCGTAAATCTGGGCGATGCGGGCATCGCGGACGAACTGCTCCATGCCCCATTCACGAATGTAACCGTGCCCGCCATAGCACTGCTGAGCCTGATGGGCCGACGTAAACCCAAGGTCGGTGTAATAGCCCTTGATCACCGGCGTCAGCAGGGAGATCAGGTCCTCGGCGTCCCGCCGGACCCCCTCATCCGGGTCCTTGTGAGCCAGATCGAGATTAAGCGCGGTCCAGAATGCAAGCGCACGCGCCCCTTCGATAAAGGCGCGCGCGTTCATGAGCATGCGCCGGACATCAGGGTGCACGATGATCGGATCCGCGGGCTTTTCGGGCTCCTTGGGGCCGGTTAACGATCGGCCCTGCAGCCGGTCCCGGGCGTATTCAACCGCGTTCTGGTAGGAGACCTCGGCCAGGCTCACCCCTTGCAGGCCGACACCGAGCCGGGCGGCGTTCATCATGGTGAACATGGCGCGCATGCCTTTATGCTCGTCGCCAAGAAGATAGCCGGTGGCCCCGTCATAGTTGAGCACGCATGTTGAGTTGCCGTGAATGCCCATTTTGTCTTCGATCGAGCCGCAAACAACACCGTTACGCGCGCCGGGACCGCCATCGTCATTGACGAGAAACTTGGGCACGATGAACAGGGACACACCTTTGATGCCGTCCGGTCCGCCGGGGATTTTGGCGAGCACCAGATGAACGATGTTCTCGGTCAGATCATGTTCACCGGCGGAGATAAAAATCTTGGTGCCGGTGATCTTGTAGCTGCCGTCGTCCTGTGGTTCGGCCTTGGTTCGCATCATGCCCAGATCGGTGCCGCAATGGGGCTCGGTCAGGTTCATGGTGCCGGTCCATTCACCGCTGATCATCTTCGGCAAATAGGTCTGCTTCAGCTCCTCGCCGCCATGGGCCCGGATGGCCGCGACGGCGCCGTTGGTCAGCCCGACATACATTTCGAACGAAAGATTGGCCGACACGCACATTTCCGAGAACGCCAGGCCCAGAATGTGGGGCAGACCCTGGCCGCCATATTCGGGATCCTGGGTCAGGCCGGACCAGCCGCCTTCGACATAGGTTTGGTAGGCCTCCCTGAAACCCTTGGGCGAGGTGACCACGCCGTTGTCGAAGCGACAGCCCTCCTGATCGCCCGACTGGTTGAGCGGCTGCAACACCTCGGCGGCGATCTTTCCACCCTCTTCCAGAATCGCGTCGACGATATCGGGCGTGGCGTCGGCGAAGCCCGGCAAATTGGAATATTTGTCCAGTTCAATAAATTCGTGAATCAGAAACCGCATGTCGCGCAAAGGCGCCTTGTATGTCGGCATTGTCGAAATTCTCCTTTCAGTCCCCTGTAAGCCGCCCAACCGGAGCCGGGCTCAGATTATGGCCCGGTAATGGATCAAATCATCGAAATGGCGCTGCGCCCAGTCCTGGCCGGGCAGAATGCCGCGCCGGTCGGGCCGCGCGAACTGGCGCTCGACAAACAGCCGTGCGACGATCGCCTTGCGCCGGTCTCCAGCCGTCTCCAAGCGCTCCACCGCCCGCTCGATCAGGAACGCGGCCGCCAGCGTATCGGCCATCAGGGCGAGCAGCTTGCGGGCATGACGCTGTGCCTCGCCGGCGTCGGCGCGCAGATAGTCAACCGCCGCCCTGCAGTCGGCCAGCGCCGCCGTCACCGGAGCAACGATGTCCGCGCCGGCGGCTTGCCGCAGTCCCGCGCCGGCGCGCCCGAGGCAGCCCTCGACCCGTTCGACGAAGATTTCAAATCCGGGATATCGGTCGCCAAGCAGCCGCAGCAGTTCCAGCGCCTGAATGTTGGCGGGGCCTTCCCACACCGTCAGAACCTGCGCGTCGCGCAGCAGCCGCGGCGTGATCCGGTCATAAACATAACCGTTGCCGCCGATCACCTCGATCGCCTTGCGGCTGGCGTCGATCGCCTCTTCGGCGGTGAAATACTTGGCCAGCGCGGTGACCATGCGGAGCCACGCGCGGGCGGGATTGGCATTGTCGTCCAGGTCGACATCGTGGGCCTGATCAAACTGGTGGGCGGCGGCAAAGCTCAGAGTCATCCCGGCTTCCAGCGTCGTCATGATGTCGAGGATTTCATCCTGCACCATGGGATAGCGGGTAATGGTCTGGCCAAAGGCGGTGCGATGCTCGGCAAAGCTCACCGCCTCAAGAAACGCCCGCCGGTGAATGCCGACCGAGGCTATGGCGTTCTGGATGCGGCTGAATTCCAGGGCCTCCATCATCAGTTTAAGGCCCATTGGCGGCGGCGCGACTTCAACCGCCCAACTGTCGATAAGATCGATCTCGCCGGTGGGCACGCCCCTGGTGCCAAGCTTGTTTTTAAGCCGGCGCAGAACCATCGGGTTAAGAGAACCGTCATCGAGATGGGTTGGCGCCAGGTAAATGCCCAGCCCCCTGGACCCGTCGGGCGCGCCTTCGGGACGGGCGGTGGCCAGCGCCAGCCCCCCGTCGGCGTTGCTGGTGAACCACTTGAAACCGTTGAGCCGGAATTCCCCCGGGGCATCCGCGATCGGTGTCGCCACCGTGGTCGTCGCGCCGACATCGCTGCCGCCGTGCAGTTCCGTGGCCCAGGTGCCGCCGGTCAGCGCCTTGCCATCGCGGCGGATCAGTTCGTTGAGATAGCGCCCGCGGACCGGCTCGGGCGCGAACTTGTCGATTACATGAGCAAGCGCCCCGGTCATGGTGACCGGGCAATGCAGCGACGGATCGGCTTGCGACAAGATATAGCCCATGGCGAAGGTCAGCAAAAACGGCTTCGGATCGTCGCCATAATTAGCGCCGACGATGCCCTTCTCATAGACCTCCCGCGAAATCCTGTTCCAGGCCGGGTTATGAACGATCCGGTTTGCGATATCGCCGTCGCGGTCATAGGCCTCCAGCACCGGCGGGCCGTAAAGGTCGGTATACTCCGCCTCCTCGTCGACCGGCCCGCCGACCCAGCCGCCGAAATCGCTCAGGATGGAATGCCACTCCGCCGCCTGCCCCGGCGCGAGCGACGCCAGCGTGGCGCGCAACTCGGCATCCAGCGCGAAAAAATTCTGACCGCGAATTTCCCGCGGATAGGTCATGACATGGTCCTTCTCTTTTTATCTTGCTGGCCCTTTTTGCCGGCCTGCTTTTGTTCAAGCAGCTCCTCGATCTGGAGGCAGTAGCCCGCCAGCTCGGCAATTGTGGCGTCGATATCCTCTCTTTGGCGATTCATGAGGGCGATCCGCTCCCGGCATTTATTCAGCGTCAGTTGCAACTGACCGACCTGATTGTCGCCCATTTTATAGAGATCGAGCATCTCCCTGATCTCGGTCAGACTGAACCCGACCCGCTTTCCGCGCAATATCAGCCCCAGACGCACCCGATCCCCGGCCGAATAAATTCGGCTCTGTCCATCGCGCTCCGGATGAAGGAGACCTTGATCCTCGTAGTACCGCATCGTGCGCGGCGTGATGCTGAACTCCCGGGAGAGGTCTGAAATGGTGTATGTCCGAGCCACGAATGCCGCCTGATGAAAAGATTCGACTTGCTTGATATATCTACTTGACGTTTACGTAAACGTCAAGCCGCGACGCGCAAACAGCAACGGCAACACGAGCGCCGGTGGACGCCACATGAAAGATGGAGAATTTTATATAGGGGAAAGGTGGTGCCCACAGAAAGATTTGAACTTTCGGCCTCTCCCTTACCAAGGGAGTGCTCTACCCCTGAGCTATGTGGGCGCTCGGATCTGATCCGGTCAGGCGGGAAACTGCCACAGCTTCGCGTGCTTCGCAAGCATCTCCAGACATGTTGGAAAGATTTTTCCAAATCCGGTCCCGCCCGTTGACGCGGGTGCGGCCGGTGCGCGATCATACCGCGTCCCAACCCGTGAAGCGACGCCATCAACCATGACCCGAAAAACCAAATCCGGAGCCGAAAAACCGCCCGCTGGCCCGGCTGCGAAGGTGCGCGGCGAGGCCCATCGGGCCCGACTGGCCGCGGCGCTGCGAGAGAATTTGCGCCGACGCAAGGAACAAACTCGCCCCCGCGGTCGACACAAAACCAGTGGGGAGGACGAAGCGCGCGGATAGAGGCCGCCTTGTGACTCCGCCGATCTTTGAGTACAAAGGCCGAAGCACCTTGGGAAGTTCAGCAATCGATCGGGGGCGCGGCATGACCATAATGTCGGACAAGTGGATTCGTCGCATGGCGCTCGAGCACAATATCATCGAGCCGTTCGTCGACCGGCAACAACACGACGGTGCGATTTCCTTCGGCCTGTCGTCTTATGGCTATGACGCCCGCGTCGCCAATGAGTTCAAGATTTTCACCAATGTCGATTCGGCGATTGTCGACCCCAAGGACTTCGCCAACCAAAGTTTTGTCGAACGGTCGGGCGATATTTGCGTGATCCCGCCCAATTCCTTCGCGCTCGGGCACACCGTGGAATATTTCCGCATCCCGCGCAATGTGCTGGTTGTTTGCCTTGGTAAATCGACCTATGCGCGGTGCGGCATCATCGTCAATGTCACGCCCTTGGAGCCCGAATGGGAGGGGCATGTGACGCTGGAATTCTCCAACACCACCCCGCTTCCCGCCAAAATCTACGCCAATGAAGGCGCTTGCCAGTTCCTGTTTCTCAAAGGCGATCAGCCGTGCGAGACCTCATACGCGGACCGGGCCGGCAAATACCAGGGCCAGCGCGGCGTCACCCTGCCCAAATTGTAAGCCCGCCGCGACAATGTCAAAATTTTCATAGTCCAGATTGCCGAGTAATTCCCGACCATGGACAGTATCGTAATTCGCGGCGGCCCGCCGCTTCACGGCACGGTTTCGATAAGCGGAGCCAAGAATGCGGCATTGCCGCTGATGGCGGCCTGCCTGCTGACCGAAGACACGCTGACGCTTGAAAACGTGCCCGCATTGGCCGACATCGACACCCTCGTTCAGGTGCTCGGGCATCTGGGCGTCGAGAACAGGATCGAGGGCGACAAACTCACCCTGACCGCCGACCGGATTTCGGACGCCACGGCGCCTTATGACCTGGTGCGCAAGATGCGGGCCTCGGTTCTGGTGCTCGGGCCATTGGTGGCGCGTCAAGGCAAAGCCAGGGTGTCCCTCCCCGGCGGATGCGCCATCGGCACCAGGCCGATTGATCTTCACCTGACGGGCCTTGAACATCTGGGCGTCGACATCGAGCTTGACGACGGCTATGTGCGCGCCCGCGCGCCCAATGGCCTGAAAGGGAACGTGATCCGGTTCCCCAAAGTTTCTGTCGGGGCCACCGAGAATCTGCTTCTGGCCGCGACCCTGGCTACCGGTGAGACCGTGCTGGAGAACGCGGCGCGCGAGCCCGAGATCGGCGACCTCGCCCATTGCCTGAACGCCATGGGCGCCGATATCACCGGCATCGGCACCGAGCGGCTGGTTATTCGCGGGGTCAAGGAACTTCACGGCGCTCGCCACCGCGTGCTGCCCGACCGAATCGAAACCGGCACCTACGCCATGGCGGCGGCGATTACCGGCGGCGAGCTGGATCTTGTGGGCGCGCGCGCCGATATTCTCGGGGCGTTGTGGGAGGCGCTGGAGCGGACCGGGGTGGAAATCGCGCCGACCGAAGATGGCGTTCGCGTCAGCCGCAAGAACGGCCCGCTGAAGGGGATTGATGTCGAGACCCAGCCCTATCCCGGGTTCGCCACCGACCTTCAAGCCCAGTTCATGGCCCTGATGAGTGTCGCCGACGGCGCATCGATGATGATCGAGACCATTTTCGAGAATCGGTTCATGCATGTGCCGGAACTGGCGCGCATGGGCGCTGACATCACTGTACATGGCGGTTCGGCCATGATCCGGGGCGTCGAGCGCCTCACAGCGGCCCCGGTTATGGCCACCGATCTTCGCGCGTCTGTTTGCCTGGTGCTGGCCGGTTTGGCCGCCGAAGGTGAAACCGTGATCAATCGGGTCTATCATCTCGATCGCGGCTATGAGCGGCTCGAGGAAAAACTGCGGGCCTGCGGCGCCGATATCGAACGGGTAAAGCAGAGCGCGTTGCCATGACCAGGACCGGGACATTAAGACTAAAGGCCGAAACCGCTGAGGACCTGAGCGTGATTTCGGCTTGCCTGCAAGACGCCGTGACGGTGGTTGCCGATCTCGCTTATGTGCCGAGCCGACGCTCATTCGCGGCCATCTTTTCGCGTTTTCGATGGGAAGCGGAAGCCCACGACCATCGACAGCAAAGAATCATCGCCGGGCTTCACTTCGACAATGTGCTTGAGGTTCAAAGTCAGAATTTCCCCCAGTCGGAGGAGAAGCATATCCTTGACCTCCTGACCATCGGATGTGAAGAACACGATGATGCGGCGGCCACCATTACGCTTGTGTTCGCCGACGGCGCGGCCATCAAGCTAAAGGTTGAATGCATCGAAGCTTATCTGCGCGACGTCGGCGAGCCGTGGCCAACCCCGCGCATGCCAAAACATCCGGTCCCGGAGGCCGATGCCGGATGACCGGGACGGACGATATCCGGCCCGCCGCGGCCGGAGCCGGCCTGTCGAGGAGATGCCCATGAAGCTTGACGAACCTTTGGTAATTGCCTTGCCCAAGGGGCGGATTCTCAAGGCTGTGTCGCCACTGTTGCAAACCGCCGGAATCGAGCCCGAGGCTGGGTTCCACGATCCGGCGTCGCGCCAACTGTGGTTCGACACCAATCACAAAAACCTCCAGATTATCAGGGTGCGCAGCTTTGATGTGGCCACCATTGTCGCGTTTGGCGGCGCGCATCTGGGTGTCGTCGGCAGTGACGTGTTGATGGAGTTCGACTTCTCGGAAATTTACACGCCGCTGGATCTTGGGATCGGGCGCTGCCGAATGGCGGTGGCCGAGCCTGCCGAACTCCAGCGCACCGACGACCCGCAACGCTGGAGCCACGTTCGCGTCGCGACAAAATACCCCAATATCACCAAGCGGCATTTCGAGGCTCGCGGGGTGCAGGCGGAATGCATCAAGCTGTCCGGCGCGATGGAGCTTGCGCCCAAGCTCGGCCTGTGCCGGCGGATCGTCGATCTGGTCGAAACCGGCGGCACGCTCGACGCCAACGGCCTTGTGGTGGTCGAGCATATCGCCGATATTTCCACCCGCCTTATTGTAAACCGCGCGGCCATGAAAATCCGCCCCAGGGAGATCGGCCAGTTGATCGACCGTATCCGGGAGGCGCTTGATGCCGGCTAGGCTTGCGTTAAGCGATTCCGGGTTCGAGGCGTCATTCAGGGCGCTGCTTGAGCGACGGCTGGAAACCGCGGCCAATGTGGCTGGCGTGGTTTCAGCGATCCTCTCGGACGTAAAGGTCAGGGGCGACGACGCAATCGTCGAGTACACCGCGCGCTTCGATCAACTGCGGCTCGAACCTTCGCAATTCAGGATATCCGAACAGGAATGCGAGGCCGCGCAACGGCAGTGCGACGCCCCGACCCTTCAAGCGCTGGAACTGGCCGCCGGGCGGATCAGGGCCTACCACGCCACACAGACCGTCGAGGATTTGTGGTATCAGGATGACGCCGGCGTCGGGCTCGGCCATCGCTGGACCAGCGTCGACGCGGCGGGCCTCTATGTCCCCGGCGGCAGCGCCAGCTATCCCAGCTCGGTGCTGATGAATGCGATTCCGGCCAAGGTCGCCGGCGTAAAGCGCCTGGTCATGGTCGCGCCAACCCCGGGCGGCAAGGTTTCCCCCCTGGTTCTGGCGGCGGCCCGGCTTGCCGGGGTCGACGAGATATACCGCATCGGCGGCGCCCAGGCGATCGCGGCGCTGGCCTTTGGCACCGACACGATCAAACCGGTCGCCAAAATCGTCGGCCCGGGGAATGCTTATGTCGCGGAGGCCAAGCGTCAGGTTTTCGGCGTGACCGGGATCGACATGATCGCCGGACCGTCGGAAATCCTCGTGGTGTCGGACAGCGCGAGCGATCCGGCCTGGATCGCCGCCGACCTGCTGTCCCAGGCCGAGCACGACGCCGCCGCTCAGGCCATTCTGATAACGGACGATAAGGATTTCGCTGAACGCGTGATCGCTGGGATCGACGCGCAGCTAGCCGATCTGGAGCGCGCGGATACGGCCCG
The DNA here is from genome assembly GCA_046756385.1 of Sphingomonadales bacterium. GTDB lineage: Bacteria > Pseudomonadota > Alphaproteobacteria > CAZZKF01 > CAZZKF01 > JBHHWG01. The sequence goes on along the minus strand of JBHHWG010000009.1, from coordinate 36,292 downwards.
CAAAAGCTGGCGTGAACACGGGGCGGTAATCATTGTCGAGCATCTCGATCAGGCGCCGGCGCTGATTGATCGCATCGCGCCCGAGCATCTTGAGCTGGCGGTCGCGGACCCGGATCGGCTGGCGGCCCGGATTCGCCATGCCGGCGCCATTTTCCTCGGTCGTCACACCCCCGAGGCGATCGGCGATTACGTCGCCGGACCGAACCATGTGCTGCCCACCGCGGGCAGCGCGCGTTTCTCGTCTGGCCTTTCGGTGTTCGACTTCCTCAAACGCACCTCGCTTATCCGATGCAGCCGGGCGAGTCTCGGCAAGATAGGCGCCGAGGCAGTGCGGCTTGCCGAGGCCGAGGGGCTGACCGGGCATGCACGGTCCGTCGCCTTGCGGCTCGGAAAGCCGTCGCACGAATGAGGGATTGAGCGGCCAGCGGCATGAACCACCAGCGAATCGCCAATCTCACGCTTGATGAGCGCTCGATCGTCCGCTGGAACGCCGACATCGATCATGAACGCAAGGTTGCGATTTTCGACCTGCTGGAAGACAACAAATTCGCCCCACAGGCCCCGTCCGATGGGCCTTTCCATGTCCATCTGAGACTCGAGGAAAGCCGCCTTGTGCTTGACGTGAGCACACAATCCGGTGGCCCGGTCGATATTATTTCAGTTCCGCTGGTCGTTTTTCGGCGCATCATTCGCGATTATTTCACCGTGTGCGACAGCTATTTCAACGCCATCAAGACAGCGAGCCCGTCACGAATCGAAGCCATTGACATGGGCCGGCGGGCCCTGCACGACGAGGGCTCGGATCTTCTGCGTGAACGTCTTGCGAGCAAGGTCGAAATTGACGCCAAAACCGCCCGGCGACTGTTCACGCTTCTATGCGTCGTCACGCTAAGAGGGTGACGGGAGTGACGCCCGATGCGATGATGTCCGTCCTATGATGTCCGTCCTATGATTTCCTGGCCCGCGCCCCGTGACCCGCCAACCCGGATCCTGTTCGCCTGTAACCACAATTCGATCCGCTCGCCGATGGCGGCGGCCCTTACCTGTCAATTATTCGGCGCCCGGCTGGTGGTCGATTCGGTTGGGGTTTTTGCCGGAGAGCCAAGCCACTTCGCGGCGGCGGTGATGGAAGAGGTCGGCATCGATCTGAGCAGCCACAAACCCAAGAGCTTCGACAAACTGGAAGACCCGGATTTCGATCTGGTGATATCGCTGACGCCCGAGGCGCACCACAGCGTGGCCGAACTGACCCGCACAATGAACTGCGCTTTCGAATATTGGCCAACCATGGACCCCACGCTGGTCGACGGCAGCCGCGAAACCATCCTGAGCGCTTATCGCAGCGCGCGGGCCACCCTGACCGAGCGCATCAAGACCCGCTTTTCCTATCGGCCAAGGCCGTCGGGATAAATTGATCCCCTACGGGCCTAAACACGGATGATCTTGCCCGGATTCATGATGTTCGCGGGATCGAGCGCCTGCTTGACCGCGCGCATCACCGACAGCGCCTCGCCATGCTCGGCGACCAGAAAATCCATCTTGCCGAGCCCCACGCCATGCTCGCCGGTGCAGGTTCCCTCCATCGCCAGCGCCCGTTGCACCAAACGCTCATTGAGGCGCTTGACCTTGGCCACTTCCTCTTCGTCGTCCCGGTCGAACGACAAAGTGACATGGAAATTGCCATCGCCGACATGACCGACGATCGGCGCCAAGACGCCCTCGCTCGCCAGATCGTCCTCGGTCTCCAGGATGCAGTCGGCAAGCCGTGAGATCGGCACGCAGACATCGGTTGGCAAAAATGCCGCTCCGGGGCGCATGGCGACGATGGCGAACGCGGCGTTATGGCGCGCCTGCCACAGCTTATTGCGATCCTCGGTCCTGGTCGCCCACTGGAAATCGCCGCCGCCAAAGTCCGAGGCGATGGTGCGCACCTGGTCCACTTGCTCGGCGACGCTGGCCTCGCTGCCGTGAAATTCGAGGAACAGGGTCGGCTGCTCCGCACAGCCGAGATTGGAGAAATTATTGATCGCCTTCATCTGGGTGGCGTTCAAAAGCTCAATCCGCGCGATCGGCGCCCCCGACTGAATGGTCAGAATCACCGCATTCACCGCACCTTCGAGGCTGTCGAACGGACAAACGGCCGACGAAATCACGTCCGGAATGCCATAAAGCCGCAGCGTGATCCCGGTGATCACACCCAGCGTTCCCTCGGCCCCCACGAACAGGCGCGTCAGGTCATATCCCGCCGACGATTTGCGGGCCCGGCGCGCGGTCTTGATGATCCGGCCGTCGGCCAGCACCACCGAAAGATTGAGGACATTCTCGCGCATGGTGCCGTAGCGCACCGCATTGGTGCCGGATGCCCGGGTCGAGGCCATGCCGCCAATTGTTGCATTCGCGCCTGGATCGATGGGAAAGAACAGCCCGGTGTCGCGCAAATATTCATTGAGCTTCTCGCGAGTGACGCCAGGCTGAACGGTAACGTCCATGTCCTCCCGCGAGACCCGAAGAATCTGGTCCATTTGCGTCAGATCGATGCACACCCCGCCATGTGCCGCAAGGAAATGCCCTTCAAGCGATGTGCCGGCGCCGAACGGGATTACCGGCGTGTTGTGGCGCGCGCAGATTCGCATGATCGCGGCGACCTCGGCCTCCGATTTGACGAACGCTACCGCATCGGGTGGCATTTTGCCGTGGTACGTCAGGTCGGCGCCATGATGATCGCGCACCGCCTGTGACGTCGACAGCCGGTCGCCAAGCACCGTCGCCAGCTCGTCGATGGCCGCGCTGATGTGCGCTTTTTCCGTGGTCATGATGTCATCTCCCTGATCCGCCTCGCCGTTACTATACGCATCGCCGGAGAGTTGTGGTAGGTTGCTGCAAGCCGGGGCGCGGGACATTTTTTCGAAATCCCTTGCAAGTCAAACACTTTTCGACCATTTCTAGGGCGCATCATGAATTACTGGAATGGTTGAATGGCAAAGGAAGAAGCACTCGAATTTCCTGGAACGGTGACGGAACTGTTGCCTAACGCAATGTTCCGGGTAAAGCTCGAAAATGATCATGAAGTGCTGGCCCACACCGCGGGAAAGATGCGCAAGCATCGCATTCGGGTGCTGGCGGGCGACAAAGTACTCGTCGAGATGACCCCTTACGATCTGACCAAGGGACGCATCACCTACCGGTTCAAGTAACCGGGCAGCCCCGCGCCGCGCCCGCGCCGTAAATGAATCCGTGACCAAAACCAGCGCTCTAATCCTGGCCTCCGGGTCGCTGCGGCGGCTTGATCTGCTGAATCAGGCCGGCCTCGCGCCCGATCTGGTGGCGCCTGCCGATGTCGAGGAAATTCCTGGAAAACGGGAATTGCCCGCCGCCATGGTGACGCGCCTCGCCCGCGCCAAGGCCAAACAAACCGCGCGCCTGCATCCGGCCGCCTATGTACTGGCGGCCGACACCGTGGTGGCCTGCGGGCGGCGCATTCTGGGAAAAGCGGGCACCGAACAGGACGCCCGCGCCCACCTGAACCTTCTTTCCGGTCGCCGGCACAGGGTATACACCGGCATGGCCCTGATCGGCCCCGACGGCGCGCTGCACCAACGCACCGTTGTCACCATGGTTGCTTTCAAGCGCCTCGACATGCGGGAGACCGACAACTATATCGCCACCGGTGAATGGCGGGGCAAGGCCGGGTCCTACGCCATTCAGGGCCGGGCCGCGATCATGATTCGCGCGATCGGCGGCTCCTATTCGAATGTCGTCGGGCTGCCGCTGTTTGAGACCGTATCACTGCTGGCGGGCGCCGGTTATCCCCCCGCGCTTCAACTGCGCTAGCGGTGGCCTGGGAAATTGCGATCGACAGCTTGTGCGGCGAGATCAGGATTGCGCTGCTCCGTTCGGGAAGCTTACAGGAAATCATAATCGCGCGGGCTGGCGAGCCGTCGATCGCCGGCAATATCTATTTGGGTCGCGTGCAGCGGGTGGCGCCGGGCATTGGCGCCGCCTTTGTCGATTTGGGCGCAGGCACAGGCGCGGACAAGGCCGGGTTCCTGTCAGAACGGGACGCGCGGATCCTCGCCACCAAGAAAGCGGTTCGAACCGAAAACGGCAAGCCGGCCATCGATCGCCTGGTCCACGAGGGCGAATCGTTGGTCGTGCAGGCGATGAGCGAGCCGGTGGGCGGAAAGGGCCCGCGCGTCACCGCCGACGTCAGCCTGCCCGGCCGTCTTTTGATATACCGGCCTTTGAGCCCCGGCGTTGCCATCTCCCGGCGGATCGGCGGCGAAACGGAACGGCGCAAGCTGCGAGAAACAATTGCCGCCATCGGCGAACCGGCCGACGGCGGCTTTGTGGTTCGCACCGCCGCCGCGAATGCGGACGGATTGGCGCTGACAGACGAAGCCCACCGCCTGATTGATGGGTGGCGTGCGATCGAGAATGCAACGCGCCATGCCGGCAAGCCGCGTTGCCTGCGGCATGAGCCGGGACCCATCGGCCGCAAGTTACGCGACTGGGCGGGCGACCAGGACGCCATGATCCGGGTCGACGGCGCCGCGGCGCTTCGGGAGGCGAGGCGTTACGCCGAGCAACATGACCCCGCGCTTGCCGAGCGGCTGAGCCGTCACCGTGGCGGCCGCCCGCTGTTCGAGGAATACGGCATCGAGGCCGCCGTTGAGACCGCGTTCGGCCCGCGGGTGGAGTTGCCGCGAGGAGGCTGGATCATGATCGAGAGCACCGAGGCCCTGACCGCGATCGACGTCAACGCCGGCTCCCGGATTGAAGGATCGGGCCGCGAGGAATCCGCCCGGCGCGTCAATTTCGCGGCGGTTCGCGAGATTGCCCGGCAGTTGCGGTTGCGCAATATCGGCGGCCTCATTGTGCTGGACCTTATTTCCATGACCAGCAAAGCCAGTTGGGACAGGGTGCTCGACGAGTTGAAAAAGCATCTGGCCATGGACCGGGCCGCCACCCATGTCGCCGGTGTGACCAGGCTGGGGCTGGTGGAATTGACCCGCCGCCGGTCCGGCCCGACGCTTGAACAGATGCTCAACGAGCCGTGCCCGGCATGCCGAGGCGCCGGGCGGCGCCAATCGCTGGAGACGGTGGGCCTCGACGTTCTTCGCCGCGCCAGATATGAAGCCGACCAGGGGCGTCCAGGCAACCTATGGATCACGGCCCATCCAGACGTGGCGCGGTGGCTTGAGCGAAAAATCCATGGCCAGGAAGCCGGTGGCGATTTGCACGCCGAATTCGGCCGCAACGTGATCATCGAGGCCGAATCCACGATGGAGCGGGTGGACTTCAGGATTTCAACACGACCCCCAGGCCAGACCGGGAACCAGGGCATGAAGGAGACAAACAAGTGACCGGAGACAACAGAAAGCGAAGGCCCTGCGCCCTGTGCGGCGCACCCGCCGCCGACAAATACCGGCCGTTCTGCTCGGCCCGCTGCGCCGATATCGATCTGGGTCGCTGGTTCTCCGAACGGTATGTCATCGCCGGGGACGAGGCCGAAAGCCAGGACAACGGCGACGGAACCAGCGAGGAGTTTTGACGCCTGTGGTTGGCAGACCCCGCCAGGATCGGGCCTGCGGAGCAAGGAAATCCGGTCCGGTTCGAAAAGCTGCGTCAAGCGCTGGACAGGCCGAAATTTTTCACATATAAACCGGCGGTCTCCGGCGTCGAGGCCGCACCTGACGATGTGCGAGCCGCGCTGAACAGACCGGGGCCCAGGTAGCTCAGTTGGTAGAGCAGCGGACTGAAAATCCGCGTGTCGGTGGTTCGATTCCGCCCCTGGGCACCACTTTTTCCCATATTTCAATGAGTTGTAAAACCGTGCGAGATTTCTGATCTTGTCGCGGGATTTTTACAGTCTTGCACAATCAAGACCGCCAGTTCAAAAGTTTTGCCTTCGCCTGCCTTGCGCGAGCCGCGCCCAGGAAGCCGTCGCCAGGAACACACCAAATTGACGAGTGCCCGACCCGGAGACATAGGTAACAGTTTGTACCTAAGACATGGGTGACAACCCGCTCGGCACGAGGTTGTCACCCATGTGTCCGGTACAAATCGTCACCTATGTCTCCGGGTCGGACAAGGGTTAAGTTGGTAGCGGAGGAGGGACTCGAACCCCCGACACGCGGATTATGATTCCGCTGCTCTAACCAGCTGAGCTACTCCGCCCCGAGAGGCTGCCCGGTAATCGCGTCGAATGACGCGGGACACAGGGATATAAGGTTGGGGAGCCGGTGAAGTCAAGACGCGAAACGACGTCCGCCGCATGGTTTACCCGGCTGTGATCCAGCCCCCGCCCAGAACCCGATCGCCGTCATAGAGAACACAGGCCTGGCCCGGCGCGACCCCGGCCTCGGCGACATCAAGCACAACCTCGGCCGTACCGTCGCCAAGCCCCCGGATCATGGCGGCGGCGGGCGGTCGTGTGGAGCGCACTTTTGCGGTCACCGCCATCCCCTCGGGCGGCGGCGCTTCGCCCGCCAGCCAGTTGATGTCGCGCAAACGCACGGTTTTGGTCAGCAACATGTCGCGCGGACCGACGACCACCCGGCGGGTCTCCGGCTCCAGGCGCACCACATAAAGGGGCGCCTCGCCACCGCCGATGCCAAGGCCCCGGCGTTGACCGATCGTGAACCCGATAATGCCGTTATGTCGGCCGATGAAACGGCCGTCGACGTCCACGATCTCGCCGGACTCCGCCGAGCCGGGCCGCAGTTTCTCGATTACCGAGGCATAGGAACCATCGGGCACGAAGCAAATATCCTGACTGTCGCGTTTCTCGGCGACCGGCAGCCCAAACCGCGCCGCGAGCTTGCGGGTCTCGGTCTTGGGCAAGCCGCCCAGAGGGAACCGCAGAAAATCGAGCTGATCCCGCGTGGTGGCGAACAAGAAGTAACTTTGGTCGCGGATCGGGTCGGCGCCGCGATGAAGTTCAGCGCCCGCCTTCCCCATGACCCGGCGCACATAATGCCCGGTCGCCATACCCTGCGCCCCCAAATCGCGCGCGGTATTCAGCAAGTCGTGGAACTTGACGGTCTGATTGCACCGCACACAGGGGATCGGGGTTTCACCGGCAAGGTATGACTCGACAAAATCGTCCATCACATGCTGTTTGAAGCGATCCTCGTAATCCAGAACATAGTGATCAATGCCCAGCGTCTCGGCAACGCGGCGGGCGTCGTAAATATCCTGGCCGGCGCAACAGGTCCGCGATCCCGGTTTGGCTTGCCCGCTCTCGTATAGCTGAAGCGTGATGCCCACGACATCGTAGCCCTGCTCTTGGAGCAAAGCCGCGACAACGGATGAGTCGACCCCGCCCGACATCGCGACCACGATGCGGGTTCCGCTCGGATCCCGGTTCACTGATTCAAAACTGGTGGCGCTTGAAACGATGCTGGTCATGCCGCGAATATAGGCGCTGGCGCGGCAAAAACAACGCCCGCCAAGGCCCAATATCGCTCACGCCCTAGATGAAGTTGAGCAACGAGACGTCGAACAGGGTGCTCAGTGCACTGAAAGAGGCGTCGAGCGCTGACTGATCGGCATTCAGGTTCAGGATCGCTTCGGTCATGTCGGTGTCCTCGATGTCCGAAATGAAGGTCGAGAGAAAAGAGACATTGGTCTCGACCCGATCCCGGATCACCTCCAGCCGGTTCAGACGCACGCCATTGACCGTTGTGATTCCAGACAGATTTTGGGTGGCCGCCTCAAGTTTCGGCAGCATGCTCTCAAGGAATGTGCGTTGGGTGGCATTGAGCGCGCCGTCAAGCGGCCCGCTTGCCCCATTGTTGAACAAGGAAATATCCCGCAGGACATCAAGAAGCGGCTCGCCAATTTCGTTCGCCAGCAATCCGAACTCCATGGTGATCGCTTCGTCGATCCGGGCCGCCGGCTTGGTTTGGCTGTTTTGGAACACACTGGCCGCGGACGGCGCCGCCTCAAGTTCGGAAAGCGAGGAAACCGTGACCGGGGCAACGTCGGTTCTGGTGCCGCCAAACAGAAACACGTCCCCGACCTTGGAGTTCAGCGAACCGACGACTGACAACAGCGACTGGTTCAGTTCCTCGGTCAGGCCCGCCGTCTCTTCGTTGGCGATGGCCGACAAAATTCGACTGCGCAGCGTCTCCATCTGTTCGAACATGGATACGAGATGAAGATTGTTGAACTCCAGCCGGCCGTTCATCTCGGCGATGACGTCGAGATGGTTGAAATTGCGTGTCCGCAGCGACTTGGCGCCAAGCAGTGTTTCAACCTCACGCGACAAGCCACGATACTGGTCCGTGACTTTGCCGCTGTTGATCTGTTGCTGCCCCTTCGCAACCCGTCCCTGGTTGCGTTGCAGGTCGGCGATAAGCACCTGATTAAGACCGAAACTTGAAACTCTGGGCATGTCCCGTTCCTTCCCTCTTCACCGCCCTATCGCACCGCGTCCAGCAGAGTGTCGAACATTTCCTGGGCCGTGGAAATAAGCCGGGCTGACGCGTTGAACGCGTTTTGAAAAACCACCATGTTTGCCAGTTCCTCGTCCATGTTCACGCCAGACACATTCGATATCCGGTTCACAATTTCGGACTGAAGCGCGTCGCTGTTTTCCTTTAGATCGTCGGCACGCTCGGCCATCAGCGCCGCGTTGGACAGCACGTTGGCCGCGAACCGTCCCAGCGTCGTGGTCACGGCAGCCAATTGCCCGGCCGCTTTGAACGACACCGGCTTTTGGGTCAAATCCTGAAGCGCCACGGCGCCGCGCGTGTCGCCCCTGTTTATTGCTGGCGCGCCCGCCGGCACGGTCAAGTCCACCCGGCCCAGGGCCAGACGCTCCATGTTCTTTGCGATCGCATCGGACAGTTTCACGCCGCGGGCGGCATTCATCCGGAAACTGTCGCCGATGCCAAGCAGGTTGGACAAGGCGACGCCGGTGCCGCCGCGCAGTGTGCTGTCGCTATTGACGGTCAGCTTGAGATCGCTTAACCCGGCTTTTGGCGAAACGACAAGCGCGCCCTTCGCATCCATCGAGAAACTGGCGAAGGCGCCAAGATTGCCCGGTTGGTTCAAATCGGTCAGGAGATCGTCAAATGTCGAGCCGCCAATTGTCAGGGTATAGTTTGCGACGACCACGCCATCGCTTCCTCGCAAATCGAGGTCGATGGTTCCTCCCGCCACAAAACCATGGGCGCTTGTGGTCGAGAACCCGGTCTCGAAGTGGGGGGAAACCTGGGCGCCCAATAAATCGTTCATCCCAAAAAAATGGGCAAAGCCGCGACCGGCCCGGGAGCTGGGGTCGTTTTCGTCCTGAACAATGGCGATCCCATTGGCCGCGCTGGTCGCGCTGAAGGTCATGACCCCGTTAGTCAAACTCAGCGTGGCGGCCCCGCCGAGACCGGCATTTACGTTTGCGATCACGGTATCGATGGAATCTGTCGCCGCCAGGGCGTCGAAGTCGACCGTAAATGAATTGACCAGCGTTCCATCGGGCGCAAGCACGGCAAAGGTGGCGTCACCGGTAAATCCGTGGCTATCGGTTCCCAGAATTCCTACATTGCGGCCGGTCATGCTGTTGGGCGCCGGTACGGCGGTGTTTGCATTGTGGGCGCTGTTGAGCTGGTCGATGACACCGGCCGACAGCTCACCAAGGGAGATCGCCAAATCGGGGATGACCTTGTCACGCACATCGAGCAGGCCGCGCAGGCTCCCGGAATCGATCGCGGTATCCAGGATTCGGCTGTTAGGATCCACCACCCCGGTTACGGGGTCGATCTTGTGGATCGTAATCTGTTCAAAATTGGTCTCCGGCAGGACCGTTCCGGGCGGATTGAAGCGCACTTCAAAACGTGTTTCATCCAGAAGGGTTACACCGGTCCCGGTCGTGACGCGGATCGAACCATCGGCGTTGTTGTTTATCCGGACGTCAATCAGTTCGGCAATTTCCCTTAGCGAACGGTCACGCTGTTCCTGAAGCCCGCCTATATCGAGCCCCAGAGCATTTTCCCTGACAATGATCGGATTCAGTTCGGCAATATTCTTGAGTAGACTATTGAGCTTGACGACATCCTCGACAATGCGGCTGCTCGCATCGGCCCGCAACACCTGGAACTGTTCGGACAGGCGCGACACTTCATCCGCGAAGTCCTCTATGCTCGAAAGCGCGGTCTGCCGGCGCGCGGGCGCCGCGGGATCGAGGGTCAGACTGGCAATCCCCGTGAACACATCGTCAAGGCGGCCGGATAAAGAGGTGTTCTCGTCCGGGCGGCCGAGCAGAGTTTGCAGCCGGTCATGCATTTGCGTCTCGGATGCGAAGCGCTCGGTATCGGAAATTGCGGCACGGGCGGCATTCTCAAGGAACACGTCGACCACCCGCTGAACATCGCCAATTTGAACACCGGCGGTCTGCCCTGTCCCGACTTTGTGTTCAAACCGGACAACCTCGCGAACATAGCCCGGCGTATTGACGTTGGCGATGTTATTGGAAGTCGTGCGCAAGGCCTGCTGGTTGGCGTTCAAACCCGTAAGGGCCGTATTCAGGACAGAACTGAGAACGGTTACCATGCTGCCCTCTCATCACAGTGTTGCGGCCCGCCGACCTGGTCGGGTCCGAGATCCGGGCTCATCCGGGCAAGAAATTCCGTTTTATTGACGCAGGCACTGGACCGGCGGCAATAAATGCCACCCCGGGGCCACTTGGCGATTTCGTTTCCTGCTTGCATTTTGCTCATCTAACGGACTGTTTTCGCTTCGTTTTCCGCTGTGCGCCGGTTTTGAAAGCTTCACCTCTGGCCCGGCACTATTTTTTGCACGCTTCTATCTATGCAAGGCCGGGGCCAATCTGCTTCGCAAGGCTCCCATAACATGCCGGCAAAATTCGCGCGTCCCGGGCAAGAAGTGGCCAGACTCACCGGAAAATCTTGCCGTGGCGGCCCGGTTTCGCCAGTCAGGTCAAGATCGAAAACCGGAAATATCCTTATCTTTCCGAGCATTACACCTTGGGCACAAAGTTGGCCCGTTGTTTGCTTGGGGTTTGAGCGGAATTCAGCGAGTGAAGCCATGGATGTAACGATAATAACAACTCAAACGACAAGCCAAACAGCGGCAACGTTCCTAGGCGCGCAACCCGCTCAAGACAGCTCGGGAGGCGGCTTCGGCGATATTCTGAGCGCCGCGCTCACCGAAGGAACAGATGCGGCAGGCAATCCGCAACAGGCGGGGCCGCCGGCATCGGAAGGGTTTGCCCAGCTCAAAACCACCGACCAGTCCCCTGACGCCCGGCCCATCAATATGATGGCGTCGTCGGCGGTCGTTGAGAAAGGGAATGCGTCAACACCCCAAGCCAATCAGTTGATCGGGGACAGCCTTGATCAGGGAACCGCATCGGCTTCGGAATCGGCGCAAGACAACGACACCGCGCCGCCGGTATCACAAGCCCCGGCACTTACCCTCCCCGAGGCCGGCCAACGGCCTGCCCAGACTGTTATAAAAACGGCCCCCAAGACCGTGGAGCCTGCTAAACCGGCAAATGGGCTCGACCTGGATTCGGGGGCAGTCGATGACGCCGGGGAGCCAATCATCGTAGCGCCCCTGGTGGAACTCCCCGCCGAGGCGAGATCCACGATGGGTCAGGCTACCATCGCGGCGACTGGTGAAAATCTCGACGAACTCGCCGCCGGCTCGCGAGCCGCGCCAACCAGGCCGACGGCACCTCGCAATCCTGGCGCCACGGACTCCGGGGCCGGAGATCATGCCGAGACGGACTTTGGGAGCGGCAGATCACGGCCTGCCCTCGTCCCCGGCGGATTTATCGGCGGTCCGGCTGGAAAATCGGCGACCTCAACCAATTCCGCACAGCAAAAAGTGACGCTGGGGAACACATCGATCGCAGCCTCTTTCCAGGCGATGACGGGGCCGGAGACTGGGGGCCAAGAGACAACCGCGCGTGCTGGCGCGATCACCCTCGCCCCTTCGACTGCTCCTGCCGGTTCGGCGTCAAACATTGCCGAGCTTTCCGGCAGTCCAAAGCCAGACATGGCCGTGCAGGTTCAGGTCGACGGCGCCACGCCGGTAAGACAGCCGGGCGAGAGTTCGCCTGGCATGCGGGACACAACATCAGCCCAGGCCGCCGGGTCGGCTACCGCACCCCGCCACAACGCCGCTTTCGTTCCGCCGGCCGATCAGATTACGGTCCAAATAGCCAAAGCGGTTCAGGATGGAACCAACAGGTTCTCGGTGCGACTGCATCCGGCGGAACTCGGCCGCGTCGAGGTGTCCATGGATATTGCCCATGACGGGCGGGTAACGGCCATCGTGTCGGCGGACCGTCAGGAAACGCTTGACCTGCTGCAAAGAGATTCGAGATCGCTGGAACGGGCCTTGGCTGACAGCGGCCTTAGAGCGGATACCGGGAGCTTGAAGTTCTCTTTGGGAAACCGGGAAGATGGATCGCGTGATGCCGGTAACGGCGGACCAGGCGGCCCCGAAATCGACCCTGACCCGGAAACACCGCTGGAAGACATTGGCGCCCCGATCGATGTCGCATCCTTGCTCAGGCGGACCGGCGGCGGTCAGGCACTGGATATTACGATTTAGATTTGCACCCGCGTTTGGAGGGAACAACAGATGGAAATCGGACAACTGACCGGGACGGCACTGGGTTCCGCCGGCGATGCGACCAAGTCCGCAACGCGACTGGCGGAGGATTTCGACACCTTCCTGGTCCTGTTGACGACCCAGTTGCAGGAGCAGGATCCGCTCGATCCGCTGGACTCCAACGAGTTCACGCAGCAACTGGTCCAGTTCACCAGTGTCGAACAGGCAATCGCCGCCAACCAGAATCTGGAATCGGTGATTCAGTTGCTTTCCGGGGACTCGATGACCCGGCTCGTTGACTTCATCGGCAAGGACATCACGGCGGCCGGTGACCAGGCGACATTGTCGAACGGAAAAGCGGTCTGGCAATATTCGATCGACGGCGCGGCCAATCGGACTGACATATTGGTCACCGACAGCAGCGGCAGAGTGGTCTTCAAAGGGCCGGGTGAAACCGCCGCCGGCACGCATTCCTTTGTTTGGAACGGCAGAGACAATCTGGGCTCCCCGCTGCCAGGCGGCGCCTACAAGATTTCGGTAAGCGCCCAGTCGAACGACGGCTCTACCGTGGCGACCTCGGCATCGATCAAGGGCCGCGTAACCAGTATCGAGATGGCCGATGGGCAGCAAACACTGGTGGTCAACGGCCTTAAAGTACCGCTGGGGAATGTAACCTCAGTATCAGAATCAGCCCCGGAGAACACCTGAGGGCCTCGCCTCGCCGCGCCGTCCCGAGGACGGGACATCGGCGGCGATTTGTTGGAATGAGTTTGAATTTCGGATGAGAAATGGGAGTTAGGACATGAGTGTCATTGGTGCATTATTATCAGGTGTTTCGGGTCTGTCCGCCAACAGCAACGCTCTCGGGATGATTGGCGACAACATCGTCAACATCAATACGGTTGGGTATAAGGCCACGGACGCCAGGTTTTCGACCCTGGTGACCGACGCGAGTTCGGCCACCATGTTTTCGTCGGGTGGCGTACAATCCTCGCCTCAGACCCTGGTTGACAGTCAAGGCCTGTTGCAGGCCACCGATTCAGCGACCGATCTGGCGATAATCGGGTCAGGCTTCTTTGTCACCGGCTCGTCGGCCCAAGGCTCAGGATCAGGTGAAATTCAGTTCACCCGCGCCGGTTCCTTCACCCCCAATGCAGACGGCTTCCTGCAGAACACCGCCGGGTTGTTTCTGAAAGGCTGGCAGATCGACGACAATGGAAACATTCCCACCAACCTGGGCGATCTTAGTCTCCTGGAGACCATCAATGTCTCCGGCCTGACCGGCACCGCGAAAGCGACAACCACGGTTCAACTTCGGGCAAATCTCCAGGCGACACAAACGCCTAACCCAAACGTGGCTTCCTATGACCCGACCAATTCGGCATTCAATATGGCGTCCGGCACTGGCCTGAAGCCCGATTTCGAACGCACGATTCCCATTATCGACGCTCAGGGCGGAACCCGGTCGCTCACTTTCGCCTTCCTGAAAAGCGCGACACCAAACAGATGGTTTGTCGAACTGAACATTCCGTCGCCGAGCAATTTCAATTTGACGCCACCCAATATCGACGGTCAGGTCGCAACAGGGACACTGGCATTCAAGGAGGACGGCACACTGGATGTCGCAAACACGTCGCCCTCTTTGTTGAATGCGGTCACGATTGACTGGAATGATGGGCCCGCCGACAGCAATTTGACGATCGATTTCGGAACCGACGGCAGGGCGGACGGATTGACCCAGTTCAATAGCGCGTCGACCTTGTTATCGTCCTCGGTCAACGGTGCGGTTTTTGGCAATGTCACCGGTGTTTCGATCACGCCGGAAGGAAAAGTTACGGCGTTGTTCGATAACGGGCTGGTAAAGGACGTCTTCCAACTGCCGGTCGCAACATTCCAGAATCCGAACGGCCTGACCCGGCGCAACGGCAACGCCTTCGTACCGTCCCCGGAATCCGGCTCTTTCAATATCCAGTTGCCGAACACTGGGGGGGCCGGCAAGATCAGTCCGTCCAATCTGGAAGGATCAACGGTGGACCTGGCCTCGGAGTTCACAAAGCTCATCACCACACAAAGAGCTTTCACCGCCAGCACGCGGATCATAACGACGGCCGATGAAATGCTTGACGAGTTGAACCGCGTCAAACGTTAATAACGTCTGACCCGTGATTTCCGGCGCCGAGGTAAGAAATGCCTTGGCGCCGAACTGGATTTGATCGCACTTAAATAAAATTGAACGAACTGTTTATGCTCGATTAACCCAATTCCTTAGCGGTTTCTTAAAGAGGCTCGGATACCGTGCCTACGTTGCAGCCGAATGGGAGCAGTGCGAGATATGAGCGAGCAAATAAAAACTCCCCGGTCATTGGTGATCGGCCCGCGAGGTGACACGCTGACGATCGCGGATCTTCCGCCGCCCAATACAAAGCGCTGGGTCATTCGACGCAAGGCAGAGGTCGTGGCCGCGGTACGCGGGGGGTTGCTGACACTTGACCAGGCGTGCCGGCGCTATCAACTGTCGGTCGAGGAGTTTTTGTCATGGCAACGATCGATCGAGCAAAATGGTTTGGCGGGTCTGCGGGCGACCCGAGTTCAGCACTACCGCCAGGCGGGGGCCTAGGATTCGCCCGCATGGATTCACTACTCGCAATACGGGTTCTCCGTTCAATCCGCCGCGGAGGATTGTCGCTCGGCAAGCTCCATCTAACTGTCTTCCCTTGCTGATAAATTCCGAACACCGGTTGACGGCGGATTGCAAGATAGGCAAAATCTGCCCACTATTAACGACTTATTCAGAAGCATGCTGTTAGAACTTTGGAGTGTTCCGTCGAAAATGCGGATCGCTACTGTTTTTAGTGCATCATAACCAAGTTGGGGTTTCAGTAGTGAATGGATTCGTCAACACTTTACGAAGTCTCGGCCCGGCCAGGCTCCTTGCGATCGGCGTTGTCCTGATTGGGCTCCTTGGTTTTTTCGCCTTTATTACCGATCGACTGACCACGCCGCCGATGGCCTTGCTGTATGGCGGGCTGGACACCCAGGATTCCGCTGAAATCATCTCGAAGCTCGATGGCCTGAGGACCCCCTACAGGCTGGTCGGCAACGGCACCAGCATCATGGTGCCCGAAGATCAAGTCCCCCGGCTGCGCATCATGATGGCGGAGCAGGGTCTGCCGACCGGCGGGTCGATGGGTTACGAGATATTTGATCGTTCGGACGCTTTCGGCACCACAAGCTTTGTACAAAACATCAATCATGTTCGGGCTCTGGAGGGCGAATTGGCCCGCACCATTCGCTCGATCAACAATGTTGCGGCCGCCCGGGTCCACCTTGTTTTACCGGAGCGCAAATTGTTCCGCCGTGAAACTTTAAACGCATCGGCTTCCATCGTGCTCAAGACCCGGAGCGGCGCCTTGAGCCATTCGCAAATATCGGCGATCCAGCATTTGGCCGCCGCGGCCGTGCCCGGGCTGACCCCCGGCGGTGTGTCCATCGTCGATGAACGCGGCACATTATTGGCTACCGGCATTGAGGAGGCGGTGGACGGGGGCGGCCACGTCAATTCGCTTCAGGACCGGAAGACGGAACAAGAGGCACGCCTGAAGCGTCAACTCGAGGGCCTGCTGGAGAAATATGTCGGCCCGAACCAGGCGCAGGTGGAGGTAAGCATTGAGCTCGACTTCGATCGCGTCACCACCAACTCAGAGATTTACGACCCGGACCGCCAGGTCGTGGTGTCCACACAGACAGTTGAGGATTCTCAGCGATCGCAGGACACCCAGACGACCGGCGGCAATGTTTCAGTTGGCAACAATCTGCCCGACAGCGCGCAAAGTGCAGCGGGAAAATCATCGAACAATTCCCGCCTCGAGGAAACGACCAACTTCGAAAATTCGAAAATCATCCGCACCGAGATTCATGAGGCCGGCCAGATCAAGTCGTTGTCCGTCGCGGTGTTGGTGGACGGCACCTATCAACAAAACGAAGATGGCGCCACGACCTATTCGCCCAGGCCGCAAAACGAGCTCGACCAACTGGCGACCCTGGTTCGTTCGGCGGTCGGATTTAACGCCGATCGCGGCGATGTGGTCGAGATAATCAATCTTCGTTTCGCGGCCACCGAACCGCCTCGACTGGATGAAGCACCGGAAGGCTTTTTAGGCCTCGATCTAGGCAAGTCAGATATTTTCCGGGCAGCGGAGTTGATCGTTTTTCTGCTTGTGGGTCTGTTGGCCATTCTGTTCGTGGCTCGCCCCATGGTAAATCGTCTCTTCGCCGGCGCACCGGTGGCGGCCACAGCGGCTGGCGGGGTTGGACAGATCCAGGATTCGAGCTCTCAAATACCGGCTTTGCCGGGACCTGAAGGAACCGTGCCGGCAACAGCGACGGACACGCCAGCCGGGGCAGCGGCGCAACAACAGGAAATGGTTCCAAATCTCGCGCAAAGAAGCAACATCGAATCCATGATCGACGTTGCGCAAATTGACGGCCAGATACAGCAGTCGGCGGTCAAGAAAGTCGGCGAAATCGTGGAAAACCATCCGGACGAAGCCGCCACCATCCTCCGCGCATGGCTGCATGGTTAGGGGCTGGTCATGGCGCGTGTTAGGTCCGATGTGCGCAGCTTCAATGGCCCCGAAAAGGCGGCGGCATTGTTGCTCTCACTTGGCGTCGATTACGGCAAGATCATTTGGGAGCAGCTCGACGACGAGGAGGTCAAGGAACTATCGGCGGCAATGTCGGCGCTGGGCACCATTGATTCCAAGCTTATCGAGAATTTGCTGGTTGATTTCGCCTCCCAACTCTCGACAGTTGGAACGCTTACGGGCACTTATGACAATACGGAGCGACTGCTCAACAAGATCCTCCCGGGGGATCGCGTCCGATCGATCATGGACGAGATCCGGGGCCCCGCAGGCCGGACCATGTGGGACAAGCTCGGAAACGTCAACGAGTCGGTTCTTGCGTCCTATCTGAAGAATGAGTATCCGCAGACTGTGGCGGTCGTGGTCTCCAAGATCAAGCCCGAGCACGCGGCCCGGGTTCTCTCGTCCCTGCCCGAGGATTTCGCCCTTGAAGTGGTCATGCGGTTGCTGCGAATGGAATCGGTGCAGAAGGACATTCTGGACAAGGTCGAGCAAACGCTGCGCGTTGAGTTCATGAACAACCTTGCCCGCACCAACCGGCGCGACAGCCATGAAGTCATGGCGGAAATTTTCAACTATCTGGATCGAAGCGCCGAGTCCCAGTTCCTGTCTGCCCTGGAAGAACGCAGTCGGGAGTCGGCGGAGCGAATACGCGCACTGATGTTCACGTTCGAGGATCTGGGGCGGCTTGATCCCGCCGGCATTCAGACCCTGTTGCGCAATTTCGACAAGGACAAGCTCGGAATCGCCATGAAGGGGGCATCGGACACGCTGCGCGACCTTTTCTTTTCAAACATGTCGGAACGTGCGGCAAAGATTCTTCGCGAGGACATGGAGGCGATGGGGCCGGTTCGCCTGCGTGATGTCGACGAGGCACAGATGCAGATGGTCAATACCGCGAAAGACCTGGCCGAGGCCGGTGAAATATTCCTGGTCGATGCCAAGGGCGAAGACGAGTTGGTTTACTGATGTTTCCGATGGGGCAAATGGCTACTGACAAACGGGCCGAGACATGACCAAAGCCGTCAAATTCACGTTCGATAACGCCTTCGATGCGGACTGCGTGGGCATCGGCCCAGACGAGGTTTATTACGACCGCAGCCCCAAATATGGCGAAAAGGACATCGAAAAGGCCCGTGACGAGGCCTATGCGGAGGGGGTGACTTCCGGAATTCAACAATCGCTTGCGAGCTTCGAGTCCCAAATGACGGCAACGCTGAACCGGCTGAATGAAGCCGTGGCCGTCCTGGTGAACGAGCGCCAGGCCCTGGCGATCGAATTGCGGCAAGAGGCGGCAATGCTCGCTCACGCGATTGCCGGTAAGTTGGCGCAGGCTCTGATGCGCAACCACTCACTGGCCGAGATCGAGGCTGTCGTCCGGGAGTGCATGACCGAACAACATGGCGAGCCAAGGATCGTCATCCGCCTGAACAGCGCGCAGCTTGATGACGTAAAAAAGCGCATCGACACCGTCATGTCCGAGCTGGTTTTCGGCGGCGACGTTGTGCTGCTGGCCGACGAAGCGGTTGCCCCTGGCGATTGCATGGTCGAATGGGCCGATGGCGGAGCCGAACGGGACACTGAACAGCTCAGCAAGGCGGCCGATTATGCTGTATCAAGATATTTGAATCAGCTTCTGACGCAACCCGCGCAACTACTCGACGCCACAATGGCTGAGTAAAAGGAGATAGAATCATGGCCGAAGACGAAAGCGTTGACTGGCAGGACCTCGCAAAGGACCAGGCCGCCGGCGCGGGCGCTGGTGACCAGCCCGCCGGAGCAGCCGATGACTTGACCGAGGAGCCGACCAGAACCGCGGCCGATCTGGAATCGGTATTCGATATTCCGGTCAAGGTATCGGCGGTATTGGGCAAATGCCAGTTGCAGGTCAGCCAACTGGTGAAACTGGGCCGCGGCGCGGTCATCGAACTGGATCGAAAGGTCGGTGAAGCGATCGACGTGTATGTCAATAATCGCCTGGTGGCCCGCGGCGAAGTCGTGTTGGTCGACGATCGCCTCGGCGTAACCATGACCGAGATCGTCAAGGGCGATAATCCATAGCCCGGATCAGTATAGACGAGTGAGCCTGTGATTGAACGCCTGAACATCGACCTCGCCACCACTCTTGGATTGACCGCCGGGTTCGCCCTGATTATCAGCGCGATGGTGCTTGGCGGTTCGCCGGCGGCGTTTTTCGATCTCTCGGCACTCCTGATTGTGGTCGGCGGAACTTTGGCGGTAACAGCGGTCAGCTTCTCGACTCAGGAGATTTTCGCGACACAGAAAACGATCTGGCGGGCTCTGGTGAACGGCCACGGCGACCTCCAAAGCGCGGCGGACACCGTCTTGAGGCTTGCCGAAAAGGCCCGTAAGGACGGTGCCCTGTCGTTGCAGACAGTGGCCCGGGTCTACGACAAGCAGCCTTTTTTGCAACGCGCCCTGCGCCTGGTGGTCGATGGCACTTCAGTCGATGAAATAGACCGGATTTTGCAAAACGAGATCAAATCCGCGGCCACGCGTCATATTCGCAGCGCCCGCGTGCTCCGGCGCGCTGCCGAGGTGGCGCCCGCCATGGGTCTGATCGGCACCCTTGTCGGATTGGTCCAGATGTTGGGCAATCTGGATAATCCCGCCACCATCGGCCCGTCGATGGCCGTGGCCCTGCTGACCACTTTTTACGGGGCGGTACTGGCCAACATGGTGTTCATGCCGCTCGCCACCAAGCTTGAGCGGAATTCCGACGAGGAATCGATGATAAATACCGTTTTCACCCTTGGCGCGGCTTCCATAGGCCGGCGCGAGAATCCGCGCCGACTGGAGATGCTGCTCAATACTTTGCTGCCGCCCGCAAAGCGGATTAGCCACTTTGGTTAGTTTACCCAGGAGAGACCTGTTATGCGTCTGTTGATCATCGGAAATTTGAATGGCCAGCTCAGCGAGGCCACCAAGATCGCCATGGGCAGGGGCGCAAAGGTCTTTCATTCGCCGGACGTAGACAGCGCCCTGGTTTCCTTGCGGGCAGGCAATGGCGCCGATCTGGCGATGATTGACGTTGGCGCCGACATCAAGGGTTTCATCGAAAGAACCGATGCGGAGCGGATCTTCGTGCCGGTCGTCGCCTGCGGCGTGGGATCGAATACCAAGGCCGCCGTCGCCGCGATAAGGGCGGGCGCCAAGGAATATCTCCCCCTGCCGCCGGATCCTGAACTGATCGCCGCCGTCCTTGAAGCGGTGGCCTATGATGACCACCCCTTGCTCTATCGCGACCCCGCCATGGCCAGGGTCGTGAAACTCGCCGACCAGGTCGCGGAAAGCGAGGCAAACATTTTGATTACCGGTGAATCCGGGACTGGCAAGGAAGTTTTAGCGCGATACGTACACCGCAAAAGCAGACGCGAAGGCAAGTCCTTTGTCTCGGTTAATTGCGCGGCGATTCCGGAAAACCTGCTGGAGTCCGAATTGTTCGGCCACGAAAAGGGCGCTTTCACCGGCGCAATTGCGCGGCGTATTGGCAAGTTTGAGGAGGCGGACGGCGGAACCCTGCTGCTGGATGAAATCAGTGAGATGGGTGTGCGGCTTCAGGCCAAGCTGCTGCGAGCCATACAGGAGCGGGAAATCGACCGCGTTGGCGGCACCAAACCGGTGCATGTCAATATTCGGGTTCTCGCCACGTCGAACCGCGATTTAAGCGAAGAGGTCAAGAAAGGCGATTTCCGGGAAGATCTTTTGTTCCGGCTGAATGTGGTTAATCTGAGGATACCCGCGCTGCGTGAACGTCCAGAGGATATTCGGATGCTCGCCGAGCATTTCGCCAAGAAATATGCCGAGGCCAATGGCGTTCCCGCGCGCCCCCTTGCCGAGAGCAC
This sequence comes from Sphingomonadales bacterium, assembly GCA_046756385.1. Classification (GTDB taxonomy): domain Bacteria; phylum Pseudomonadota; class Alphaproteobacteria; order CAZZKF01; family CAZZKF01; genus JBHHWG01. The sequence goes on along the minus strand of JBHHWG010000009.1, from coordinate 15,201 downwards.
CGTGCAGCATCTGCGCGGACAACATTGGAAGGGCAACGTCCGGGAACTGGAGAACACGATTCACCGGGCCATCCTCCTGGCCTCCGGCGACGAAATCCTGCCTGAGGCAATCCTCCTGCCCGACGGCAGCCGGCATGAAAGCCCGGAAGCTGTCGACAGCCATAATCCCTACGCCCAATCGCAGCCGGAGACCCAAAACGCTTCGGCTCTGATTGGCAGAACCGTGGCCGAAATGGAACGGGAATTGATCCTCGATACACTCCGGCACTATTTGGGCAATCGCACCCATGCCGCCAACATTCTGGGCATTTCGATCCGAACGCTTCGCAACAAACTCAAGCAATATGGCGAGGAAGGCATTACCGTTCCCATGCCCGGCGAGCCGCCACAGGCCACCCTTTAGGACCGGTGGACCGCTGAAATGTCCGTTAAAGATCCACGAATTTGGCGCGGCGCCTGGTTTCGGAATTTGATAACATGACCGGCACCGGGACCGAGCAACGACCGCTGGGCGGTGGTTCGACGGATATGCTGAGCCAAATCAGCACCGCCCTGCGCAGTGGCGATGTGATGCTGGCGCTTGGCGTCGTGGGCCTCCTTGTCGTGCTCGTGCTGCCGATGCCGAGCTGGCTTCTCGACTTCCTGCTGGCGATGTCGTTTACCTTTTCGGTGCTGGTGCTGATGACCAGCCTGTTTATCAAGCGGCCGCTTGATTTCAATTCGTTCCCAACCGTTCTGTTGCTCGCGACCATGATGCGCTTGTCGCTCAACCTCGCATCGACGCGGTTGATCCTGTCAAAGGGGCACGAGGGAACATCCGCCGCCGGACATGTGATCGAAGCGTTCGGCGATTTCATCATGGGCGGTAATTTCGTCATCGGGCTGATCGTGTTCGGCATTTTGATCATCGTCAATTTTGTGGTGATCACCAAAGGCTCGGGCCGCATTGCGGAGGTCGCGGCACGATTCAGTCTCGACGCCATGCCGGGCAAACAGATGGCGATCGACGCCGACTTGTCCGCCGGCATGATCGACGAGAAGCAGGCGCGCGAGCGGCGCACCCAGCTCGAAGACGAAAGCAGCTTCTTCGGCGCGATGGACGGCGCCGCGAAGTTCGTGAGAGGCGATGCCATCGCGGGCCTGTTGATCACGTTCATCAATATCCTGGGCGGCATTATTATCGGCGTGGCCCAGAATGACCTGTCGTTCGGCGAGGCCAGCGCGACCTACACGCTTCTGACCGTGGGCGACGGGCTGGTGTCCCAGATACCGGCCCTGATCGTGTCCACCGCGGCCGGTCTGCTGGTCTCCAAGGCCGGGGTTTCCGGGCGCGCCGACGAGGCGCTGTTCGGCCAACTGGGCGGCTATCCGCGCGCCATGGCCGTCAGTTCGTTCCTCACGTTCAGCCTGGCCCTGCTGCCCGGTATTCCCATGACTCCGTTTTTAGCCATATCCGGCTTCACCGGGTGGATGGCCTGGTCGGTCACCCGGCAACAACAGGAAGCGGCGCAAGAATCCCTGGCCAGCGAAACGTTGGCGGCGCAAGAAGCGGCGGCCCCGGCCGAGGAGCCGATCACCAGCGCCCTGGCGATCGATCAGCTCCGGCTTGAGCTCGGATACGGGTTGTTGCCGCTGATCAATGACGAGACCAGCTATCGGCTAACCGATCAGATCAAGGCATTGCGCCGGCAGCTTGCCACCGAACTCGGCTTTGTCATGCCGTCGGTGCGCATCCTCGACAATATGCAGTTGCCATCGAATACTTATGTTCTGCGCATCAAGGAGCATGAAGCCGGTCGGGGCGATTTGCGGCCTAACATGCTGCTGTCGATGGATCCGCGCGGCGAGCCGGTTGCCCTGCCCGGCGAGGAAACCCGCGAACCGACATTTGGCCTGGCCGCAACCTGGATCGAGCAGAGTTTGCGCGAAGAGGCATCGTTCCGGGGTTATACAGTGGTTGATCCGGCCACTGTGGTAACCACTCACCTGACCGAAGTGCTGAAAGACAATCTGTCCGATCTTCTGTCCTATGCCGAGACCCAGAAGTTGCTCGACGATTTGCCCAAGGAACACCAGAAACTTGTCGCCGACCTGATTCCGGGCCAGATATCCCTGACCGGCATTCAACGGGTTCTGCAGCATTTGTTGGGAGAGCGGATTTCCATTCGCGACCTGTCGACCATCCTTGAGGCGATCGCGGAAGCCACCGGCTACACTCAGAACATCATCATGATTACCGAGCATGTGCGCTCGCGCCTGGCGCGTCAGATTAGCGCTGACAACACCAGCCCCGACGGCTATATCCCGCTGGTAACATTGTCTCCCGCCTGGGAACAGGATTTCGCGGATGCCCTGGTGGGGCAAGGGGAAGAAAAACAACTGGCGATGCAGCCCTCAGTACTACAGAAATTCATCGATTCGGTGCGCATGACGTTTGAACAACAGGCGATGGCGGGCCAGCTCCCGTGTCTCCTGACCAGCCCGGGGGTGCGCCCCTATGTACGCTCGATCGTGGAGCGGTTCAGGCCTTCAACGGTGGTGCTGTCTCAAAGCGAGATCCACCCAAAGGCCAAGATCCGCACCCTCGGTCAGGTCTGACTGAAGGCGTCCGGCGATGCGTCTCAAGACATTCACCGCGCCGTCGATGAAGGAGGCGATGACCAAAATCCGGGCCGCTGTCGGCCCGGACGCGATCATTGTCTCCAACGCCCGGGGACGAGGCGGTCGCGGAGTCACCGTGACGGTCGCCATCGAGCCCGACCTGGCAAGGCCGCAAGAGCCTCAAAAATCAGGCAAGCAGGAAGCGCCGCTCCCCAACCCAGCCATTGCGACGGCCCGTAATGAAGGTGAATTTGACCCGGAGGAGATTTCGCGGGCGCTCGCTTTCCATCGTGTGCCGAAAATGCTTGCCGGCCAGTTGGACAGGGCGGCCAGGGCCATGGAGGCCGAGAACGCGGCAATGGCGCTGGCCAGCGCTTTCGACACCCTGTTCCGGTTCTCCCCGCTGCCGGATATACCCCGGCGCCCGATCATGCTGATCGGCCCCTGTGGCACGGGCAAAACAGTGACCGCGGCCAAGTTGGCGGCAAGAGCGACATTTCAGAGCGCAAATGTCCGGATCATAACCCTGGACGTGGCGCGCGCCGGTGCGGTCGAGCAGCTCGACGCCTTCGCGCGGCCCCTTAAATGCGGGGTTGAAGTGGCGCGAAACAGGGATGACCTGTCGGCACTGCTGCAACAAAGCAGTTCGACGACCCAGAATGGTTTCACGATCATCGATAGTCCGGGAACCAATCCTTACAATAAGGACGAAATCTCTGACCTGCGTGATTTCATCAGCGCAGCGGACATCGAACCGGTTCTAACCCTGAGCACCGGGAGCGACGCGCGCGAGGCCGCTTTCGTGGCAGAGGTCTTTGGCATGCTTGGGAGTCGCCGCCTGATCCTGACCGGCGTCGATGCGGCACGGCGATACGGCGATTTCCTGGCCGCCGCCGATGCAGGCCAGCTTTCATTCGCCGAAATGAGCCGCTCACCGTTTGTAGCCGATGGGCTGACCGCGGTTAACCCTGTCACGCTGGCGCGGCTGATGGTTCGGGCGGCCGAAAAATCCACATCTTCCTCCTGCCTTCAAGAGGCCACTCCATGAGCATTCAGGCGCCGACCCATTCCCAGGCCCCGCAAACCGGCCTTGGACAAAACTTGATAACAATCGCCTCCGGCAAGGGTGGGGTCGGCAAGACCTGGATCGCGGTAACGCTGTGTCATGCCTTTGCCCTGGCGGGCAGAAAAGCGCTGTTGTTCGACGGTGATCTCGGGCTTGCCAATGTCGACATCCAGCTTGGCCTGATGCCTGAGCGGGACCTGGGCCATGTCATTGCGGGCGGGCTGGATTTACATTCGGCCATTACTCAGTTCACCGACCCTTCGGGCCGGAAGTTCGACATCATCGCCGGCAAGTCCGGCTCGGGGTCGCTGGCGACGCTGGGTCGTCCTCAACTGCGGTCACTGAAGAACGAGCTTCTGATGTTGGCGGGCGGGTACGACCATGTGGTGCTGGACCTTGGGGCCGGGCTCGACGGCGTGGTGACCACACTGGCCGCCAATGTTGGAAAAACGCTGGTCGTGGTGACCGACGAGCCGACGTCCCTGACCGATGCCTACGCTTTCATCAAGGTCCATTCGATGCGCTATCCGGGGAGCGATATTCGAATATTGGTTAATATGGCGGCCAGTCCCAAAGGCGGGGAAAAAACCTACGAGACCTTGCGCCGGGCCTGTGAAGGCTTCTTGAAATTATCGCCGCCGCTGGCCGGAATTATTCGGCGCGACGAAAAAGTGCGCGATGCGTTACGCCACCAAACGCCGATTCTGACGCGGCACCCCCAGTGCAAAGCCGGCGGCGATATTGAGAGAATCGCGCTGAAGCTGGGAAACAGACCTTGAGCGACATCTCAACACCGCCCGCGCGCGGACCCACCCCGGCCATCGGCCCTCCGGCCGAGGTCAAGGCTTCTTCATCGGCGTCGGATAATCCCTCGACGCAACAGCAATCGACGAAACATGACGGCAAAGGCTCGGCCCAACCTTCCCAGCCCCCTAAAACTCCAGGGCACGATCCGGCCGTTGTGCTGTCCGCGACGCTCGCACATTTAGACATTGGCGCTTTGATTACGGCGACGGTCAAGGGACCGTCGCAACACGGCGCGATCAGGTTGGTCACGCCGAATGGCCTGTTCGTGGCCGAAATGACAAAAGCTCCGCCGCCAGGCGCGGAGATTACGCTACAGATACAGGCAACCCAAAGCAATGTGCTGGCCGCCGTTGTCGCGATCGACGGGAAACCCGAAAAACAGCCGCCGCAAATTGAACTGAAACTGGTTGGCCTGCCCGCTCACCAGACACCGCCAGAACCCGCGACCGGATCACGACCCGCATCGGCCGTGGACAAGCCGGCCGCCGCCCCCTATGCACCGCCCCCGTCCACCAGCGCCTATACGCCGCCGCCCGCCGGCAAACCGTCCCTACCGCCCCCGGATGCGGCGAGGGTCATGAGTGGCACCGAACTGATCGCCCGGGTGATGCCCAACCCCGTCATGACCGAGAACATCGCCCCACAGCCACCTCCCTCTTCCGGGCTTCCGGCGGGAACGCCGCTGACCTTGTCGCTTTTGACCGTTCAGTCCGCACAGGCCAACCCTGAGGCCCAGGCGCCGGCAATGACGCTTTCGACGACTGAGGCCACCTCTGCCCCGGCGCCGTCAGCCCCACTCGGTGGCAGTTTGGACGGGTTCGAAGTCAGTGGCGTCATCGCCCACGAAATCAAGGAAACGGCGGCCAAAGCGGCCTCGTCGATCGCCGACGCCTTGAGCCGCCAGCCCGCCGGTCAGGTCATGACCAAAGCGGTGCTGTTGCAAACCAACATCGGCATGCTGCAAGCCGAGGTGCCGTCGTCCCTTGCGGTCGGCGACCAGGTGACGACGATGATCGTCAATGCCGCGCCCCTCGACCCGGCCCGAGCCGCGCAGCCGGATAGGCCGGATCTGCCGGTTCAGGCTGCCGCGACAGAACCTTTGGCAGCCCTCGCTTCCCTGGCCGGGCAATGGCCGGCGATGGATGCGATGATGGCCGCGTTGCGTGAAGCGGAACCGGCGGCAGCGCGGGCTTTCATGGCCACGGTTCCGTCCACCAGCGGCAAGCCGCTGTCAGGTTCCATTCTGTTTTTCCTGTCCGCGCTGCGAATGGGCGATGCCAGAGGCTGGCTCGGTGAAGCGGCCACGGCCGCGTTGTCGCGGGATGGCCGCGCCGAATTGTTGCAGCGGATCGGACAGGACTTTAAAACCATGGAGCGTCTGGCCGGCGAGCCCATCGGCGGCGAATGGCGCCCGATCGTCCTTCCGCTCCACGACGGGCAAAATTTCAGCCCCCTTATCCTGTTTTTGAGACATCAGCACCTGGAGGGCGATGGCTCGAACAGCGGTCCCGATCAGGACAATGACAACAAGCCGGGGACAAGGTTCATCCTCGAATTGACCATGACAAGGCTCGGCCAAATTCAGCTCGACGGCTTGATTTCGCAAGGCCAATTCGATTTGATCGTGCGCAGCTCCCGAGCACTGAGTGAAGAGTTGCGCATGGGGGTGATGAACTTGTTCAATCGGACTAACGAGGGCGCGGGCATGACGGGTAAGATAATCTATGAGACGAGGAAGCCGTTCCCGGTTTCACCACTGCAATCTTTGGCACCCGACGGAGCCGGCGCACCGTCCGATAGCCGGCCCGGGTAAGGCGAGGGTTTATAAATGGCATTGACAGAACATGCTGAAATCGACGCGCGGCGGCGGCCGCTTGAGACACGGCCTAATCCGAGTCCCAATTTCGACTATATTGTCACTCTTCATGGGGCCATGATGATCGGCGGTCTGCCGGATCCGATCAAATTTTGCATCCATTACGTGCCGGATCGATTGCTGCTCGAGCCCGGATCGCTTGACCAATATGGGGGGGTAATCCGCAGCCAGAGGTGGTCGTCTTTTGAAGAGGCGGCCCTGGCCCTGTTGACCGATTTCAACAATGTCGTGATTCCGAGGTGGGTCGACGTACTGGCCGAAACCAGGCGCAGCGGTGGCAATTGCAGCTCCGGTGTCGATAATCACCATGCGGCGTTTTTGTCGGAACGTCAGCCCGGCTGGGATAATCCGGATTTGCTGTCTCGGCTCGCTCGCATCTGATACCAAGGGTCATTGATCATGACCCTTGTACCCGCGTTCAAGCGCCACGCAGGCTGCGCTCCCCCTTGGTCGCTAGTCCTTGATCCTATTGATTGTTTCCAATCAATAGGATCAGCGTCCACCATTATCGTGCCTGGCGGCGACGGAACATGTCCAAGGATAGATCGTCCAAAGTCTGTTGCTCTTTGCGCTGGGCCGCTAGTGTGGCGCGTTTTTGTTCCCGTTCCTGAGCAATTTCGAATTTTTTTACTTCCATAAAGGCATCGGCAACTTCATCACGGGCCTTGGCCAGTTCCTGGTCAATTTCCTGAAGTGATTTGACGATGGTCTCGCGCCTGCCGATGGCCGCCGTCGCATATGGGCCGTAGGCGAAATGCAGGTCGCCGGATGCCTTTTGTTGCTCCTCTTTAATTTCCGCCTCAAGATTTTCAGCATTGCGCTCGAGTTCGGCGCGCAGGCCCTCCAACTGGCCCAGTTTTTGGCGACTTTCTTCGAGTTGCCAACGGTGCAGGCGAATAAGGTTTCGAAGTCCCTGCGTCATTATTCACCGCCATTCTGAGCTCGGCCCGGAACTTGCCCAGCCGGGCCTTCGGCGATAATCCGGGCCAGTTCGGCGTAGCCGGCCGCCAGGTCGCAGCGGTCTGTATTTCGTTGGGACAGGAATTTTTCGAGCGCTGGATGATAGGCGATCGCCTCATCGACCTGGCGATTGGTGCCCTCCCGGTAGGCCCCGAGCCGGATCATTTCCTCCATATCATCGTAAAGCGTCATATAGCGACGCGCGGTCTGCACCAGGTCGTTTTCCTCGTCGGAGTTGCAGCGCGGCATGGTCCGCGAGATCGAACGCAGGACGTTCACCGCCGGATACCGGCCGCGTTCGGCGATCGAACGATCCAGCACAATATGCCCGTCAAGAATTCCGCGCACGGCGTCGGCGATGGGTTCGTTATGATCGTCGCCCTCGACAAGAACGGTAAACAGGCCGGTAATGTCGCCCTTACCCTCGCCCGGGCCGGCGCGCTCCAGCAGTTTGGGCAATTCCGAAAAGACGGTCGGCGTATAACCCTTGCTCGCCGGAGGCTCGCCACCGGACAGACCGATTTCGCGCTGCGCCATTGCAAACCGGGTCACGCTGTCCATCAGGCACAGCACCTGATTGCCGCGATCCCTGAAATATTCGCTAATGGTCAATGTCAGATAGGCCGCCTGCCGACGCATCAGCGCCGACTCGTCCGAGGTCGCCACCACCAAAACACTGCGCGCCAAGCCCTCCGGCCCGAGATCGTCCTCAATAAACTCCTGAACTTCCCGGCCGCGTTCGCCAATGAGACCGATCACGGTCACGTCCGAGCCGGTATAGCGTGCCAGCATCGACAGCAAAACCGACTTGCCAACCCCTGAGCCGGAAAATATCCCCATGCGCTGTCCTCGACAGCAGGTCAGAAAAGTGTTCAGGGAGCGGACACCGAGGTCCAGCTTCTCGCCGACCCGTTTGCGCTGATGCGAGATGGGGGGCGCGGCGCGCAACGGGCAGGCGGCGTCGCCACGCGCGAGCGGCCCCTTGCCAACGATCGGCTCACCGATCGCGTTAACAACCCGCCCCAGCCACGTCGTGTCGGGATAAACGCAGGCCTCTTCGCTTTCGACGTAGGCCTTGCAGCCGATGCCGACCCCGTCGAGCACTGCGAAGGGCATTAGAAGCGCCCGGTCCTGCCTGAAGCCGACAACTTCGCAAGGGACCGCTTCGTCGTTGCGGGTGAGAAGTTGAACGCGCGAGCCGATACTGAGGTGTTCTTGAGCGCCGCCAACCTCGACCAGAAGCCCCTGGACGCCAACAACGCGGCCATAGCGGCGATATGCGCCAATTCTATTTATTTCTGAAATTACTGTTTGCAATGATCAATACATCGAAAAAATTGAGTTGGCTCACCCCTAATACCAAGGGTCATTGATCATGACCCTTATACCCGCGTTCAAGCGCCACGCGGGCTGCGCTCCCCCTTGGTCGCTAGTCCTTGACCCTATTGATTGTCTCCAATCAATAGGGTCAGCGTCCACCAAATCTCCCAAATCTCAGTGAGTCGTCCTCATCGGGATTTGGTATCACTTGATCTAAATCTTCTATTGAACTGCTTAAGGTTCGGTAAAATACCGATGGAGTAAGCAGCGATTGTCGGCACAACCGAATTGACCTGTGTTAAGATGAACTTTAGCATTAACATTTTTTAACCAAAATCGCTATATTATGAAGCATAAGCACCCATTGAAGGGAGTCGAGTGAGCTATGCGTGTCCTGTTGATTGAGGATGATACCTCGACGGCGAAAAGCATTGACCTGATGCTGAGCGCGGAAGGGTTCAATATTTACGCGACCGACCTCGGTGAAGAAGGCTTGGATCTGGGGAAACTCTATGATTACGACATTATCATACTGGATCTGAACCTTCCCGACATGCATGGCTACGACGTGCTGAAGAAATTGCGTCAGTCAAAGATCGACACACCGATTCTGATCCTCTCGGGTTTGACTGAACCCGACAACAAAGTCAAAGGTCTGGGTTTTGGCGCCGACGACTATTTGACCAAACCATTCCACAAGGAAGAGCTCGTTGCCCGCATTCACGCCATCGTCCGGCGCTCCAAGGGCCACGCACAGTCAGTGATACGAACCGGAAGATTGCGGGTTAATCTTGACACCAAGACGGTCGAGGTCGATGGCCAGCGGGTTCACCTGACGGGTAAGGAATACGCCATGCTGGAGCTTTTATCGCTTCGCAAGGGCACAACCCTGACCAAGGAAATGTTCCTGAACCATCTGTACGGCGGGATGGACGAACCTGAACAGAAAATCATCGATGTGTTCATCTGCAAATTGCGCAAGAAGCTCCAAAACGCCACCGGCGAGGACAATTACATCGAAACGGTGTGGGGACGCGGCTACGTTTTGCGGGACCCGGCATCGCGAGACAAGGACGGAATTCAGGCCGCAATTGCCTAGAGCGTTTTCGTATCGATCGTGTAACCGAACCGGGGCGCGCCTAAACCGGGGCGTACAGCCCCCGTTGCCCGGCGACCGGCTTGAACTTGTCGCAAACGCCAAGCACCGTCTCGGCCGCCCCAAGGAACAGAACACCATCACCGGGCATCATTTTGCGAATCCGATCCAAGACCCTGGCTTTGGTTTCGTGATCGAAATAGATCAGCACATTGCGGCAGTATATAACGTCGAATTTGCCCAGGCGTGAAAAATCCTTAAGCAGATTCAACTCCTCAAATCGCACCATGGCCCTGAGGGAACTGTCGATTTGCCACATTTCGCCAACCTGGGAGAAATATTTGATCATCATCTGGATCGGCAGACCCCGCTGAACTTCGAATTGGGAATAGAGCCCGACCCGCGCTTTTTGCAGGACCTCAGCAGACAAATCCGTGCCGATGATTTCGATTCGCCGGCCTTGAAGCTTGTGCTGCATCTCCCGCAATATCATGGCCAGCGAGTAAGGTTCCTGCCCCGTGGAGGCGGCGGCGCACCAGACGCGCAATTTTCTGGACTTGTCCCGTGTCCTTAAAAGCTCGGGAATGACGACGTCTCGAAACAGGTCAAATGGGGCAGCGTCACGGAAAAAGAACGACTCGTTCGTGGTCATCGCTTCGGTGACGTCTCGCAGCAGACGCTCATCCCGCCTGGTTCTGATTTCCCTCACTAATTCGTCAAGACACCCGAAGCCCCGCTTCCTCGCAAGCGGCGTCAGGCGGCTTTCCACGAGATATACCTTGTCCTGAGACAGCGCGAGGCCGGACCGTTCCTTGAGCATTCCGCTTATGAGCTCAAAATCCTCAGGCTTCATAGCGCGCCTCCCGCCGCAAACCGGGAAATCGTGTCGCTGATTTCATCGAGAGGCAAAACCGAGCTGCAAATGCCTGCCTTCGTCACCGCGCCGGGCATGCCCCACACGACGCTGGTCGGTTCATCCTGGGCGATGACCGTGCCACCAGCCTCGACGATTTTCTTGCTCCCGGCCAAGCCGTCATGGCCCATGCCGGTCAAGACCAGGCACAGAGCTTCAGGGCCATAAACTCGGGCAATGCCGCCGAAGAGCTGATCAACCGACGGTCGGCAATAATTTTCGGGGCTGTCCTCGTTCAGCTCCACAACCGGCCGTCCGCCCTTTTCGACCATAGTCAAATGGAGACCGCCGGACGCCACATAGATCCTTCCTGGCTCGATCGGCTCACCATCCTCAGCCTCGGCGCAAGGCCGATTGCTTATTCGTCCCAGATGCTCCGCCAGAATTGCGGTGAAAGTCGCCGGCATATGTTGAGTGATCAGTATCGGAAGCTGAAAGCCGGGGCTAAGCCCACGAACGACCTTCAAAAGTGCCTGTGGCCCACCAGTGGAACTGCCGATACCAAGCACCGCCGGCTGGCAGCCCGAGGGTTTGCGCAAAGTAAGCTTGATCTGGCCACCAATTTCAGGACCGCCTTTTCGAAGGGTGTGAGAAATCCGTGGTTGGCCCGACGCCACTGATTCGCCCGACAGACCTCGACGACGGGCCGCCCCCAGCGCCTTGATTTTCTGGATCAATGTGCGCCGGAAAGTGCTGGCGTCGTTTGCGTCCCGAGTCGACTCCGGCTTCGGAACATAATCCGCCGCCCCCGCGGCCATGGCCCTGATGCTGATTTCGGCGCCCCTGCGCGTAAGCGTCGAGGCCATAATGACCTTAATGGTGGGATCGATCTTCAACAATTTGGGCAGCGCAGTCAGCCCGTCCATCTCCGGCATCTCGACGTCAAGAAGAACAATTTCCGCACGGTTTCGCCGAATGCTGTTGAGCGCCATAACCCCATTAGACGCCGATCCGACCACCGCTATTTCCGGATCGGCTTCAATCCATCGAGAGATCAGGCCTCTGACGACCGCGGAGTCGTCAACCACCATGACCCGGAAAGGTCGACCGTCAATGCCCTGGCAAATCTCGGAACTGCGGCTACTGCGCGCTTGCACTTACATCAATCCGGCTTGGAAAAACTTCGCTTCGATAATATCGCGATCAAACGGCTTCATAATATATTCATTTGCGCCAGCCTCGATGGCTGTCCGGATATGCACGAGATCATTTTCGGTCGTGCAAAATACAACGACCGGGTGCTCGCCGCCATCCAGTTTTCGCAGCTCTTTTAAAAATTCGAGACCGTCCATGACCGGCATGTTCCAATCAAGAAGAATGGCGTCGGGCAAGCCATCGATACAACACTCCAGCGCCTTCTGGCCATCCACCGCTTCCCAAATCTCGAAATTCAGCTCCTCGAGGATCCGTCGCGCCACCTTGCGGATCACCCTGGAATCGTCAACTATCAGGCAGGATTTCATCCCCAACTCCAGTTATTAAGCGATTCATGGCCACGATAGATCGGCTCGACGAGCCTTCACGCAACCGGCCGGTCATTGAAGTCCAACAACCGCTCAACTTCAAGCACAACGAGCAACTCGTTCTCCAGCCGATAGATACCGCCCGAAACCTCGCGCCATCTCGGGTCCAGGGTCGCCGGATTTTGCTCGAAGGCTTTGGTGGGTACGCTGAGGACATCACCGACGGAATCGATAAGCAGGCTGTAAGGCTCGTTATTATGTTCGACAACGACGCTCATGCCCGGATCGTCCTCGGGGCGCGGCGGCAGGCCCAGCCTACGCCGCACATCAATCGCGGTCACGATGCGACCCCGGAGATTCAACACGCCGGCGATCGACTCTTGCGCCAGCGGAATCCTGGTCATTTTTTGCGGGCCCAGCACATCGTGGACGGACAGAACCGGGATGCCGAGAAGCTGATCGGCAATGGTTATGGTAACCAACTCGGCTCTTTCGTTTTCGTCCGCCGCCTCGTGCCCGGTTCCGGCGGCCGCTGTCCCTGTATCAGTCATGCCGCGTCTCCTCTTACCGCCAGGGTCTCGGAAAGGGCGTTGAGCAAGGTATCGCGATCAAATTTCTCAATGTAATCGTCGAATCCAACCTCCCTGCCGCGAGTGAAATATTTATGACTGGTGTGCTTGGACAGCGCAACGATCGGTACACTCTGCCATGGTCCTTCGCTTTTAACCGTTTCGGCAAACTCAAATCCGTTCATTCCGGGCAATTCGATATCACTGACGATTATATCGAAGGCCTCGCCGTCGTCACGAAGCTTTAGGGCCTCATCAGCGCACTCGACAGTCGTCACGTCATAGCCCGAGACGGCCAGAAGGGGCTTCAACATATTGCGGAAGAAAGAACTGTCATCAATCAGCAGAACGCGACTCCGCCCACTTTGTTCATGTTCCACCTGCTCATCCCTGGCGGTGAACCAGTCGGGGAAGGCCTTGGAGAGATAGTGGGGAACATCGATTATTTCCGTGGCCTGACCGGCAATCACGGCGGCCCCCACAATCCCGCTGGTTGCAGAGCCGAGTTCGACGTCAAACCGGTCGTCGACGATATCGATGATCTCGTCAACCGCCAGGCCCATCGACCGCTTGCCATCCGCGAAAACAAGGACCGGTTGGCGCCCTTCGGATTTGAGGTCGTAGCTGTCATCGATTTTGACGACGGGCATCAGCCGGCCACGATACTGAACAATGCATTTGCCGTCCGATGTTTCAATTGCGTCAACGTCGATTTCCTCAAGGCGGGCCACGAGGGACAGCGGCACCGCCCTCGGCGCTTCCGTCGCGACCCGGAACGTCAGCAGCGTCTCCATATTATCGGCGCGCGCGGCCGCCTGATCCGTGTCCTCGGCAACATCACCCGTATGGTGCAAGCTTTCATCCGTGGTAGCGGCAATGCCGTTGGGGTCCAGAATCATGATCACGCTGCCGTCGCCGAGAATTGTATTGCCGGAATAGACCGAAATATTGCGCAGAATAGGCGCGACCGGCTTGACGACGATCTCCTCGGTATCGAAAACACGATCCACAACGATGCCGAAACTGAACGACCCCACCTGGCTTACAACAACAAAGGCTTCCTCGAAATTCTGATCGCCAGATTTCTCCTTCGCCGCTTCCTTGTCGCCATTCAGCCCGAGAACGTCCTTGAGGAAGATGAGCGGCAACAATCGGTCTCGCAGGCGCAGAACCGGGGTCTTGTTGATACGTTCGATTTTGTGCTCGCTTTCCTGGGACGCGCGGACCAATTCAAGAACGCTGAGCTGGGGAATTGCGAAACGTTCCCCGCCACAATCCACGATCAGAGCCGAGACGATCGCCAGTGTCAGCGGGATCTTGATGGTGAAGGTGGACCCCTTGCCCTCGACCGACGTTACGTCAACTGTTCCGCCGATTTTTTCGATGTTGCTGCGCACGACATCCATGCCGACGCCACGGCCGGACACCGCGGTTACTTTTTCGGCGGTCGAGAGACCCGCCTGGAAAATATATTTCTGGATCTGCTGATCCGACATGGTGCTGACTTCGGCCTCAGTAGCCAAACCACTGGCAATGACCTTCCGCCTGATCTTTTCAACCGGCAAACCGCGGCCATCATCCCTGATCTCGATCATGATGTGGCCGCCTTCATGGTAGGCGTTCAGTACAATCCTGCCGGTTTCCGGTTTACCGGCCGCAACCCGATCCGAAGGGGGTTCGATGCCGTGATCGCCGGAATTGCGAACCATATGAGTCAAGGGGTCCTTGATGAGCTCCAGCACCTGGCGATCCAGTTCGGTATCCGCGCCCTTCATGCGCAAATCAATCTTCTTGCCAAGTTCCTGGCACAGGTCGCGAACGATGCGCGGAAGCTTCGCCCATGCATTGCCGATCGGCTGCATGCGCGTCTTCATCACCGATTCCTGCAACTCGGTCGTGCACTGTCTCAGTCGTTGCAGCGGCACCGTGAACTCGCTGTCGTCCAGACTGCGGACCATCTGGTCGAGCTGGTTGCGCGTAAGCACCAGTTCGCTGACCATATTCATGAGGTCCTCAAGCACGTCTACATTTACTCTGATCGATTGGCTCGCAAGGCTTGGTTCGGTCGGCGCCGCTGCGCTTGCAGGCGATTCCACCGATTTCGTCGCCGTGGCCTGTTTTTTCCGGGCCTCGGCCTGACGCACAAGTTTTGCACCTCCCGGAGCCCGGCACAGAACCTGCTCGCGCAAGCCGTCCACGATTGCCTTCACCTCATCCGTCAACTCGGCCGCCATGCCGGTTTCCGTCAATGTTTCGGTAAGATGGCCGACAAACGCGTCAAAATGCCGGTCATTCAAACCATCAGCGACAAGCGGCGCGTGAGCAACCGCCAAAGCCCTGCCTGTATATTTGACATCGCCGCCAAAGCCCGAGCCCAGAAACGCCCCCATCATCTGACGCTGAAGCGTCATATTCACGCCCTCGAAGAAGGGTTTTAGCGTGGCGTCGGCAAGAACCCGATCATAGAAAATCTTGACCGTGGCCTCCAAAGCCGCCTGCCCGCCTATTCTGGCAAAAAGACTTTGATCTC
>JBHHWG010000008.1:0-57405 GCA_046756385.1 Sphingomonadales bacterium | reverse complement strand
CCGTGAACAACCTGGTGAGACTCCACAACTAGCGACCAAGGGGGAGCGCAGCCTGTGTGGCGCTTGAACGCGGGTATAAGGATCATGCTTAATGAGCCTTGATATAAAGCGTCCCAGGTCTGCCACAAATTTTCAAGGGAGGGGCCGCGATTGCGGTCCCTTTCTCGTTTCACTGAGTTAATTGACGTCGAGCGACGCGAAATCGAGGGTGGCGGCGCCGATGATCGGCCCGACCCCCTGGGTCTGAACGAGAATCGCGCACGCCTCACGGTTGCCGTCCATGAGGTCGGGGATATTGAGCACGATATCCTTGGCCTCGCCATTCCAGGTGCCGATGGCATTGGTGTCGCGGACCACATTGCGAAGAAGCATGGTTCGGCCGGCGTTTTCGCCGCCCGCGATATCGACTTGCCTGATGTGATCATAGCGCATCAGCCACACGGTTGCCGGCAGCGCCGCCGGCGCCGATGGCAGGTGAATTGTGACGCTATCTCCGTCCTGTTTAATGTCGATATCGACCCGCAGGCGCTTGGCCGGTTCCTCGACCGCCGCCATCACGTCCTCGCGATCCGACCCCACGGCCTGGGAAGCGCCATTGACGAAAATCTGCGGCGTGTAGAGATAGCGCAGGCCCAGTTGGTCGTTATAGGCCCGCTGGCGTCTGGAATTTTCCGGGCTGGCGAAGGTGTCCTTCCAGCCGGTGTAATCGAAATAATCGACCGGCCAGGTCAGGGCGATGACATCGCCGCCAGTCGCCAGCTCGCCCATAAATTCGACCGCCGGCGGGCAGGAGCCGCAGGCCTGGCTCATGAACAACTCAACAACCGCGAGTTCGTGCGCCGCCCCCCCTTTTGCGGAGGGCGGCGCATCATCTCCGCTCCATGCGGTGCGGGGTAGCTGAGACGAAATGGCCACGGCTGCCGCCACGGCCGCCATGGCCAAAGTTCTTATATTCATGACCCGACTCTAGCTCATCCAGGCGTCACGGACGAATCACGCTGTGGTGAGCCGGGTAAACCTCCGGTCGCCAGCCGTTCATGCCGCCCTTGCGAGTTTCCTCAACACATATTGCAGGATGCCGCCGTGACGATAGTAATCGACCTCGTCGAGCGTGTCGATCCGACACAGGACCTCTGTCTCGCGAACCGAGCCGTTGGCATGGGTGATTTTGACCGGAACCATCATGCGCGGCTCGATGCCGTCGGCCAGGCCCAGGATGTCGATCGTCTCGGATCCGTCGAGCCCCAGTGACTGGCGGTTTTCGCCCTCCCGGAACTGAAGCGGCAGCACGCCCATGCCGATCAGGTTGGACCGGTGGATGCGCTCAAAGCTCTCAACGATCACCGCCTTGACGCCCAGCAGCCTGGTGCCCTTGGCGGCCCAGTCACGCGACGAGCCGGTGCCGTATTCCCGACCGCCAATCACCACCAGCGGCACATTGTCGGCCTGGTATTTGAGCGATGCGTCGTAAATCGACATCTGCTCGCCCCCGGGCATATGGCGGGTGACGCCGCCTTCGGTGCCCGGCGCCAGTTCGTTGCGCAAGCGGATGTTGGCGAAGGTGCCGCGCATCATGACTTCGTGATTGCCGCGCCGGGAGCCGAATGAGTTGAAATCGCCCGGCGTCACGCCCCTGCCCTCCAGATAGGCGCCCGCGGGCCCGTCGGATTTGATGGCGCCGGCCGGCGAAATATGGTCGGTGGTAATCGAATCGCCCAAGAGCGCCAGGATGCGCGCGCCCGCAATATTACCGGTCGCGTCGGGTCCGCCAGCCATTCCTTCGAAAAACGGCGGACGGCGCGCATAGGTGCTGTCCTCGCTCCAATCATAGGTCATGCCGGTGGCGGTTTCGATCTCCTGCCAGGCCTTGGTGCCGGCGAATACGTCGGCATAACGCTCGCGGAACATTTCGGGCGTCAAAGCAGTTGCGATGGCCTCGGCAATCTCGGCATTCGACGGCCAGATATCGGCCAGATAAACCGGGTTGCCGTCGCTGTCCTCGCCAAGCGGGTCCCGGGTCAAATCCACATTAAGCGAGCCGGCGATCGCATAGGCCACCACCAGCGGCGGCGAGGCGAGGTAATTGGCCTTGATGTCAGGCCCGATCCGGCCTTCGAAATTGCGGTTGCCGGACAGTACCGAGCAGCTCACCAGGTCGCCGTCATGGATTGCGTCGCTGATCGGCTGGGGCAGGGGGCCGGAATTGCCGATGCAGGTGGTGCAGCCGAAGCCCACCAGGTTGAAGCCCAGGGCGTCGAGATCCTGCTGAAGGTCGGCGGCGGCGAGATATTCGCTCACAACCTGCGAGCCTGGCGCCAGTGAGGTCTTGACCCACGGCTTGACCTTCAGCCCGCGCGCCACCGCTTTTCGCGCCAGCAGCCCGGCGCCGACCATGACGGAGGGGTTCGAGGTGTTGGTGCAGCTCGTAATCGCGGCGATCGCCACCGCGCCATGGCCGATCGAGTAGTCGGCGCCTTCCACCGCCACCGTGAGATCGCGGCTGCCGGTCTTGCCGAACGTCTCATCGAGGGCTTTGTCGAAGCTTGCCGCCGCCTCATCGAGCGCGATCCGGTCCTGAGGCCGCTTGGGACCGGCGATGCTGGCCCGCACGGTCGAAATATCGAGTTCCAGGGTATCGGTGAACACCGGATCGGGCGTGGTTTCGTCGCGCCACATGCCCTGGGCTCTGGCGAAGGCTTCAACAAGGGCGACCCGCTCCGGATCGCGGCCGGTGAAACTGAGAAAGCGAACGGTTTCGCGGTCGATCGGGAAGAAACCGCAGGTGGCGCCATATTCCGGCGCCATGTTGGCGATGGTGGCGCGATCGGCGAGCGAAAGCTCATCGAGTCCGGGGCCATGGAATTCAACGAATTTACCGACCACGCCCTGTTGACGCAGCATTTCCACGACGGTGAGCACCAGATCGGTGGCGGTCACGCCCTCGCTCAGCCCGCCGGAGAGTTTGAAGCCCACGACCTCGGGGATCAGCATCGAAATCGGTTGGCCAAGCATCGCCGCTTCGGCTTCGATGCCGCCGACGCCCCAGCCCAGGACCGCCAGGCCGTTGACCATGGTGGTGTGGCTGTCGGTGCCGACCAGCGTGTCGGGGTAAGCGACGGTGCGGCCGTCTTCGTCGCGGGTCCAGACGGTCTGGGCGAGATATTCCAGATTGACCTGATGGCAGATGCCGGTGCCGGGGGGCACCACACGGAAGTTATCGAACGCGGTCTGCCCCCAGCGCAGGAATTCGTAGCGCTCCTGATTGCGCTGCATCTCGATGGCGACATTCTCCTCAAGCGCGGTGCTGGTTCCAAACCTCTCAACCGCCACCGAGTGGTCGATCACCAGATCGACCGGGGCCAGCGGATTGATCTTCCTGGCGTCCTCGCCCATGGCCGCCATCGCCTCGCGCATCGCCGCCAGATCGACCACGGCGGGGACGCCGGTGAAGTCCTGCATCAGAACCCGGGCCGGCCGGTAGCCGATCTCGCGGTTCGATTTGCGGTCCCTGAGCCATCCGGCGATGGCCTTGATGTCATCGACGGTGACCGAACGGCCGTCTTCGTGGCGTAGCAGATTTTCCAAAAGCACCTTGAGCGAGAACGGCAGCCGGCCCAGATCCCCCAGTTCCTTTTCCGCGGCCGGAATGCTGAAGTAATCGTAATCCTTGTCGCCGACGGTCAGTGTCCGGCGGGTCTGAAGCTGGTCATGCGCCACGGTGTACTCTCCTTGTCACTCGGTGCCCGGTAGTGAAATACTGGCCAATGGAAATGCTGCGCCGTTTTTGCCCCAAATCGAGGCGAAAGCCAAGCAATTCCGATTCGCAAGCCTGGCCCGGGGATTTTGCAGGATTGGCATGGCGACGAGCTGTGGAACGGCTCTTTTGACGATCAGGGCCAAGCCCGTTATACCGGGCCGCTATGAGTGATGGTCTGGAAGCGGAAAATCTCGCCTGTGTGCGCGGCGAACGCCTGGTCTTTGAGGGGCTGGGTTTCAGGCTCGCGCCCGGCGCGGCACTGGTGGTGCGGGGGCCCAACGGGTCTGGCAAGTCGTCGTTGCTGCGGCTTGTCGCCGGGCTGATCAAACCGGCCGCCGGCGCGTTGCGCTGGAACGGCGCGCCGGTCGACGATGAGCCGGAGGCTTATCGCGCCCAGTTGTGTTATGTCGGCCATCTCGATGCGGTCAAGCCGGTGTTCACGGTTGAGGAGAATCTGACTTTATGGACCGCACTGTCGGGGGCCGATCCGGCCCGCGCCGAGAGCGCCCTTGCGGCCTTCGGGCTGGCTTCGCTGGCTACCTTGCCAGCGCGCTTTTTGTCGGCCGGCCAGAAGCGGCGGCTCAATCTGGCGCGGATCGCGGCGTCTCCGGCAAAACTCTGGTTGCTCGACGAGCCCACGGTGTCGCTGGATCATGATGCGGTCGGGGCGCTGATCTCGCTGATTGCCGATCACCGCCGCGCGGGCGGCATGGTGATGGTGTCGACCCATGTCGATTTGGCGCTGTCGGGCGCGGGCGAAGTCCGGCTGGGACAAAATGTCGCGGAGGTCGCGGCGTGAAAGCCCTGTTGACATTGGCCCGGCGCGACGTCCTGCTTGCTTTTCGTCAAGGCGGCGCAAGCATGATGACGGTAACTTTCTTTGTTATCGCGGTAACCCTGTTTCCGCTGGGCGTCGGGCCCGAGCCGGCGCTGTTGGCGCGCATCGCGTCGGGGGTGATCTGGGTCGCGGCGCTGTTGGCGTGCCTGTTGTCGCTCGATCGTCTGTTTCAGGCCGATTTCGAGGACGGCAGCCTAGATTTGATTGCGCTGTCGCCAATGGTCCTGGAGTTCGCCGTGATCGCCAAATGCGGCGCTCAATGGTTGACGACCGCGTTGCCACTGGTCGTGGCGGCGCCAATATTGGCGCTGCTGCTGAATATGGATGGACAAGGATTTGTGGTTTTGATTGCGGCGATGTTTATCGGCACCCCGGCCCTTAGCCTGATCGGCTCCGTCGGCGCCGCGCTCACGGTCGGGCTCCGGCGCGGCGGCGTGTTGCTGTCACTGTTGGTGCTGCCGCTTTACATCCCGGTCCTTATTTTCGGCGTGTCGGCGGTCGAGGCGGCGGTGACCGGCGTTTCGGCGGCGCCGCATCTGATGTTGCTGGGCGCGATATCGCTCGGGACCCTGGTTCTGTGTCCCTGGGCGTCGGCGGCCGCGCTTCGGCTGTCGCTCGAATGAAGATCACGATCTCGTGGTTACGAGATTACTTGCACTGTTTACCTGCGGGAGCTAAATGAAGGTCATGCATCGATTCGCCAATCCAGCACGCTTTATGCGCCTGAGTGAACGGCTGCTCCCCTGGGTGGGCGGCGCCACCGTGATTTTGATTGTGCTGGGGCTTTATCTGGGGCTCTTCGCGTCGCCGGCCGATTATCAGCAGGGCGAAAGCGTGCGGATCATGTATGTTCATGTTCCTGCGGCCTGGATGGCGCTGTTTGTGTATTCGACCATGGCGGCGTCAAGCGCGGTGGGACTCATCTGGAAGCATGCGCTCGCCCATTTGATCGCCAAGTCATGCGCCGTGATCGGCGCCGGATTTACGCTGATCGCGCTTGTAAGCGGGTCGTTGTGGGGCAAGCCCATGTGGGGCGCCTGGTGGCAATGGGACGGTCGGCTCACCTCGGTGCTGATCCTGTTTTTCCTGTATCTCGGCTATATGTCGATCTGGCGATCGTTCGATGATCAAGCCAAGGCGGCCCGGGCCGCCGCGATCCTGGCGCTGGTCGGCTTCGTCAATGTGCCGATTATCAAATTCTCGGTCGAATGGTGGAATACGCTGCATCAGCCGGCCAGCGTGCTGCGCCTCGACGGGCCGACGATTCATCCTTCGATGCTGGCGCCGCTGCTGATCATGGGCGTCGGATTCACCACCTATTTCGTGACCGTCCTGTTGTGGCGGGTTCGCACCGAGATTGTGGAGCGCAAGATCCGGGCCAAGCGGTTGGCCCTGGCCGGCGCCGGTTAGAGGTTTATATGGACGCTGTGGCGGCATTGTTCGATCTGGGTAAATATTCGTCCTTTATCTGGCCGGCGTTCGGCCTTGCGGCGGTGGTGATGGCGACGATTGCCGTAACCTCCTATCGCGCATTGCGTTCCGCCGAGCGGCGTCTCGCCGACATCGAGCGCGAGAGCCGGGGCCGAACCGGGGACGGGGCATGACCAGAAAAAAACGCCGGCTTTATACGGTATTGGCGGGGCTGGCGGTGCTTGGCCTGGCGACCGCGCTGGTCCTTAAGGCGTTCGAGCAGAACATCGTATTTTTCTTTACCCCGAGCGAGCTGGCCGAAAAGGAAATGCCCGACGGGCGCCGGTTCAGGCTTGGCGGTCTGGTCGAGGACGGCAGCGTGGTCTCGCGCGGTCAGATGATTACCGAATTCCGGGTCACCGATCTTCAGCGCGCGGTTCCGGTTGTGTATCGGGGGCTGTTGCCCGACCTGTTTCGCGAGGGTCAAGGCGTGATCGCCGAGGGCGCGCTGGGGGGCGACGGTGTGTTCATGGCCACCGAAGTGCTGGCCAAGCATGACGAGACCTATATGCCTTCCGAAGTCGCCGACGCCCTAAGGAAATCGGGTCAGTGGCAAGGTCAATAGCGCGTTCGCGGGGGCATAAATGCGGGACCATGGATGATCGCTGAAATCGGACATTTTGCCCTTATTCTGGCGCTCGCCATCGCCCTCGTGCAGGGTCTGGCGCCGCTCTATGGCGCCCAGCGCCACGATTTTGCCCTGATGGCGCTGGCGGGCCCCGCGGCCGTTGGGCAACTGATGGCGGTTACGGTGGCGTTCGGCGCCCTGACCCATGCCTATGTCGTCTCCGATTTCACGATACTGAATGTGGCGCTCAATTCTCACTCCGCCAAGCCGATGCTGTACAAGATTTCCGGCGTTTGGGGCAATCACGAGGGCTCAATCCTGCTTTGGGCGCTGATCCTGGCGACGTTTGGCGCCGCCGTTGCGGTGTTCGGGCGCAACCTGCCGGGCAAGCTCCGGGCCCGGGTGCTCAGTATTCAGGCCCTGATCGCCTGCGGTTTTCTGCTGTTCTCGCTGTTGACCTCCAACCCGTTCCGGCGCGTGTTTCCGCCGCCGATCGACGGCAACGGCCTTAATCCCTTGTTGCAGGATCCGGGTTTGGCGTTTCATCCGCCCTTCCTCTATCTCGGCTATGTCGGCTTTTCGATCGCTTTTTCGTTCGCCGTGGCGGCCTTGATCGAGGGACGGATCGACGCCGCGTGGGGCCGCTGGGTGCGGCCCTGGACCCTGGCGGCTTGGTGCTTCCTGACGCTGGGAATCGCACTGGGTTCCTGGTGGGCCTATTACGAGTTGGGCTGGGGCGGCTGGTGGTTCTGGGACCCGGTCGAAAATGCCTCATTCATGCCCTGGCTGGCGGGCACGGCGCTGCTGCATTCGGCGATCGTGGTCGAAAAGCGCAACGCGCTCAAAGGCTGGACCGTGCTGCTGGCGATTATCACGTTTTCGCTCAGCCTGCTGGGGACGTTCCTGGTTCGCTCCGGGGTGCTCACCTCGGTGCATGCCTTCGCCACCGATCCCCGGCGCGGTATTTTTATTCTCGGCTTCCTGGCCGTTGTGATCGGCGGCTCGCTCTTGCTCTATGCGATTCGGGCTTCGGCGCTCAAGCGCGGTGGGCTGTTCGCGCCGATCAGCCGCGAGGGCGGGCTTGTGGTCAATAATTTGCTGCTGTCGACGGCCTTGGCGATGGTGCTGTTGGGCACGCTCTATCCACTGTTCCTCGATGCCGTCGCCGGCGTCAAGATCACGGTTGGCCCGCCCTGGTTCAATTTTGTCTGCGTTGTGGTGATGGTGCCGCTGGTCCTGCTGATGGGAATCGGGCCGCTGTTGTCGTGGAAGCGGGCCGATATTCCGGGCGTCCTGACGCGGCTGCGCGCCGCCGTGGTCGCGAGTGTGATCGTGGCGCTCGGCGTCTGGTACGTGGCAGGCGACGCGCCGGTCGCCGCTATTCTCGGCATGGCGCTTGGTGTGTGGCTGCTTGCGGCGTCGCTGGTGCAGTTGGCTGAGCGAACCAGGCTGTTTCGCGCGCCGCCTGGCGACAGTTTGCGCCGGGCCATCGGCCTGCCGCTCGCCTTCTGGGGCATGACGTTTGCGCATATCGGTTTGGCGGTGGCGATCCTGGGTATTACCGCCTCGACATCGTGGCAGAGCGAACGGCTTCAGATCATGAAAGCCGGCGACACGGTCGAGGCCGGCGGTTATGAATTCAGGTTCCAGGGGGCCGAGCCGATTGCCGGACCCAACTATCGCGCCCAGAAAGGCCATTTCCTGGTAACCCGCGACGGACGGACGGTGGCGGAGCTCAGGCCCGAGTCCCGGCAATATCCGGTGCCGCCCATGGAAACCACCGAAGCCGCGATTCATTCGATGATCTCGGGCGATCTTTACGCGGTCATCGGAGAGCCCGACGGCGACGGCGGCTGGGGCGCCCGCATCTATTACAAGCCCTTGCTGCCATGGATCTGGGCCGGCGCCTTGCTGATGTTCCTGGGCGGCATGTTGTCGCTGGCCGACCGGCGCTACCGGTTCGGGGCGCCGAAGCGGGCGCGGCAAAAGACGTTTGCGGCAACCAGCTCGCCAGCCCGGGCTTCGGGTCAACAGGCGGGATAGAGACGTCATGACGTTCAAACATGCGCTTCCCCTGGTTCTGTTCGTCGGCATCGCGTTGGCTCTTCTGGTCGGGCTTGGATTGAACCCG
Organism: Sphingomonadales bacterium; assembly: GCA_046756385.1. GTDB lineage: Bacteria > Pseudomonadota > Alphaproteobacteria > CAZZKF01 > CAZZKF01 > JBHHWG01. The sequence continues at coordinate 48,641 of JBHHWG010000008.1, read as the reverse complement.
AAGGAAATTCCGTCGGTCCTGATCGACAAGCCGGCGCCCGAATTCGCGCTGCCGCCGCTTGAGGGCGGCACGCTCGGTCTGCAAACATCGGATCTGAGGACCGGCGAGGTTGCGCTGGTCAATGTGTTCGCCTCGTGGTGCGTGCCCTGTCGGGCCGAGCATCCGTTCCTTATGCGGCTCAAGGAAGAGGGGCTGGCCGAGATTCACGGGCTCAACTACAAGGACGAACCCGAACAGGCGCGGCGCATGCTCGATGAACTTGGTGACCCCTATGTGCGGATCGGGGCCGATAGAAGTGGCCGCGTCGGCATCGATTGGGGCGTTTATGGCGTGCCCGAAACGTTTGTTATCGACGGTGCGGGACGGATCCGGCTCAAGCATGTCGGCCCAATGACCGAACATGACCTGAATGCCAAAATCCGGCCGCTGATCGAGGAGCTGCGCAAGGGATCATGAGGCGTTTTTGGGGCATCTCCGCTTTTTTGAGCATTTGTCTGTGCCTGTTGACGATGGGGGCCTCCTTTGCGGTCGGGGTGGATCGCGACGCGCTTGACGACCTGGCGCTGGAGGCGCGGGCCCATGAGGTCATGAAATCGCTGCGCTGTCTGGTGTGCCAGAACCAGTCGATTGAGGAATCGAATGCCGATCTGGCCAAGGACCTGCGCCGGATTGTGCGCCAGCGCATCGCGGCCGGGGATTCCGATGACGAAGCCAGGGCCTATCTGGTCGCGCGCTACGGCGACTGGGTGCTGCTGAAACCGCCGTTTAAACTGAGCACCTATGTGCTGTGGTTTGGCCCCTTGCTGCTGCTGGTTCTGGGCGCGAAAGGTGTGGTCGGGTTTTTCCGCCGGCGAACCCGGGAAATCGAGCCCGAACCATTGTCCGCGGCCGAGCGCGAGCGGCTGGCGGCGCTCCTTGAAGGGGACGACGATCAGTGATGCTGTGGGCGGTTTTCGGGTTCATGACACTGGGCGCGGTGGTGCTTTTGGGGCTGCCGCTGGTTCGCCGGCGGGAGGGTGCGGGGGCTGCGGTTGGCTCGCGGGACCTGGCGGTCTATCGGGCCCAGCTCAAGGAACTTGAGGGTGATTTGAAGCGCGGTCTGCTGTCTGAGACCGAGGGCCGGGCGGCGCGCCTGGAAATCGAGCGCCGCCTGCTCGGGGCGGCGGGTGCTCCGGCTGATCGGCCGGTGTCCGCGCCGGCGCGGCGCTGGGTGCCGGCGGCAATTCTTGGCGTTCTGGTCCCGGCCATTACCTTCGGCCTCTATGCCCGGCTCGGCTCGCCCGATGTGCCCGGTATGGCCTTTGCCGATCAAGACGTTTCGCCGTCGCGGCAAGATCCGGCGTCCGAGCAAAAATCATTCGCCGAACTGATCGACAGACTCGCCCGGCGGCTGGAGGAACAACCCGGCAATGTCGATGGCTGGCGCCTGTTGGGACGCAGCTATACCAGACTGGGACAATACGGGAAGGCGGTCGCGGCCTTCCGGCGGGCGATTGCACTCGACAGCGAGGATGCCGACACTCAGCTCTCGCTTGCCGAGAGTCTTACAATGGTTGCGGGGGGAGTTGTCACGCCCGAGGCCGCGCGTATTTTTGCACGGGCGCTTGAGCTTGAACCCGGATTGCCGGGCGGGCGCTATTATCTGGCGCTCGCGGCTTTTCAGGCCGGTGAGTTCAAAGCCGCCCATGACGGCTGGCTGGCGCTGAGGAATGACGCCCCGCCCGACGCGCCGTGGCTTCCCAACGTTCAGGCCCGGCTCGAGGAGGCCGCCGCCGAACTCGGCATTGAACCCGCGCCACCGGCGATGCCGTGACAGGTGACGGCGATCAGGCCGACCTGACCCGGCGGTTAAGCGTACTGGAAAAAATCCTTGATGAGGCGGATGTTAACGGTTCGTTAAGGCGGCCCTTCCATCATCGGACCTTGGTCCCACTCGGGCCGGTAGGCGCCGAAAAAAGCAACCGTATAAAGCGACTCTATGAAGATTACCCCCAGTACAGCATTGATCAGCGCTTTATCGAACCTGAACGAAAACAGGATCAATCCGAATCTTCAGGACGCGCTGCGCCAGCCGCCCGCCCCTGACTCCGGGTCACTGGAAACCCTGAAGTCCAAATTGCGGGCGCCGGAAATTGCGCCGCCGGTTAAGGTCGATCCGGCGGCCAGAACCGAATCCAAGGTTGAAGTGGACCCGCAATTTCGCCGCGAGGCGGTCGGTGTGCAGCAGCCCGCGCCGCGGCCGGGCCTCGGCAAGGTCGTCGACATTCTGGTCTGATTCCGGCCGCTTACGCGCCGTCTTTCTCTTTGACCGTGTGCCTCATCACCAGGGGCGTTTGGGCCAGGGCGAACAGGACGGTGAGGGGCAGCAAGCCGAAAACCTTGAAATTCACCCAGGCATCGGTCGAGACGTTGCGCCAGATGATCTCGTTGAGAATCGCGAGGGCGACAAAAAATAGCGCCCAGCGGTAGGTAAGCTTGTTCCAGCCTTCTTCCGTCAACGGCGGAAAGCCGGCCTCGAACACCGGCTTGAGGAATGATTTTCCCTTAAGCAGGCCGAACAGCAGCGCGCCCGCGAACAAGCTGTAAAGAATCGTCGGTTTGAGCTTGATGAATGTTTCGTTGTGCAAATAAAGCGTGAGCCCGCCGAACACCATCACGATCAGCGCCGACACCAACGGCATCATCGGCAGCTTGCGGGTCCGAACATGGGAAACAATCAACGCCGCGACCACCGCGATCATGAAAGCGCCGGTGGCATGGAAAATGCCGGCCCACGAATTGACGATAAAGAATACCGCCAGCGGTCCGGCTTCTATCAGAATTTTCATCAGGGACGACATGGCCGGTTTTTAGACCTCAATCGAATGAATTGAATTTTCACAACTTTGCTTAACAACCGGGATTGTCCGAAGCGTCACCCAGCCCGGCGATCAGGCGGGCGAAGGCGCGGGCCTCGAACGGGCGCAAATCCCCGATCGCCTCGCCGACGCCGATGGCGTGAACCGGAAGACCGAAATCCCGGGCGACCGCGACCAGAACGCCGCCGCGCGCGGTGCCGTCGAGCTTGGTCATGATCAGCCCAGTGATTTCCGCGACCTCGCGAAACACCGCGACCTGATTCACCGCATTCTGACCGGTGGTCGCGTCCAGCACCAGCACCGTGTCGTGGGGCGCGGTCGGCTCGATCTTGCGCAACACCCGGACGACCTTTCCGAGTTCCGCCATCAGGTCGGCCTTGTTTTGCAGCCTTCCCGCGGTGTCGACCATCAAGACATCGACATTTTCCGCCTTGGCGCGGCTCAGCGCGTCAAAGGCGACCGAGGCGGGATCGCCGCCGACAGTTCCCCGGACAACCGGCACCCCGGCGCGTTCGCCCCACACCGCAAGCTGATCGATGGCCGCGGCGCGGAAAGTATCGGCCGCCGCCAACATGACCGATTTACCGTCAGCTTTAAATTGGCGAGCCAGTTTGCCGATGGTGGTGGTCTTGCCGGTACCGTTGACGCCGACCATCAGCATGACATGCGGGCGCTTGGTCTTGTCGATCACCAGCGGCCTGGCGACCGGTTCCAGGATCGCTTCGACCACATCGCTTAATACGGCGCGGACTTCGGCCGGCGAGATTTCCTTGTTGTAGCGCGTGGCCGCCAGCTCGGCGCTGACCTTGGCGGCGGTCGCCACACCGAGGTCGGAGGTAATCAGCAGATCCTCAAGCTCCTCCAGCATCTCGTCATCGAGCTTGCGCCTGATGAAAATGCCGGAAATGCCGTCCGAGATCCTGTTGCTGCTGCGGGCCAATCCGGCCTTGAGGCGGGCAAGCCATCCGCGCTTGCCGGTTTCAGGGGTAAGCGACGTCATGACGCAATCATGCCTTCGAGTTGTTGTCCCTGGACGCCGGTGACGCGCGCTTCGATGGTCGTGTGGGCGGATACCGGTTGTTCGATCCAAACCGGCGCGAATTGCTCGCTATGCCCGAACGCCCGGCCTTGCTCGCATTTTTCAACCAGAACCTCGACCGTGCGGCCGATTTGGAAGTCGAGGAAGCGGGCCAGCGCTTCCGCCCCCGCGCCGCGCAGGCGGGCAGCCCGTTCCTTACGCACCGGAACCGGCAATTGCGGCATCCGGGCGGCCGGTGTGCCGGGGCGGGCGGAGTAGGGAAACACGTGCAGGAACGTCAGGCCGCAGTCCTCGACAAGCGCCAGCGTGTTTTGGAACATCGCTTCGCTCTCGGTCGGGAAGCCGGCGATCAGATCGGCGCCGAACACGATGTCGGGGCGGCGGGCGCGCAATGTCCCGCACAGGCTAACCAGGTCCGCGCGCAGATGCCGCCGCTTCATGCGCTTGAGCACCATGTCGTCGCCGGCCTGGGCACTGAGATGAAGATGGGGCATCACGCGGCGCTCGCCGGCGATCAGTTCGAGCAGCCGGTCATCGATATCCACCGGGTCCAGAGACGAAAGCCTCAGGCGCGAAAGCCCCGGCACGCCGTCAAGGATCTTGTCACACAGGGATCCGAGCCCGGGCGCGCCCGGCAGGTCGGCGCCATAGGCGGTGATGTCGACCCCGCTCAGCACGACTTCCCGGCAGCCGTTTTCGACCAGCCGTTCGACCTGGCGCACCACCGCCCCCATGGGCACGCTTCGGGAGTTACCGCGCGCGAACGGAATGATGCAGAAAGTGCAGCGATGGTCGCAGCCGTTCTGAACCTGGACGAAGGCGCGCGCCCGGCCATCGAAACCTTCGATCAGATGGGCCGCGGTGTCGCGCACCGACATGATGTCGTTGACAAGGATTTTCTGATCGGCGCCCAGTTCGAAGCTTTGCGCCTTTAGCTTTTCCACATTGCCGAGCACCCGATCGACCTCGGGCATATCGGCGAACTTTTCCGGCGCCAGTTGGGCCGCGCAGCCGGTGACGATGATCGGCACATCGGGACGCGCGCGTCTGGCCTTGCGGATCGCCTGGCGGGCCTGGCGCTCGGCCTCGGCGGTCACCGCGCAGGTGTTGACGACGACCACATCCTCAAGCCCGGCCGCGCCAAGATTGTCGCGAATGACTTCCGATTCGAAACTGTTGAGCCGGCAGCCGAAAGTGATGATCTCCTGGCGGCTCATCACAAATCTCCGAACCGGCCACGGAAGCTCAGCGCCGCCGGGCCGGTCATGATGATGTGGTTATCGTCACGCCATTCGATCGACAACGCGCCGCCGTCAAGGTCGATTCGCGCCCGACGCCCGATCAGCCCGCGCCGGACCGCCGCCACCAGGGTCGCGCAGGCCCCGGTGCCGCAGGCCTTGGTGAGGCCCGTGCCCCGTTCCCAGACCCGAAGCCGGATTCTGTCGTCACCTGTCACGCTGGCCACCGAAATATTGGCGCGAGCGGGAAACAGATCGTCATGTTCCAGTTCCGGGCCCAGATGGCCCAGATCGACCGCATCCGCGTCGTCAACGAAAAAGACCGCGTGGGGGTTGCCGATATTGACCGCTACCCCGTCCCGTAGCGGCCCCCGGGCGAGCGGCAGGTGAAGCGTTTCGACCTCGCGCGCAAGCGGGATGTCCCGCCAACCGAAGGACGGCGCACCCATATCGACCGAAACCGTTCCGGCATCCTCGCCGCGCCGGCCGGTAATGACGCCGGCCGGGGTTTCGATGGTCGCGCGATCGGTTTTGTTGTGATCCATGATCAACAGGGCGATGCAGCGCGCCGCGTTGCCGCACGCTTCCGCGCTGCCGCCATCGGCGTTGCGAATGTGCATGGCGGCATCGGCCCGCTCCGACGAAGCGACGACGATCAACTGATCGCAGCCCACGCCCGTGCGCCGGTCGGCGATGCTTCGCACCTCGTCGGATGTGAGGTCCAGGTCTTGCCCACGCGCATCAAGGACCACGAAATCGTTGCCGAGTCCGTGCATCTTGAGAAACTCGTTACCGTTAAGCCGCGCGCCTTGTGCCATGTCAGGCGTTATATGGGGCGGGGGCGGCCCAAGTAAACCATTTTAGGCCTAATCAACGTCCCGCGAACAGAAGGGGCAGCAACAAATAGGACAGGCCGAGGATGGCGGCCAGGCCCCCGAGATTGATCGCCAAGCCGGCGCGGATCATCTGGCCGATCGTCACATGGCCGGAGCCGTAGATAATGGCGTTGGGCGGCGTCGCCACCGGCAACATGAAGGCGCAACTCGCGGCCACGGCGGCGGGCGCCGCCAGCAACAATGGATCATGCCCCGCGCTCACCGCGAGGGCCCCGACCACCGGCAGGAACGCCGCCGTGGTGGCGGTATTGCTGGTCAATTCGGTCAAGAATAATACGCAAGCCGTCACCGCGAAAATCAGTACCAGAATGTGCCACGTGCCGAAAATGGCGAGTGAGGTTCCGATCCAGCCGGCCAGACCGCTCGTCGACATCGCCGCCGCGAGACTGAGCCCGCCGCCGAACAGTATCAACACGCCCCAGGGCAGGCGTTCCGCCCACTCCCAGTTCATCAGCGGCTGGCGATCGCCTGGCCCGCTGGGCACGAGAAACAAGATGGCGCCGCAGAACAGCGCGATGCCCGCGTCGCTCAATCCGCCAAGTCCGGGCAGCTTCGTCAGCAACGGCCGCGTCATCCACAGCGTTGCGGCCAACCCGAATATTATGGCGACCCGCCGCTCGGGCGGCGACATCGGGCCCAGTTGCCGAATCGCGGCCGCGATTTGATCGCCGGCTTCTTTTGAAGTTGAAAGCGCGAACCGATGGGCGTGGCGGGTCAGCACCCACCAGCACAGCGGCAGCAGAACAAAAACCACCGGCAGGCCGAACGTCATCCAGTCGGCAAAGCCGATTGCGGCGCCATGGGTCTGTTCCATGAAGGCGGCGAGAAAGGCGTTGGGCGGGGTCCCGATCAAGGTCGCCAGGCCACCGATGGAAGCGGAATAGGCGATGCCCAGGAGGAGCGCGGTGGCGAAATTCCGGCGGTCGCGGTCGCTTTCGCCATTTGAATTATTAAGGATGATCGCGGCGACCGAAACAGCGATCGGCATCATCATCATGGTGGTGGCGGTGTTGCTCACCCACATGCTGATGCTCGCGGTCGCGATCATGAAACCAGGCACCAGCGCCTGGGGGCGGGTGCCGACCATTGCCACGATGTTGAGCGCTATGCGCCGATGCAGGTTTGAGCGCTGCATGGCCAGGGCGATCAGGAAACCGCCCAGGAACAGGAATATCAGCGGATGGGCGAACGGCGCGGCCGCGGCGCGCATGGTGGCGATGCCCAGAACCGGGAACAGAATAAGCGGCATGAGCGCGGTGACCGGCACCGGCAGCGCCTCGGTCGCCCACCACACCGCCATCAAGACCGCCACCGCGGCCGTGTTCCAGGCCTCGGCGGTCATGGCCTCGGGCGCGGGCAGGGCGAGCATCACCGTGCACAGCAGCGGCCCGAGCACAAGGCCCACCCGGCGGTGGGGGGACGAGTGGCGGTTGGTGTCCGGTGTTTGCGCACGCTCAGTCATGGTGCTCGATCCTGCCCGTGGTCAGAAAGATTAACAAGTTTCGATTGCTGTTTTCATTCGATCGTATTCCGATATACTTTTTCGCTGAGGGCTGAAACGCTGGGCAGCGTGAATGGGCAAAGGTTCGTGCATTAACGCGCGGCCTGGATTGGACTGAACAGCGGGGAGATCCCATGAAAAAGAAATATGTACTTTGGCCGTTGGCCGCGATTTTCGCCGGCGGTGTGTTTTGGCTGTCGAATCTGGTCTGGTTCAAACCATTCAGCATCAATCATTACTTCGAGCGGGTTTTCATCGAAACCGTGATCCGCAACCCGGAGTTGCTGACCCAGCTTCGGATGCTTGAGCAGTTCGGGATCGACTTTCACAATGACGACCTCACGGATATCTCCCAGAAGGAGGAAGACTGGCAGTGGGCCAAGCTCCATCGGGATAATGCGACGCTCAATTCCTATGACGAGGGCAAGCTGGACGATGGCCAGCGGTTGTCGAAACGGATTCTGACCTGGTTCATGGAGAATCAGCTGGAGCAAGAGGCGTTCCGCTACCATGACTACCCGGTCAATCAGCTTTTCGGGCTCCAGAACAACTTCCCGTCCTTCATGGACACGTTCCATCAGGTAAAGACGGTGGAAGAGGGCGAGGATTATATCGCGCGCCTGTCGAAGGTTGGCGTCAAATTCGGGCAGGCCATGGAAGGCCTCAGGATTCGCGAGGAAAAAGGCGTCATTCCGCCGACTTTCGTAATCGAGAAGGTGCTGGAGGAAATGACCGCCTTTGTCGCCGAGCCGCCTGCCGAAAACCTGCTCCATGCGTCGTTCGAGCGCAAACTCGCCGAGGCCGAGGACATCGACGAAGCGGCGCGGGAGCGGCTTTTGTCGGGGGTCGCCGAACAGATCGAAATCACGGTGTACCCGGCATATCAATCGTTCATCGACTATTTCACCGCCCTGAAGCCGAAATCCACAAACGACGCCGGGGTGTGGAAGTTGCCGGACGGCGCGCAGTATTACCAGACCATGCTGCGCCAATACACCACCACCGACCTGACCGCCGATGAGATCCATCAGTTGGGGCTCTCGGAAGTCGCGCGCATTCAGGGTGCAATGGTCGCGATTCTTGCCGGCGAGGGCTATGACCCCAATCTGGGCTTCACCACGTTAATCACCCAGCTTGCCGAGGAAGAGCGGTTCTATTATCCAGATAGCGATGAAGGCCGGGCCCAAATCCTGACCGGCTACCAGTCGATACTGGACGAAATTAACGCTGGCCTCGATGAGGCGTTCCGGTTGCGGCCCAAGGCCGGGGTCGAAGTTCGCCGGGTGCCTGAGTTCAAGGAGAAAACCGCGCCGGGCGCCTATTACAATCGGCCGGCCTTTGACGGATCGCGCCCGGGCATTTTCTTCGCCAATCTTTACGACATCAAGGCGACGCCCAAATTCGGCATGCACACGCTGGCCTATCATGAGGGCATACCGGGCCATCACTTCCAGATCGCGATCATGCAGGAACTGGGCGGCCTGCCGACGTTCCGCAATATTCTGGGCTTCACCGCCTATGTCGAAGGCTGGGCGCTTTACGCCGAGCGGCTGGCGTGGGAACTGGGCTTTGAGGGCGATCCCTACGACAATCTGGGCCGGTTGCAGGGCGAGTTGATGCGCGCGGTGCGGCTGGTCGTGGATACCGGGATCCATCACCGGCGCTGGACCCGTGAGGCGGCCATCAGCTACATGGCCACCAATACCGGCATGGCGCTGTCGGATGTTACCGCCGAAATCGAGCGCTATATCGTGATGCCGGGCCAGGCCACGGCTTACAAGGTCGGCATGATGGAGATTTTGCGGCTGCGCGAGCAGGCCCGGCAGGCCCTGGGGGATGCGTTCGACCTGCGCGATTTCCACGATGTCGTGCTCGGCAACGGCTCGGTGCCGCTGACGATTTTGCGTGAGCTGGTCGAGGAATATATCGCCGGGAAACAGGCCGCGACCTGAATCGTGAGACCGGACGATCGGGGCCCGGGGAATACTGCTCCGGGCCCCGTCGTCCAATTTAAACTGTCCCAACTATAGTGGGTCCCCCGGTTGACTCCCGATCCCCGTCGCCGTATTGTCCGCGCGTTTCCCGTTTGAGACGCAACAGTTTGTGCGCCCCAGGGTGTCCGCCAGTCAGCGAAGATTCGCCCACTGGCGTGGTTGGTGTTGGTGTGATGTTTGAAACGCTGTCAAAACGCCTCGGCGATGTGTTCGACCGGCTTAAGAAGCGCGGCGTTCTCAATGAGAACGACGTCAACGCGGCGCTGCGCGAGGTTCGCGTGGCGCTGCTGGAGGCCGATGTCGCGCTGGCCGTGGTCAAAAGCTTCATGGCCAAGGTCAAGGAACGCGCCCTCGGCCAAGAGGTGCTGAAAAGCGTTACGCCCGGCCAGATGATGATCAAGGTGGTCAACGACCATCTGATCGAGATGCTGGGTGGCGAAACACAGGGCTTGTCGCTTGCTGCCGCGGCGCCGGTTCCGGTGCTGATGGTCGGCCTGCAAGGATCGGGCAAGACCACGAGCACCGCCAAAATCGCCCTACGGCTCAAGACCAAGGAAAACAAGAAAGTTCTGATGGCGTCGCTCGACGTGCGTCGTCCCGCCGCGCAGCAACAGCTCAAGGTGCTGGGCGAGCAAACGGAAATTGCGACCTTGCCGATCGTGCCCGGCCAAATGCCGGTCGATATTGCCCGGCGCGCCATGGATGCGGGCCGGTTCGGCGGGTATGACGTGGTGATGCTCGATACCGCGGGCCGGCTTCATGTGGATGAGGGCCTGATGGCCGAGATGGTCGGCGTGCGCGACGCGGTGCTGCCGGCCGAGACCCTTCTGGTCGCCGATGCGCTCACCGGTCAGGACGCGGTCAATATCGCCAGCCAGTTCAATGAACGGGTTGGCGTGACCGGCATCGTGCTCACCCGCATGGACGGCGACGCCCGGGGTGGCGCGGCGCTCAGCATGCGTTCGGTGACCGGTTGTCCGATCAAGCTGATTGGCGTCGGTGAAAAGCTTGATGAGCTGGAGGATTTCCATCCCGACCGCATGGCGTCGCGCATCCTGGGCATGGGCGATGTCGTCAGCCTGGTCGAAAAGGCCGCCGACACCATCGAGAAGGACGAGGCGGAAAAGATCGCCGCCAAGATGCGGAAGGGAACCTTCGATCTCGAAGACTACCTGTCCCAACTGCGCCAGATGCGCAAAATGGGCGGCATGAAAGGAGTTCTTTCGATGTTGCCGGGCGTGGGCAAAATGCAAAAGCAGCTCGCGAACGCCAATATCGACGAGGGCTTCGTCAAGCGCCAGGAAGCGATCATCTGCTCGATGACGCTCAAGGAGCGCCATAACGCCAAGCTGATCGCCGCGTCACGCAAGCGCCGCATCGCGGCCGGTTCCGGCACTTCGGTGCAGGACGTCAACCGTCTGCTCAAGCAACACAGGCAGATGGCCCAGATGATGAAGAAAATGAGCAAACTTTCGAAAAAGGGCGGCATGCCGCCCGGAATGCCCGGCATGGGCGGTCTTCCCTTCGGTTAGATTGGGATCAGGCCTCAAGCCGGGAATTTTATGGAACGATCGATAAACAACCTAGACTAACAACCAAGAGGACGGGACTAATATGGCCCTGAAAATTCGCTTAAGCCGGGGTGGCTCCAAGAAGCGGCCCTTCTATCGCATCGTCGTCGCCGACTCGCGCAGCCCTCGGGATGGCCGGTTCATCGAACGGCTCGGCACGTACAATCCGCTGCTTTCCAAGGAAAGCGAAGAGCGGGTGACGTTCAAGGAAGATCGGGTGCGCCACTGGTTGGCCAATGGCGCGAAACCCACCGATCGGGTGGCGCGCTTCCTGGAGGGCGCCGATATTCTTAAAGCCCCCGCGCGCAACAATCCGAACAAGGGCAAGCCGGGGCAAAAGGCGCTGGAGCGGCTGGCGGAGCAGGAAGAGGCCCGGAAGGCGGCCGAAGCCGAGGCCTAGGCTGGAAACGGCGAATTCTTGACGCGGGCCGATCGACGATGACAGTGAGGGATCAAGACAAGCGCCTGATCTGTCTTGGAGCAGTGGCCGGCGCCTTTGGAATTCGAGGCGAAGTGAGGCTTAAAAGCTTCGCCGAGCCGCCGGAGAACCTGTCCGCCTATGGCCCGCTGATAACCGAGCCGGGCGGCGAGGCGTTGGTCATTAAGACCATGCGGCCGGTCAAGGGCGGTTTTGCCGCGCGGATCGAGGGCGTGGATAATCGCACACAGGCCGAAAGCCTTCGCGGCAAACGGCTCTGTGTCGAGCGCTCGGCGTTGCCCGGGACCGAGTCGGGAGAGTTTTACCATGTCGACCTCGTCGGGATGGCCGCGGAGGACGAGGCGGGTCGGCAAGTCGGCGCCGTTTCGGCGGTGTTGAATTTCGGCGCCGGCGATATTCTGGAAATCGCCAGGGCCGGGGCCAGGGACGGGGACGGTGAGAAAGTGATGGTGCCCTTCACCGAGGACAGTGTTCCGGTGGTGGATGTGGAAAATCATCGCGTCGTGATCAGGCATGACGAAGCCTTGATCGCGGATCAGGAAGAACAGGGTGAGACGACGTGACCAGGGACACGGTGAAAAAGATTGACCAAAAGCGGACAGCGGCCGGCGAGCCGACCTGGACCGCGCGCGTCATCACGCTGTTTCCCGAAATGTTTCCGGGACCGCTGGGCCATTCGGTGGCGGGGCGCGCCCTGGAGACCGGCGTCTGGGCTTTAAAGACCGTTCATTTGCGTGATTTTGCGCTGGATAAACACCGCACGGTCGACGATACTCCGGCCGGCGGCGGACCGGGCATGGTGCTGCGGCCTGACGTTTTGGCGGCGGCGATCGATCACGTCATGGCGGATAAACAAGCCCGAAGCCAACCGACTATTTACCTTTCGCCCCGGGGACGGCCGCTCGATCAGGCCACGGTGCGAAAGATCGCGCAGGCTGGCGGACTGGCCGTGGTTTGCGGACGATTCGAGGGAGTTGACGAAAGGGTTCTCGAGGCGCGTAATGTCGCTGAGGTCAGTATCGGCGATTTCGTGCTTTCCGGCGGCGAGCCGGCGGCGATCGCGCTGATTGACGCCGTGGTGCGGCTGTTGCCGGGCGTGGTCGGCGATCCGGCGACGCTCGAAGAGGAAAGTTTCGAGGATGGACTCCTGGAATACCCCCACTACACCCGGCCACAGGTCTGGGAAGGTAGGGAAGTCCCGGATGTTCTGCGTTCGGGACATCACGAGAAAATCAGAGCCTGGCGGAGACGACAGGCGGAGACGATCACCAAGGAGCGGCGTCCGGATTTATGGAACCGGCATGTCGCGGCAAAGATTGAATGCGAGGGTTAAGCCATGACCATCATTGAGGAGCTCCAGCGGGAGCAGATCGAGAAACTGACCGCCGGCAAGGAAATTCCGGAATTCGGTCCGGGCGATACGGTTCGGGTCAGTGTTCGTGTCGTCGAAGGGACACGCAGCCGCATCCAGGCTTTCGAGGGGGTGTGCATCGCACGCGCCAATGACGGGATCAACTCATCGTTCACGGTGCGGAAGATTTCCTACAACGAAGGCGTGGAGCGTATCTTCCCGCTGTATTCGACGCAGATCGACGGTATCGAGGTGGTGCGCCGGGGCCGTGTGCGCCGGGCCAAGCTTTATTATCTGCGTGGCCGCCGCGGCAAGAGCGCCCGGATCGCCGAGAAGCAGGATTACCGTCGTCTGGAAGCGGCCAAGCTGAAAAAGGCGGCGAAAGCCGCGGCTGCCGAAAACAAATAGACGTCTGCGACAATAAAGGCGCGAATGACATATTTATGACGAGCCATAAATATGGCACATAGGTGGTGAGAAAAGCCGGTGCTTCCGCGCATTGTCGATGGAGGGTCGGCAACTGTCAGGTAGATCGTCGGAGCACCCATGGCCTCACCACGTACCCTTTACGACAAGATCTGGGACAGTCATCTGGTTGAAGAGCGGGATGACGGGACCTGTCTGCTTTATATCGATCGCCATCTTGTCCATGAGGTGACCAGCCCTCAGGCCTTTGAGGGGTTGCGAACGGCTGGGCGGCCGGTGCGCCGGCCGGACGCGACGCTGGCGGTTGCCGATCATAATGTGCCCACCAGCGATCGCAATCAGGGAGTGTCTGATCCTGAATCGGCACTGCAAATAGAACCCCTGGAACAGAACTGCCGTGAATTCGGCATCCAGTGTCTGTCGATGGATGACGTCCGCCAGGGCGTCGTCCACATCGTCGGGCCGGAGCAGGGCTTTACGCTGCCTGGCGCGACCCTGGTATGCGGCGACAGCCATACCGCGACCCACGGCGCTTTCGGGTCGCTGGCCTTCGGCATTGGAACTTCTGAAGTCGAGCATGTGCTCGCCACTCAGACCCTGCTCCTGAAGCGCTCCAAAAACATGCGGGTAACGGTCGAGGGCGACCTGGGGCCCGGAGTCGGCGCCAAGGATCTGGTGCTCGCGGTGATCGGCGAACTCGGCACCGCCGGGGGCACCGGCCATGTCATCGAATATGCCGGCTCGGCAATTCGCAATTTGAGCATGGAAGCCCGCATGACCGTCTGCAACATGGCGATCGAGGCCGGTGCGCGGGCCGGTTTGATCGAGCCGGACGACAAGACATTCGACTATATCCAAGGCCGCCCGATGACGCCCAAGGCCGGGTCCTGGGAGAACGCGGTCGCGGATTGGCGGCGGCTCACCAGCGATCGGGACGCCCGATTTGACGCTCAAATCAGAATCGATGCCGCGGTGATTGAGCCGCTTGTGACCTGGGGCACCAGCCCGCAGGACGTTGTACCCGTAACCGGCGTCCTCCCCGACCCCGCGGATCAGCCGAATCCCGGCCGCCGCCGGGCGATGGAGCGCGCGCTGGCTTATATGGACCTGAAGCCGGGAACGCCGATGACGGAAATTCCGATCGACCGGGTGTTTATCGGATCGTGCACCAACGGACGGATCGAGGATCTGCGCGAGGCTGCCGCAATTGCGAAGGGACGCACGGTCGCCTCCCATGTCGGCGCCATGGTGGTTCCCGGTTCCGGTTTGGTCAAGCACCAGGCCGAGGCCGAGGGTCTGGACCGGATTTTCCGTGAGGCCGGGTTCGATTGGCGGGAGCCCGGCTGTTCGATGTGTCTGGCCATGAACGCCGACAGGCTGGAACCTGGCGAGCGTTGCGCATCAACCTCGAACCGCAATTTCGAAGGCCGTCAGGGTCGTGAAGGCAGAACCCATTTGATGAGCCCGGCGATGGCCGCGGCGGCCGCGATTGCGGGCCGGCTGACCGACGTCAGGGAGCTCTAACATGGACAAGTTCACAACGCTCACGGGCGTCGCCGCCCCGTTGCCGATGATCAATATCGATACCGATATGATCATTCCGAAGCTGTTTCTTAAAACCGTCCGGCGCAGTGGCCTTGGCCGCAATCTGTTTGATGAACTTCGCTTCCGGCCCGACGGATCCGAGATTGAGGATTTCGTTCTCAATCGGCCGCCCTACCGAAACGCCTCGATACTGGTGGCCGGGGCCAATTTCGGCTGCGGTTCAAGCCGCGAACACGCGCCCTGGGCCTTGCTTGATTTCGGCGTCCGCTGTGTGATCGCGCCAAGTTTCGCCGATATTTTTTTCCATAACTGCTTCAAGAACGGCATCCTGCCGATTGTATTGTCCCAGACGGAAGTAAGCGCGTTGATGGAGCATGCGCGGGCTGCACCGGAGCAGGCTCTGACGGTTGATCTGCCGGGTCAAGGAATATCGGGCGCTGGCGACCGTACGTTTACCTTTGACGTCGATCCATTCCGCAAGCACTGCCTGCTCGAAGGGCTCGACGACATCGCGCTCACGCTGGCGAGCGAATCCAGAATCGCTTCTTTTGAGAATCGCCAACGGCGGGCGCAGTCGTGGCTTTATGGCGCATCCGGATCATCGGCTTGAAAGGGGAGGTGGCTGTGGCTGCAAAGATGCTTTTGATGGCGCCGGGCGACGGCATCGGCCCGGAAGTCATGCGTCAGGTCGAGCGGGTTGTCGACTGGCTCGATCGCTTCCATTCAGCGGATCTGGTTCTTGAGGAGGCGTTGATCGGGGGCGCATCGATCGATGTTCATGGCGTGCCGCTTACCGACGATGTGCTTGCGGATGCGCGAGAAGCCGACGCCGTGCTTCTGGGCGCGGTCGGTGGGCCGAAATGGGACGATCTCGATTTCTCGCTCAAGCCGGAGCGGGCGTTGCTGGCGCTGCGCAAGGAACTCGGTCTGTTCGCCAACCTGCGCCCGGCAATTTGTTTTGACGCCCTGGTGGAAGCCTCGTCTTTAAAGCCGGAGATCGTCGGCGGGCTTGATTTGCTGATCGTGCGCGAGTTGACGGGCGGCATCTATTTCGGCGAACCGCGCGGGATTGAGGAATTGAGCGACGGTTCGCGACGCGGCGTCAATACGCAGGTCTACGGAACCGAGGAAATCCGCCGGGTGGCGCGGGTCGCCTTCGACCTGGCGGCCAAGCGCGATGGCCGTGTGACCTCGGTCGAAAAATCGAATGTCATGGAATCGGGCATTTTGTGGCGCGAGGAAGTGCAATGGGTTCGTGACAACGAATATCCCGGTCTTGAGCTTGACCATCTCTACGCCGACAACTGTGCCATGCAGTTGGTGCGCGATCCCAAACAGTTCGATGTTATTTTGACCGATAACCTGTTTGGCGATCTGCTGTCCGACGAGGCCGCGATGCTGACCGGCTCGCTGGGGATGTTGCCGTCGGCATCGCTGGGCGCGCCGGACGCTGATGGTCGCGCCCGTGCCCTTTACGAGCCGGTCCATGGCAGCGCCCCGGATATCGCGGGACAGGGCAAGGCCAATCCGGTGGCGGCGCTGATGAGCTTCGCCATGGCGCTCCGGTTCAGCCTGGACATGGCCGATCACGCCGATCTTTTGGAACGGGCGATCAAGAAAGTACTGTCCGGCGGCCTCCGGACCGGCGACATCATGCAACCGGGCATGGCTCGGGTTTCGACCCACGTCATGGGCGACGCCGTGATTGAAGACATGGATAGACTTGCGGGTTAGAGCACTTTCAGCTTTTATGGAATCATTTGATGGACGCGAGCGGTTTGTCCGGCAAGCGCCGCAACGCCGCCGGCGGGCCACTCCCGCCCACCGAAGGCCGGATGATCCCATAAAAGCTGAAAGTGCTCTAGGTTGGCTTTAAAAACCGGCAATGCAAAAATAACGGAGAAACGCCATGGGCTTTAAGGTTGCCGTCATCGGCGCGACCGGCGTGGTAGGTCGCGAAATACTCAATATTCTGGCGGAATGCCAACTGCCGCTGGACGAAGTCGTGGCGCTGGCTTCGCGCCGCTCGGTCGGCAGGGAGGCGGCTTTCGGCGAGGAGCGCACGCTAAAGGTCGGGGCGCTGGAGCATTTCGACTTCGCGGGCACCGACATCGCCCTGTTTGCCGCCGGTTCCAAAGTTGCCGCCGAGTGGGCTCCCAAGGCCGCCGAGGCGGGCGCCGTGGTGATCGACAACAGCTCCCATTACCGTTACGAGCCCGACATTCCCTTGATCGTGCCCGAAGTGAACGCCGATGCGCTGGAGGGCTATTCCAGGCGCAATATCATTGCCAATCCCAATTGCTCGACCGCGCAAATGCTGGTCGCGCTCAAGCCGCTGCACGATTTGGCGCGGATTAAGCGGGTGGTGGTCTCGACCTATCAGTCGGTGTCGGGCGCCGGCAACGCGGCAATGGACGAGTTGTTCACGCAAACCCGCGCCATCTTCGTCAGCGACCCGGTGACGCCGGAGAATTTCACCAAGCAGATCGCTTTCAACGTGATCCCCCATATTGACAAATTCATGCCCGACGGTTCGACCCGCGAGGAATGGAAAATGGTCGCCGAGACCGCCAAAATCCTCGACCCCGACATCGCGGTTACCGCGACGGCGGTGCGGGTGCCGGTGTTTGTCGGCCACGCGGAATCGATCAATTTGGAATTCGCCAGGCCGATTTCGGCTGATGAAGCGCGTGACGCGTTGCGTGAAGCGCCGGGCTGCATGGTGATCGACAAACACGAGGACGGCGGCTATGTGACGCCGCTTGAATGCGTTGGCGAACATGCCACCTTCATCAGCCGGATCCGCAAGGACCCGACGGTCAGGAACGGCCTCAATATCTGGGTGGTGTCGGACAATCTGCGCAAGGGCGCGGCATTAAACGCGGTCCAGATCGCCGAGGTTCTGATCAACCGTTATTTGAACTAACGCAATCTGATCGGCTCGGTCGGATTGTTGGGGGTCTCGATCAGCCGCGCCCCCTCGACCACCAGCAGTTCATCCGATTCGGCACGCTCGCTGAGTTCCAGAATGCGCTGGGTCGCGGTGGCGGCCAACGATAACGCATGACCAAGCGAGTGCTGTTGCAACAGCCGGGCGTGGATCAAGGCGGCGAACAAATCCCCCGCGCCCTTGGGGATGTGGGCGATGATCGGCTGGACGCACAACCAGGCTTCGTCCTCGGTCACGGCCACGGTGCAAATTCCGTCAGGGAAGCGGTCGGCGCAATGAACCGAGGTCGCAATCACCAGCTCCGGCCCCATGGCGCGCAGGGCGTCGGCGGCCTTCAGGGTGTCGGCGGTGCTGGAAGAGGCGATGCCGGTCAGATATTCAAGTTCGAAACTGTTCGGCGTGACGATGTCGGCGCGGGGCACGAGAGCCGATTTGATTTTTTCCGCGGTTTCCGGGTCAACGTAAATTCCGGTTTCGCGATCGCCAATCACCGGGTCGCAACAGTAGCTTGCGCTGGGGTGCGCCTGCTTGACCCAATCAAGTGCGGCAACGAACGCCGGTATCTGGGAGGGATCACCGAAATAACCGGTGTGGACACCCTGGCAATCGGCCAGCAGGACGCGGTTCTTCAACCCCTCGAACAGATCGCGCATCAGCGTCGGTTCGATCACAATCCCTTCGTGACTGCCGTGTCCGGGATGATTTGAAAACAGCACCGTGGGGACTGCCCACACCTCGAATCCAAGCCGATGCCATGCCGGCATCGCTGCATTATGCCCGACATGGCCGTACACGACCTGAGACTGGACCGATAGAATGCTCATGGCTACCCACGCTCCCTTGTTCTCTTGGTTCTCTTAGATATTAGGCGAGCGCGCCATCTTGTCCAGCGCCAAGCGCTTCCTGTAGTCTCGATCGACTCCGGCGGTTCGGAGAGTGTTTTCAAGCGGATGTTCATCAGGAAGGGAAGATTTCATGGCGACCATGGTCAGGCCACGGCGAAGCGTTCTTTATATGCCCGGATCCAATGCGCGGGCGCTCGAAAAGGCGAAATCGCTGGCGGCGGATGCTTTGATTCTTGATCTCGAGGATGCGGTGGCGCCGGACGCCAAGGCGGCGGCCCGAGCCCAGGTCCGCGACGCGGCGCGAGCCGGCGGTTACGGAAGCCGCGAGGTCATTATCCGGACCAATGGCCTCGACACCATGTGGGGCGGTGATGACCTGGTGGCGGCCGCGACTTCGGGCGCCGACGCGGTGCTGTTGCCCAAGGTGGAAAGCGCGAACACCGTGCGAACCGCGCTGTCGATTCTGGACGGGGCCGGGGCGCCGGAGGACCTGGCGATCTGGTGCATGATGGAAACGCCGCTGGGCATCCTTCATGCCGAGGAAGTCGCTTCGGCGTCGCCGCGGCTGGGGTGCCTGGTTCTGGGCACCTCCGATCTGACCAAGGACCTTAACGCCCGCCATACCGCGCAGCGTCTGCCGCTTCTGAGCAGCTTGTCGACATGCGTGCTCGCCGCGCGGGCCTTTGGCCTGGCCGTGGTTGACGGCGTTTATCTCGATCTCGCCGACGAGGCCGGTTTCGAAGCCGCGTGCCGCCAGGGCCTGGAGCTGGGCTTTGACGGCAAGACCCTGATACATCCCCGGCAGATCGAGGCCGCCAACCGGGCGTTCGGGCCCGATCAGGCGCAGGTCAATTGGGCGCGCCGCATCATTGACGCGTTCGAGGACGCCGAGGCGGAGGGCAAGGCGGTGGTTGTTGTCGATGGCAAGCTGGTTGAAAATCTTCATGTCGCCGACGCCAAACGACTGATTGCGCTCCATGACGCCATTGCGGAACTGGAGGCCAGCCATGACTAAGGCGGTCAGAACCCAAACCAAGGCCATGGCCGGAAATTTCTTCGAGGATTTCTCGCTGGGTCAGGTCATCGTCCACGCTACCCCGCGCACCGCGACACAGGGCGACGCCAGCCTTTACACCGCGCTCTACGGTTCGCGGTTCGCGCTGAACTCCTCAGATGAATTTGCCAGGCGGAACGGCTATGAGCGATCGCCGCTCGACGATCTGCTGGTTTTCCACATCGTGTTCGGCAAGACCGTGCCGGATATCTCCCTCAACGCGGTCGCCAATCTCGGTTATGCCGACTGCCGGTTCCTGTCGCCGGTTTTCGCGGGCGATACCCTGAGTGCGCGCTCGGAAGTAATCGGACTTAAAAAAAGTCGCGGCAGCAATACCGGCGTGGTCTATGTGCGGTCCACGGGGATCAATCAGCGCGGCGAGGAAGTGCTCGATTATGTACGCTGGGTGCTGGTGCGCGCGCGCGCCGAGGACGCGCCCGCTCAGCCGGACCATGTACCCGAGTTGCCCGGCGAGGTCGCGGCCCTGAGACTTGCGGTGCCTGCTGGTGTCGATTTCTCGGACTTTGACATTGACGCTAGCGGCTCGCCCCATTTGTGGGACGACTATGCGGTCGGCGAGCGTATCGATCATGTGGATGGCGTCACCATCGAAGAGGCCGACCACATGCTGGCGGCGCGGCTGTATCAAAACACCGCCAGGGTCCATTTCAACCAGTTTTCGGAAAGCCAGGGCCGATTTGGCCGCCGCATCATCTATGGCGGCCATATCATGTCACTGGCCCGGGCGCTGAGCTTCAACGGGTTCGCCAATGCATGCCATGTGGCGGCGATCAACGGCGGCCGTCACGTCGCGCCGACATTCGCCGGCGACACCGTGTTCGCCTGGTCGACGGTGCTCGACAAGGCCGAACTCGACGGCCGCGCGGACCTGGGCGCGCTGCGGTTGCGCACGATCGCGGCCAAGGACCAGCCGTGCCGCGACTTCCCGGAAAAAACGGGCGAAAAAGCCTATCACGAAGCCGTGGTGCTCGACCTCGACTACTGGGTGCTGATGCCGCGGCGTTAGCAAAAAAAGGCGGTTATTGACCTTGCGCGCCGGTTCCTTAAAATGGCCGCGCTCTTCGAGGGGCTGTTACTGTAACTAAGTGAGGGGTTAGCCATGGCAGGCGCCGAACGGCCATTGTCACCGCATGTTCAGACCTACCGGTGGCGGATCACCATGGCCACTTCCATCATGCACCGGATCACCGGCCTCGCGCTGGCGGCGGGCACGCTGTTGCTGGCCTGGTGGCTGTTGGCGGCCGCCAGCGGACCGGAAGCCTTCGCCGCGTTGAACGCGGTCCTGGCGCACTGGTTGGGCCGGTTGGCGTTGTTCGGGTTCTCCTGGGCGCTGTTGTATCATTTGTCGAACGGTATCCGTCATTTGTTCTGGGACGCCGGTCTGGGCTTCGATGTCCGCACGGCGACCAGGACCGGGTGGGCGGCGCTGTTTGGATCGTTGCTGCTTACGCTCATCGCCTGGGCGTTCGGCTACGGCATGTTGGGGGGCTAGAAGCATGGATCTGAGAACGCCCCTGGGCCGGGTGCGCGGCCGTGGATCAGCAAAGGATGGCACCAGCCACTGGTGGCGCCAGCGCCTGACCGCAATGGCGCTTGTTCCCCTGGTGATCTGGTTCGTCACCTCAATGGCGGGATTGGCCGGCGCTGATTACGCGACCACCGTGGCCTGGCTGTCGTCGCCGCTGGTTGCGATTGTCATGCTGGCATTGCTGCTCGCCGGTTTTTACCACATGAAACTCGGCCTTCAGGCCGTGATTGAAGATTATGTGCATGACGCGGCGGCCAAAATCACCGCTCAGATCCTGGTGCTGTTCGCCACCGTGGGGCTGGGGCTGGCCTGCGTGTTCGCGGTGTTGAAGCTGGCGGTTGGAGTTTGAGGCCGAGATGACCAAAGCTTATCAGATAATTGATCACACCTATGACGTCGTGGTCGTGGGCGCCGGTGGGTCGGGCCTGCGGTCGACCATGGGCATGGCTGAAAAGGGCCTGAAGATCGCGTGTATCACCAAGGTCTTCCCGACCCGAAGCCATACCGTGGCCGCCCAGGGCGGCATCGCCGCGGCGCTTGGCAACATGGGGGACGACAATTGGCGCTGGCATATGTTCGATACCGTCAAGGGGTCGGACTGGCTGGGCGACCAGGACGCCATCGAATATATGTGCCGCAATGCACCCGACGCGGTGCTGGAGCTTGAGCATTATGGCTTGCCGTTTTCGCGCACCGAGGATGGCAAGATCTATCAGCGCCCCTTCGGCGGCATGACCACCGATTTCGGCGACGGCCCGCCCGCGCAGCGCACCTGTGCCGCCGCCGACCGGACCGGGCACGCCATGCTGCACACGCTCTATCAGCAGTCGTTGAGGCATGACGCGGATTTCTATATCGAATATTTCGCCATCGACCTGATCATGGTCGACGGGGAGTGCCGGGGCGTCATCGCGCTCAATCTTGACGACGGCACGATCCATCGATTCCGCGCCCATATGGTGGTGCTGGCGACCGGCGGCTATGGCCGGGCCTATTTCTCCTGCACCTCGGCCCACACCTGCACCGGCGATGGCGCCGGCATGGTGATGCGTGCCGGTCTTCCGGTCCAGGACATGGAGTTCGTCCAGTTCCATCCCACCGGCATTTACGGCGCTGGGATGCTGATTACCGAAGGGGTGCGCGGCGAGGGCGGCTATCTGGTCAATTCCAAGGGTGAGCGCTTTATGGAGCGGTACGCCCCCCACGCCAAGGATTTGGCGTCGCGCGACGTGGTGTCGCGCGCGATCACCATCGAAGTCCGCGAGGGTCGCGGCGTCGGGGCGGACAAGGACCATATGTTCCTGCATCTTGACCATATCGACGCCGATATCATCGAGCAACGGCTGCCGGGAATTGCCGAATCGTCCCGTATTTTCGCCGGTGTGGACGTCACCAGGGAGCCGATCCCGATCATTCCGACCGTGCATTATAATATGGGCGGCGTACCGACCAATTACCGCGCCGAGGTGATGGCGCCCAGGGACGGCGACCCGGACGCGGTGGTGCCCGGCCTGATGGCCGTGGGCGAGGGCGCCTGCGTTTCGGTGCATGGCGCCAACCGGCTCGGTTCGAATTCGCTGATCGACCTGGTGGTGTTCGGCCGCGCCTCCGCCGATCGTGCCGCCGAACTCATCAAGCCCCGTCAGCCCCACAAAGATTTGCCGGCTGATTCCGCCGATCTGGCGCTGGGCCGGCTCGACCGCTTCCGCAATGCCGACGGCGGCAGTCCGACGGCCAAGGTCCGGCTGGAGATGCAAAAGACGATGCAGAATTTCTGCGCGGTGTTCCGCACGCAGGAAGTGCTGGACGAAGGCGTCGGGAAAATCGCCCAGGTCTGGGACCACATGGCCGACCTCAAGGTTTCCGACCGCTCGCTGGTATGGAACAGCGATCTTGTCGAGACCCTGGAGCTTGACAATCTGATCCGGCAGGCGGTGGCGACCATGAACTCGGCGGCCCGGCGCAAGGAATCCCGTGGCGCCCATGCCCGCGAGGACTATCCGGATCGGGACGACGAAAACTGGATGAAGCACACGATGGCGTCGGTCGACGACGACGGCAAGGTGACCTTCGCGGATCGGCCGGTGCACGATTACACGCTTACCGACGAGATTGATTACATCAAGCCCAAGGCCCGGGTTTACTAGAATGCCCCCACCGCGAGTAAGACCAAATCTCGATGAGGACGACTCATTGAGATTTGGTGGACGCTGATCATATTGGTTGAAAACAACCAATATGATCAAGGACTAGCGACTAAGCGGGAGCGCAGCCTGCGTGGCGCTTGAACGCAATTAAAGGCTTATGCTTAATGAGCCTTGGTATAAGACGTGGAAACGAGGATTAAGTGAATGGCTGAGTTCGCGCTGCCCAGGAATTCCAGAATCAAAAAGGGCAAGACCCACAAGGCGCCCGACGGGGCCAGCAATGTCCGGCGCTTCAACGTCTATCGCTGGAACGAGGACGACGGTGAAAATCCGCACATGGACACTTTTGAGGTGGACATGGACAATTGCGGGCCGATGGTCCTCGACGCGCTGATCAAGATCAAGAACGAGGTGGATCCGACGCTGACCTTCCGCCGGTCGTGCCGCGAAGGTGTGTGCGGGTCTTGCGCCATGAATATCGACGGCGAGAACACGCTGGCCTGCACCAAGGGGGTCGATGAGGTCAAAGGCGACGTCAACATCAATCCGTTGCCCCATGCCAAGGTGATCAAGGATCTGGTGCCCGATCTCACCAATTTCTACGCCCAGTACGCCTCGATCGAGCCCTGGCTCAAAACCAGGACCCCGGACCCGTCGGGGTCGGAGCGGTTGCAGAGTTACGAGGATCGGGCCGAGCTTGACGGCCTGTATGAATGCATCCTGTGCGCCTGCTGCTCCACGAGCTGTCCGAGCTATTGGTGGAACGAGGATCGCTATCTGGGGCCGGCGGCTTTGCTTCAGTCCTACCGCTGGCTGGTCGACAGCCGCGATGAGGAAACCGGCGAGCGCCTCGACGAACTTGAGGACCCGTTCCGGCTTTATCGCTGCCACACCATCATGAACTGCGCCCAGGCCTGCCCAAAGGGCCTCAACCCCGCCAAGGCCATCGCCGAGATCAAGAAGATGATGGTGGAGCGACGGAGTTAGGTGGGTGCCCTGTATCGGAATAATCCGGAATAGAAAGCCGGCGGATGCGTCCGCCGACTTTCCCTGGAGCCGCTAATAACGGTAAATATCGGTTCGATTTTCGACTTGCTCCGTCACTTCTTCCCCATCCTCGCCCTTGCTGATCACCAGCCGGACATGCTTTTCCTGCTGCATGCGGTGCGGAATCAGCGTATTCGGTTCGGTAATCAACGACACATCGGTGTCGATCTGGAGCGTGGAAATGATTGGCGCCGCCTCGCCCAGGGGCGCCAGCAATTGGCGGATCGCGTCGCCGGCCTTTTCCGGGTGCAGACGTGAAGTCATGGTAAGTTTCACGCAGCCGAGGGCGGTATCGGCGTCGTTGCAGGCAACGCGGCCGTGGTAGACATATTCGTTGACGGCCGGGATCGGCGCGTCGCCCAACATGGGGGTCGAGACGTCGGCGTCGAGCCGATAGACCGCATCCTTTTCAAGCGACGCTCCCTGCCATTGGGAGACATCCCGGTTCCATTCCGCCTGTATGTTGGCTTGCAGCACCTCCGGCGCGCTCAATCGTTCCACCAATTGGCGAATTTGGGCGATATTTTGCTCCGGTAATTCCGTGCCAAGTTCAGCAACCGACTCTAGTAACCTGTCAAACCACCGCATTATTGTGGCGTGAAGCGCATCGATGCCGACCACGCCCAAAAGTTCGCCATTGGCATCGATTTTGTAGTTCGGTGAGATGGCGGCAATTTCGTCCAGGGATTCCTGCAGCAGGGCCTGCACGCCTTCCGCTTGATTGGAGCGGCTTAACTCGAATGATTGGTTCTCAGTGAAAACGGTCAGGCCGTCGTCGTTTGCCAGCGTCCAGAACTTGGCCTCAACCGTCATCGTTTCCTCTACGGCTTGACCCTGAGACTGCTGGCTTTTGGTCAGGTGCACAACGACGGTCCCTTTAAGATCAGTGGGCCAGTTGTAGGTCAGGGTCACGACCTCCGGCTGTTCCGTCTCCTGGGCGTGGACTTCGGCGGCGATCATAAGGCCGGCAACCATGATGAATGCCGCGCCGGTCATGGCCATGGCGGTCAACCGGCGGCGTTTAAAACAAGAAAGCATCGTCACGGACTTGTTCCCCAATTTATTGTTCTGTCGCACCGGCTGCCTTACGGCCGCATCCGGGTTTTCAGTTGCGCCAACAGTACCAGTGTGGGTGGCCGATGTAAACGCACTCGACGCCGCCGGCGGATTCGGAACGGTCGCGGCATTTTTAGTTTGCCTGCACTCTTCTCGTTACCTATAGCACTGTGCGGACCAATAGAATCCCGGTGCTTCCCGTGAGCGATATCGATCCGAGCGAAAATGAAACCCCGATCGCGGCCTATCGCGCGCGGCTGGCGGCCTTTGAACTCACCGCCGATCCGACGCAGGAGCGGGCGGTGGAAATGCTCGATACCCTGCATCTGCGGCTCAAGCATTATCACCGGGACCGCGAGGCAGGCGTTCTGCAACGGCTGCTCGGGCGCGGCCGGCGGGCGCCGGCGCCGATGGGACTTTATCTTTATGGCGATGTCGGCCGCGGCAAGTCGATGCTGATGGACTTGTTCCTGGACACCGCGCCGGTCGAGAAAAAACGCCGGGTTCATTTTCACGAGTTCATGCTTGAGGTGCATGACGCGATCCACCAATGGCGCGGCATGAGTGCTGTGGCCCGTGCGCGGGCCGGGATGGCGGGCGACGATCCGATCCCGCCGCTGGCGGCCAAAATGGCGGATCAGGCCACGCTGTTGTGCTTTGATGAATTCCAGGTTGGCGACGTCGCCGATGCGATGATTTTAAGCCGCTTGTTCTCGGGCCTGTTCGACGCCGGTGTGGTGGTTGTGATCACCTCCAACATCCCGCCCGATCGCCTGTACGAAAACGGCCTCAATCGCGGCCTGTTTCTGCCGTTCATCGCCCTGATCAAGACACGGCTCGATTTGTTGCATCTGGAAAGCCCCACCGATTATCGGCTGGAACGGTTGCTGGGCGCGCCGGTTTATCACACGCCGCTGGGCGAAGCGGCCGAGGCCAGGCTTGTGGAAGCTTTTCTTGCGTTGACCGATGGGCGGACCGGCGAGCCCGAGGAAATAACGGTTCAGGGGCGCAAGCTCGTGATCGCCGAAGCCGCCAGGGGCGTCGCCCGGGCCACATTTTCCGAACTGTGCGAGCGCGCGCTCGGCGCGGCCGACTATCTGGCGCTGGCCGCGCGTTACCACACCATCGTGCTGTCCGGCATTCCGGTGATCACCCGCGATCGACGCAATGTGGCAAAGCGGTTTACGACGTTGATCGACGCGCTTTACGACAATCAGGTCCGGCTGATCTGCTCGGCCGAAGCCCTGCCCCACGAGCTCTATCCGCAAGGCGACGGCGGTTTCGAATTCGCCCGCACCGCCTCACGGCTCATGGAAATGCAAAGCCACGACTATTTCGCCCGCCGCGAGACCGGGTGACGGCGACCCGGCTTCAAATTTCAAACGCCGGCGCCACAAAGGCCGTCACTGGGCTTGATATAGCCCAAGTCACGATTTTTATCGCCATCATAACAATGTCGTTTGGTTGATCGGCCGATTGATCTGCGCCCTTGAAAGGGGGCCGGGAATCGCGCTACATCGTCCTGATTATTTTGACCGTCCCCGTATTGTGCGGGGGCGGCGCCCCCAAAACATCGCTTGAATGGAGACAGCCCATGGCCCGCAGCAAGATCGCGCTCATCGGTGGCGGACAGATTGGCGGCACCCTTGCCCATCTCGCCGGACTGAAGCAGCTCGGAGACGTCGTCATCTTCGACATCGTGGAAGGCTTGCCCCAGGGCAAGGCGCTCGATCTGGAACAGTCCTCGCCGATCGGCGGATTCGATGCCGCGATGTCCGGGGCTCAGGACTATGCCGCCATCGCCGGCGCGGATGTGGTGATCGTGACCGCCGGCGTGCCCCGCAAGCCGGGCATGAGCCGGGATGATCTTCTGGGCATCAATCTCAAGGTGATGAGAGCGGTCGGCGCCGGCATCAAGGAACATGCCCCCGATGCCTTTGTGATCTGCATCACCAACCCGCTCGACGCCATGGTGTGGGCGCTGCGCGAGATCACCGGCCTGCCGCACAACAAGGTGGTGGGCATGGCGGGAGTGCTCGATTCGGCCCGTTTCCGGCTGTTCCTGGCCCGCGAGTTCAACGTCTCGGTCGAGGATGTCACCGCGTTCGTGCTCGGCGGTCATGGCGATACCATGGTGCCGCTGGCGCGCTATTCCACGGTTGCCGGCATTCCGCTGCCGGATCTCGTTGAGATGGGCTGGACCACGCAGGAGCGGCTCGATGAGATCATTCAGCGCACCCGGAGCGGCGGCGCCGAGATTGTCGGGCTGTTAAAAACCGGATCGGCGTTCTACGCGCCGGCGGCGGCGGCGATCGAGATGGCCGAAGCCTACTTGCGCGACAAGCGCCGGATGCTGCCTTGCGCGGCCTGGCTTGATGGCGAATACGGTGTCGACGGCCTTTATGTCGGTGTGCCGACGATCATCGGCGCGGCTGGGATCGAGCGCGTGGTCGAGATCAAACTCGACGCCGACGAGCAGGTCGGGTTCGACAAGTCGGTCGAAGCGGTGCGCGGCCTTGTCGCGGCGTGCAAAAAAATCGACCCGGAGCTGGACTGATCCGGCTTCGCGGTTGCCACCACCAAGGGCGGTGTTATAAGTGAGCGTGCGGTCGCGAAAAAGCGGGGCCGCGCTTGATTTCAGACGAAAAATACGCGCCGGCGGGCGCGGCGGGAGTATCAGACCGGCATGAATATCCACGAGTATCAAGCCAAGGGCCTGCTTGCCAAATTCGGCGTTCCGGTACCGAGAGGGGCGGTCGCCTACACCCCCCATGAAGCGGAAGACGCCGCGAAAGATCTGGGGGGGCCGGTGTATGTGGTCAAGGCCCAGATTCACGCCGGCGGGCGCGGCAAGGGCGGCGGCGTCAAGGTCGTGAAAACGATCGAGGAAGTGCGCGAGGCGGCAGCCGCCATGATCGGCATGAACCTGATCACCCATCAGACCGACCCGCAGGGCAAGGAAGTCAAGCGCGTCTATGTCGAAGAAGGTTGCGACATCGCCCGCGAGCTTTATCTGAGCTTGCTGGTCGACCGCGCCACCAGCCGGGTCGCGATCATGGCGTCGACCGAGGGTGGCATGGACATCGAGGAGGTGGCCGCCAACACGCCCGAGAAGATCATCACGATCACGATCGATCCGGCGATTGGCCTGATGCCCTTTCACGGCCGCAAGATCGCCTTCGCGCTGGGCCTGGAGGGCAAACAGGTATCCGCCGCGGTGCGGCTGATCGGGGCGCTTTACCGGGCATTCGTGGAACTCGACGCCAGCTTGCTGGAGATCAACCCCCTGGTGGTGACCGGGTCGAACGACATCATCCCGCTCGATGCCAAGATGAATTTCGATGACAATGCCTTGTTCCGGCACAAGGACGTGGTCGAGCTGCGGGACCCCGACGAAGAGGACCCGATGGAGCTCGAGGCCGCCAAGCATGAGCTCAACTACATCAAGCTCGATGGCAGCATCGGCTGCATGGTCAATGGCGCCGGGCTGGCGATGGCGACCATGGACATCATCAAGCTCCATGGCAGCGCCCCCGCGAACTTCCTCGACGTCGGCGGCGGCGCAACCAGGGAACGGGTCACCGAGGCGTTCAAGATCATCCTGTCGGACGCGAATGTCGAAGGCATTCTGGTCAATATCTTCGGCGGCATCATGCGCTGCGACGTGATTGCCGAGGGCATCGTGGCCGCGGCGCGCGAGGTCAGCCTCGAGGTGCCGCTGGTGGTCCGGCTGGCCGGCACCAATGTCGATTTGGGCAAACAGATTCTCACGGATTCCGGCCTTCGGATCGTGTCGGCGGACAATCTCGATGATGCCGCACAAAAGGTCGTGGCCGCGGTAACGGAGGCTTCCTGATGTCGATTCTCGTAAATAGTGATACCAGGGTTTTGTGTCAGGGGCTCACCGGCGCACAGGGCACGTTCCATACCGAGCAGGCGATTGCCTACGGCACCAGGATGGTCGGGGGCGTCACCCCGGGCAAGGGCGGCGGCGAGCATCTCGGGCTGCCGATCCATGACACCGTGGAAGAAGCGGTCGAGGCGACCGGGGCGGACGCTTCGGTGATCTATGTTCCGCCGCCGTTCGCGGCCGACGCCATTGTCGAGGCGGTCGAGGCCGGGGTGGAATTGGTGGTGTGCATCACCGAGGGCATTCCGGTCCTCGACATGGTCAAGGTGAAACGCGCGCTCGACGATTCGAGCACCCGGCTGATCGGTCCCAACTGTCCGGGCGTCATCACGCCCGATCAGTGCAAGATCGGCATCATGCCCGGCCACATTCACAAGGCCGGCAATGTGGGCATCGTGTCGCGTTCGGGGACCCTGACCTACGAGGCGGTCGCACAGACAACCGCGGTCGGTCTTGGGCAGAGCACCTGCGTCGGCATTGGCGGTGACCCCGTGAACGGCACGAACTTCATCGACGTCCTGGACATGTTCCTGGCCGACGACAGCACCGAGTCCATCGTCATGATCGGTGAAATCGGCGGTTCCGCCGAGGAAGAGGCGGCGGATTTCCTGAAGCAATCGAAAATCAAGAAACCTGTGGTCGGGTTCATTGCGGGTCGAACCGCCCCCCCGGGTCGGCGCATGGGACATGCCGGCGCGATCATCTCGGGCGGCAAGGGCGGCGCCGAGGATAAGATCGAGGCGATGCGGAGCGCTGGCATCACCGTCTCGGACTCGCCGGCGGCCCTCGGCACAACGCTGGTCGATGTGCTCAAGGGCTGAATGGGCGTGCGTATCTACGGAGGAGGGGCGCGGAGATAGTTCGCGCCACTGAGCCATGGCCAGAGCGATCGACGAATCGTCGTTTCTGTACGGCGGCAATAGCCGCTTCATCGAGGATCTTTACCGCCGGTATGTCGATGATCCTCAGTCCGTCGATGCCAGTTGGCGGACCTATTTCAACAAGCTGTCGTCCGGCGCGCGCGAGGCCATGACAGGCGCGCCTGTCGCGTCATGGGCGCGGCCGGGTCCGCCGCGCCAGTCAAATGGCGGAACAGGCGACGAATATACGGCCGGTTTTGACGCCGGTCTTGACGCTGAAGCGGCGGCGTCTCAGGAAGCGTCGCGGCCGGAGCCCGGCCATTCCTTCGACGTCGCCACCTTGCGCGCCGCGACGCTGGACTCGATTCGGGCGCTCATGCTGATCCGGGCCTATCGGGTGCGCGGCCATCTGGTGGCCAATCTCGACCCTCTGGGCCTTGACGTTCGGCCGCCCCATCCCGAGCTGATGCCGGAAACTTACGGCTTTACCGAAGACGACTTTGACCGTCCGATTTTCATCGACGGCGTGCTTGGCCTCGAAACGCCGACCATGCGTGAGATCATGGCGATCCTCCATCGCACCTATTGCGCGACAGTTGGCGTCGAGTTCATGCATATCAACGTGCCCGAGGAGAAGGCGTGGATTCAGCAGCGCATCGAGGGGCGCGATAACGACATTCGCTTTACCCGCAAGGGAAAGCGGGCGATTCTCCAGAAGCTGATCGAGGCGGAGATTCTGGAACGCTTTCTGAACCGCAAATATACCGGCACCAAACGGTTCGGTCTCGATGGCGCGGAAGCCGTAATTCCGGCCATGGAGGCGATCATCAAGCGCGGCGGCCATCTGGGCGTGACGGAGCTTGTGCTCGGCATGCCCCATCGCGGCCGGCTCAACGTTCTCACTAATGTGATGAGCAAGCCCTATCGCGCGATTTTCCACGAATTTCGCGGCGGCTCGGCGAATCCGGAGGATGTCCAGGGTTCGGGCGATGTGAAATACCATCTTGGCACGTCCGCCGACCGGGAATTCGACGGCAATCTGGTCCATCTGTCGCTCAGCGCCAACCCGTCGCACCTGGAGGCGGTTGATCCGGTCGTGCTGGGCCGGGTCCGGGCCAAGCAGGCCCAGTCTGGCGACGCCGAGCGAGGGCAGGTGATGTCGGTGCTGCTTCACGGCGATGCGGCTTTCGCCGGTCAGGGGCTGGTCGCGGAGTGTTTCGGTCTGTCGCAGCTTAAGGGCTATCGAACCGGCGGCACCATCCATGTCATCGTCAACAATCAGATCGGCTTTACCACGAGCCCCAAATATTCGCGCTCGTCTCCTTACCCTTCGGACAGCGCCAAAATGGTCCAGGCGCCGATTTTCCACGTCAATGGCGACGACCCGGAAGCGGTGATCCATGTCTGCAAGATTGCGACCGAGTTCCGCCAGGCGTTCAAGAAGGATGTGGTGGTCGACATTTTCTGCTTCCGCCGGCACGGACATAACGAGTCCGACGAGCCCGCCTTCACCCAGCCGCTGATGTATCGCCGAATCGCCCAGCATCCGACAACGCGGCAGATTTATGCGCGCCGTCTGATCGACGAGGGTGTGATCACCGACGACGCCGCGGAGCAAATGGTGGCCGAGTTTGAAGGCCAGCTCGAAGAGGAATTCGAGGCCTCGGAAAGCTATCGCCCCAACAAGGCGGATTGGCTGGAAGGTCGATGGAGCGGATTTGAGATCGCGTCCGGTGATGAACGCCGGGGCCGGACCGCCGTCGACATCGAGGACCTGAAACGCATCGGCGCGGCGCTGACCACGGTGCCCGAAGGGTTTCATTTGCATCGCACCATCAAGCGGCAGCTCGAAAACAAGCGGCGCATGTTCGAGACCGGCGAGGGGATCGACTGGGCGACCGGTGAGGCGCTGGCCTTCGGTTCGCTGGTCGACGACGGCCACCGTGTCCGCCTCTCGGGCCAGGATTCGGGACGCGGCACGTTCAGCCAGCGTCATGCGGTTCTCACCGATCAAAGCAACGAGAGCCGCTTTTTGCCCATCAATAATCTGGGCGGCGGCGAGCGCTTCGAGGTTATCGACAGCATGCTGTCCGAGGTCGCGGTTCTGGGGTTCGAATATGGCTACAGCCTGGCCGACCCGACCGCGCTTATCCTGTGGGAAGCCCAATTCGGCGATTTCGCCAACGGGGCGCAGGTGATCGTCGATCAGTTCATCAGCTCGGCCGAGAGCAAGTGGCTGCGCATGAGCGGCCTGGTGATGCTGCTGCCCCATGGATACGAGGGTCAGGGACCGGAGCATTCCTCGGCCCGGCTGGAGCGGTATCTGCAACTCTGCGCCGAGGATAACATGCAGGTCGCGAACTGCACGACGCCGGCGAGCTATTTCCACATCCTGCGCCGCCAGCTTCACCGCAAGTTCCGCAAGCCTCTGGTGATCATGACGCCAAAATCGCTGCTGCGCCACAAGCGCGCGGTGTCAAGGCTTGCCGATTTCGCGCCGGGTTCGTCATTTCACCGCCTGCTTTGGGATGACGCAGAGGTCAATCCCGGGGATGGCGTCAATCTCGTGGCCGACCAGGCCATCAAACGAGTGATCCTATGCACCGGAAAGGTCTATTACGACCTCTTTGAGGAGCGGGAGCGACGCAATCAGAACGATACCCAAATCCTGCGGCTGGAACAGCTCTATCCGTTCCCGACCAAAGCCTTGACCAAGGAACTGGCGCGTTTTCCCAGTGCCGGGGTGGTTTGGTGCCAGGAAGAGCCCCGTAACATGGGGGCCTGGACCTTTGTCGAGCCGCTGATTGAGGACGTCCTGGGCAAAGTAGAGACCGCGTCCAGCCGGCCGACTTACGCCGGGCGACCGGCCTCGGCATCGCCGGCGACCGGGTCGTTGCGTCGGCATAATGCCGAACAGTCCGCACTCGTCGATGCGGCATTAACCCTGTAAACTAAACGAACCGGATAACAACGAGGCTTCGATGACCACCAGAATAGAAGTGCCGGCGCTCGGCGAGTCGATCACCGAAGCGATCATCGGCAAATGGTTCAAGAATGTGGGGGATGCGGTCGCGACAGACGAGCCGGTGCTTGAGATTGAGACCGATAAAATCACGGTCGAGGTCAATGCACCCGCAGCCGGCGCCCTTGCCGAGATAACGGCCAGGGAAGGCGATACGGTCGAAGTCGGCGCGCTGCTGGGACTGATCGATGGCGCCGCAAGGGTAACGGCGGCCCCGGCCAGAAATGTCGCGGCCCCGGCGGCGGCATCCAGGCCGGAAGCAGCGCCCGCCGCGGCGGCGCGGGAGGTCGTCGTCCCGTCCCTGGGCGAATCAATCTCGGAAGCGATCATCGGCAGGTGGTTCAAGGCGGTGGGCGACGCCGTGAAAGCCGACGAGCTCCTGGCGGAGCTCGAGACCGACAAGGTGACGCTGGAGGTTTTCGCCTCTTCCTCCGGCGCGCTCGCTGAAATCCGGGCCCAGGAAGGCCAAACCGTTTCGGTGGGCGCGGTGATCGGCGTGATTGACGAGGCCGCCGCCGGAACGTCGCCGGCCCCGGCCCCGGCCGCGCCTGTCGTCTCGGCGGCCCCGGTTGTTCAGCCCGCTCAGCCTGAACCGGCAGCTCCGATGTCGCCGTCCGTGCGCCGGCTGGTTGGCGAGCATGGATTGGACGCTGCTCGGATTCCCGCAAGCGGCAAGGGAGGCCGGCTTACCAAGGGCGACGTCCTCGCGGCGCTTGGCGGCCAAACCGCCGAGGTCCCCGCACCCGCGCCCACACCGGCTCCGGCGGTGGCGCGCGCGGATGATCCGCGCGAGGAGCGGGTTCGCATGTCGCCGTTGCGCCGGCGCATCGCCCAGCGGCTCAAGGAAGCTCAGAATACGGCGGCGATGCTGACCACCTTCAACGAGGTGGATATGTCGGCGTTGATGGAGACCCGGGCGCAATACAAGGAGGCGTTCGAAAAAAGGCACGGCGTGCGCCTTGGCTTCATGTCGTTTTTCGTCAGGGCCTGTGTGACCGCGCTTAAGGAAATTCCCGCGGTCAATGGCGAGGTCGACGGCGACGACATCGTTTACAAGAATCATTACGACATCGGGGTGGCGGTGAGTGCGCCGCAGGGTCTCGTGGTGCCGGTGGTGCGTGATGCCGACGCCATGAATTTTGCCGATATCGAGGGTACGATCACCGACCTGGGCATCCGCGCCCGCGACGGCAAGCTGGCGATTGACGAGCTTCAGGGCGGCACCTTCACCATATCGAACGGCGGTGTGTTCGGTTCCCTGATGTCGACGCCGATCCTCAATCCGCCGCAATCGGCGATCCTCGGCATGCACAAGATCCAGAAACGTCCGGTGGCGATCGGCGATCAGGTCGTGGTGCGGCCGATGATGTATCTGGCGCTGTCCTACGATCACCGCATTATCGACGGGCGCGAGGCGGTGACGTTCCTGGTGAGGGTCAAGGAATGCCTGGAAGACCCGACCCGTCTTCTGCTTGATTTGTAATCTTGGATCGGCCTAATTGTCCGACCGAAAAACTATTCAGTTTCAAGAGGGTGTCATGAGCAAATCTTTCGATGTCGTGGTGATCGGCGGCGGGCCGGGCGGCTATGTCGCCGCAATCCGGGCGGCGCAACTTGGCCTTAAAGTCGCTTGCGTCGACAAGCGCGGCACGTTGGGGGGCACCTGCCTCAATGTCGGCTGCATACCGTCGAAGGCGCTGCTGCATTCCACCCACGAATATAATCACGCCAAAAACGGGCTCGAACCGCTGGGCATCAAAGTCGACAACGTGTCGTTCGATCTCGACGCGATCATGGCCAACAAGAACAAGACGGTCTCCGAGCTGACCAAGGGCATCGAGTTCCTGTTCACCCGCAACAAGGTCGAATATTTTGTCGGCGCGGGCCGGCTCACCGGTCCCAACAGCGTCGAGGTGACCCCGGCCGAGGGCGATGCGCAGACCCTTGAGGCCAGGAACATTATCATCGCCACCGGCTCGGAAGTGGCCTCGTTGCCCGGCATCGAGATTGACGAAAAACGCGTTGTGTCCTCGACCGGCGCTCTGGCGCTCCCCAAGGTTCCCAAGCATCTGGTGGTGATTGGTGGCGGTTATATCGGGCTCGAAATGGGCTCGGTGTGGCAGCGTCTGGGCGCGGAAGTGACCGTGATCGAGTTCCTCGACCGGATTCTTCCGGGCATGGACAGCGAGATTTCCAAGACCATGACCCGCCTTTTGAAAAAGCAGGGCATGAAGATCAAGACCGGGACCAAGGTGACCGGCGTGACCACAACCGCGCGCACCGCCAAGGTGACGGTCGAGCCGGTGAACGGCGGCGGGGAAACCACCATTTCGTGCGATATGGTGCTGGTGTCGGTGGGCCGCAAACCGCACACCGAGGGGCTGGGACTTGAGGAAGCAGGCGTTGCGCTCGACGACCGGGGCCGGGTTGTCACGGATGGCAATTTCCGCACCAGCGTACCCTCGATCCATGCCATCGGCGATGCAATCGCCGGCGCCATGCTGGCCCATAAGGCGAGCGAGGAGGGCGCGGCCTGTGCCGAGATCATCGCCGGTCATGGCGCCCAGGTGAATTACGACGCGATTCCGGGCGTGGTCTATACCGCGCCCGAGGCGGCCTGCGTCGGAAAGACCGAGGAACAGCTTAAGGAAGAAGGCGTCGAATATACGGTCGGAAAATTCCCATTGACCGCCAATTCGCGTTCGAAAGTTACCGGAAACACCGATGGCTTTGTTAAACTGTTGACGGACGCCGCCACCGATCGGGTTCTGGGTGTTCACATCGTCGCCGCCGATGCCGGCAACATGATCGCCGAGGCGGTTCTGGCGATGGAATACGGGGCTAGCGCCGAGGATATCGCGCTTACCTGCCATGCCCATCCGACCGAGATGGAGGCAATGAAGGAGGCGGCGCTTGCCGCCGGCTCCGGCGCGATTCACATCTAATCGCGAGAGGGCCAGTGGCGCCCGCGCCGTGATAGCGGTATGGGGCAGATTCGAAAGCTAGTTCCGGGCGACGAGGCGTTGGCCGAGGCCTTCCTGAGAGGCCATGCGGACAGCTCCATGCATATGCTGTCCGACATCCGCCGGGCCGGTCTTGTGGACAAGGGAGAGCCGTTTCAGGCGACCTATGTGGCGCTGCTCAGGGACGGTCGCATCCAGTCGCTGGCCGCCCATGCCTGGCACGGCATCATTCAGCTTCAGGTTCCCGTGGCCTCGCCCGAGTTGCTGGCCCGGCTGGTGGCGATCTCCGGTCGCCCGGTCAAGGGTCTGGTGGGTCCGCTCGATCAGGTCGACCATGCCCGCCATTGGCCTGGCCTGGGCAGGAGAGAGCCGTTTCTCGAAAGCCGGGAACATCTGATGGCGCTCGACCTGGTCAAACTCCAGGTTCCCAGGGCGTTGTCGAACGGTCTGGAATGTCGCCTGCCGCTGGAAGACGAGCTCGATCTGGTCGCGAAATGGCGCGTGGGTTTTCGCCTCGATCTTTTGGCGGACGTTGATTCGGATCAGTTGTTCCAGACCGAACAGGCCGCGGCCCGAAGGTTGCAAAGCGACCGCCAGCACTGGGTGGTGGCTGACGACGCCGGCCCGGTCGCCTATGCCGGTTTCAACGCCGCCTTGCCCGATGCCGTGCAACTGGCCTGGGTCTGGACGCCGGCTGAGCATCGCGGGCGGGGATTCGGCCGTTCGGTGGTTGCCGGGGCCTTGCTGGCGGCGCGTGAAACCGGCGCGTCGCGCGGTGTGCTCACCGCGAACGAGAATAACGCCCCGGCGCTGGCTGCTTATCGGGCGTTGGGTTTCTACGCGGTCGGCCGATTCGGTTTTGTGTTCTTTGAACCGCCGCGCTGACGAACTATTCGTCGCCGTTGTCTTCCGGAACAAGGCAAAAGGCGCGTACCGGAAAACTGCCCATGGCCTTGATCATCGGCGGCGCCGCGAAGAAGCGTGCGCCCGCATCCGGCAGTGCCCCGAGACCGGTCATATGCTCGACGATTGGAATATCGTGGCCGAGCAGAGTGGTGTGAACCGGACGCGTGCCGCCCCGGGTGTCGTCGATATTAAGCGAATCGATGCCGACCAGCCGCGCGCCCGCCTCAACCAGACAATCGGCCGCCGCGCCGGTCAGGAAAGCATGCCCCTCAAAATAGCGCTCAGTGTTCCAGTGCCGGTCCCAGCCGGTATGGACCAATACGGCCTTGCCGCGCGGATCGATATTGCGGAAAATCCTGGCGTCAATCGCGTGATCGGGACCGTCATGGGGCACGCGCACCACCACGCATTCGAGATCGGCGAGGCTGTCAAGGGTGAGGGCGGCGAGGTCCTTTCCGTCGGCGAAACGGTGGAACGGCGCGTCGATACAGGTCCCGGTATTGCCGACCATTTCGATCCGTCCGATCTGAAACTCGGTGCCGGCGTCGTAATGGCCGTGGCTGGCTTCGCGGCTCAGGAAATCGCAGATCAGGGGCGCGGGCAATCCCCGGTAGGTGATCAGCCCCTCCTCGATGGTGTGGCTAAGGTCAACCCGGCGGGTTTTCGCCGGGGCGCTGCCGTGATGCATGTTATTGCCTCCCATCGCCTTGTTATCCCCGCGCTCGCGGATGGGCGGCGTCGTAGACCGCGGTCAGGCGGGCGGTGTCGACCTCGGTGTAATGCTGGGTGGTCGACAGGCTGGCGTGCCCCAGCAGCTCCTGAATGGTGCGCAGGTCGCCGCCGGCTGACAGCAAATGGGTGGCGAAGCTGTGGCGCAGGGCGTGCGGTGTGGCCGAGGCCGGCAGGCCCAGCGCGCCCCGTAATCTTTGCATGACGGCCTGGATCGCCCGGGCGTTGAGACGCCCCCCGCGCATGCCAACGAACAGCGGCCCTTCCAGCGCCAGGGTGTGAGGACAAGACGCGACATATTGTGCGATCGCGTCGCGCACCATGGGCAGCACTGGAACCAGTCTCTCCTTGCCCCCCTTGCCCTTGATCACCATCGCATTGCCGGTTGGCGCGTCCCTGCGATTGAGGCCGAGGGCTTCCGAAATCCTCAGGCCGCAGCCGTAAAGCAAAGTCAGGACGGCAATGTCGCGACGACCGATCCATGGCTCCGCGGATAGGCTCCCGGCTTCCCTGGCAACCCGGACGGCAACGTCTTCGGCCAGCGGACGCGGAACCGTATGGGCCAGCTTGGGGGTGCGCACCGCGCTGATTGCCGCGTTGGTCAAGATGTTGGTGCGCTCGAGAAAGCGAAAGAACGCCCGCACCGCACTAAAGCCCCGGGCCATCGACCGGTTGGAAAGCCCGCTGCCGCGACAGGCCGCGAGATAAGAGCGAAAATCCACGATTTTCAGGCTTTCGAGCCGCGCCAGATCGGCGGGCTCGCCCAGATGTTGGGCCAGGAAAGCGAAAAACCGCCTCACGTCCCGCTGGTAGGCTGACAGAGTGTGGGGCGAGGATCGCCGTTCGGCGATCAGATGGCGCAGCCATTCATCAAAATGGCGGCGGACGTCGGGCGCGGCGGCGAGAGCTTCCAAGGATTTTGCCGGTGCCGTGCCGCGCCCGGTCATATCAGCTCAGGATATCCTGACCGGTCTTCCGCCAGTCGGCGAGGAACGCCTCCAGCCCCCGATCGGTGAGCGGATGGTTGAACAGTTTTCTCAGCACCCCCGGCGGGATCGTACAGACATCGGCGCCGATGCGGGCGGCTTCGACCACATGGACCGGGTGGCGAACCGACGCCACCAGAATCTCGGTCGTCAGATTCGGGTAATTGTCGTAAATCTCCTTGATCTCGGCGATCAATCCCATGCCGTCATGGGCGATATCGTCGAGACGGCCGACGAACGGGGAAATGAATGTGGCCCCGGCCTTGGCCGCCAGCAAGGCCTGCGCGGCCGAGAAACACAAGGTCACGTTGACCATGGTGCCCGCCTGGGTCAGGGACCGGCAGGCCTTGAGCCCGTCAACGGTCAGCGGCACCTTGATCGTAATGTTATCGGCAATCGCGATGAGCCGTTGCGCCTCCTCCATCATCGAATCGTAATCGGTGGCCGTGACTTCGGCGCTGACCGGTCCTTCGACCGCGGCACAAATATCCTTCAGGATGTCAAAAAAATCGCGACCGGTATTGGCCACCAGCGAAGGGTTGGTGGTCACGCCGTCGAGCAGGCCCGACGCCGCCAGGTCACGAATTTCATCAATGTCCGCGGTATCGACAAAAAATTTCATTTAGGGGCTCCGTATTTTCCGTTGGCCCTGCGCGAAAACTTGTCCGCCGCCGCGCGGGCTGGCACAGTGTAGCGATGCCGCAACCTCGTGCCAAGTCCACCCAACAGACACTCGTCCTCAGTCCGGATTCCGCACCGGAAAGGGTGCGCGTGTTATTGCCGTTGCCGCTCGGCGATGGTTATGACTATTCGGCGCCGGAGGGCGTCACCTTGAAGCCGGGCGATTTCGTTCGGGTTCCCCTCGGGCCGCGCGAACTCGTGGGCGTGGTTTGGGACAACGCCGGGTCTGATCGCCGGCCGTGCAAGGCCGAGCGCCTGCGTGCCGTGATCGAACGCATTGACGTGCCGGCGCAACCCCGGGTCTTGCGCCGTTTTATAGACTGGGTGGCGCGTTACACGCTGGCGCCGCCCGGCGCGGTGCTGCGCATGACCATGAGCGCGCCGGGGGTTTTCCAGCCACCGCGAACGCTGACGGCCTTTGCGCTTGGGAGGACGTTGCCCGACCGCATGACCGATGCGCGCCGCCGCGTGATCGAGGTCCTGTCCGACGGGCGGCCGGGACTGGCGCGGGATATCGCCGAACAGGCGGCGGTCTCCGAGGGCGTGGTGCGCGGGCTGGTCAAGGCCGGGGCACTGATCCCCGTCGCGCTGCCCGCCGATCGTCCTTTCAACGCGCCCGATCCCGATCATCCCGGGCCGGCGCTGTCCGAAAACCAATCCGAGGCGGGGGGCGAGCTGTGCCGCGGGGTCGATGACGGGGTGTTTTCGGTCACTTTGCTTGAGGGGGTCACCGGGGCAGGCAAGACCGAGGTTTATTTCGAGGCGATCGCGGCGGCGCTCAGGCGCGACGCGGACGCGCAGGCCGTGGTCCTGGTGCCGGAAATCGCGCTCACCGCCCAATGGCTGGCGCGCTTTGAAAAGCGATTCGGCGCCCGCCCGGTCGAGTGGCACTCCGACCTGACCGCGATGCAGCGCCGACGCGCGTGGCGGGCGGTGGCCAATGGCGAGGCGCGGGTCGTGGTCGGCGCCCGTTCGGCCTTGTTTCTTCCGTTCAGCAAGCTGTCTCTGATCGTCGTGGACGAAGAGCACGATCCGGCCTTCAAGCAGGAGGAGGGGGTGGTTTACCACGCCCGGGACATGGCCGTTGTGAGGGGCTCGATCGGGGAATTCCCGGTGATTCTCGCAACGGCGACGCCGTCGCTGGAAACCGTGGTCAATGTGCGGAAGGGCCGCTACCACCGGATTTTTCTGGGCGAACGCCACGGCGGCGCGGCCTTGCCGGACATTGGGGTCGTCGATCTGCGCAAGACACCGCCCGAGCGCGGCCGGTGGCTATCGCCGCCGCTGATCGAGGCTTTAAGCCGGACTTTTGAGGCCGGGGAGCAGGCGCTGTTATTTCTGAACCGGCGGGGTTACGCGCCGCTAACGCTGTGCCGCGCGTGCGGCCATCGACTCCAGTGTCCGCAATGCACCGCCTGGCTGGTCGAACACCGCCACGCCAACCGACTGCGGTGCCACCACTGCGATTTTCAACGGCGGCCCCCCCAAACATGTCCGGAATGCGACGCCGAGGAAAGCCTGGCGCCATGCGGGCCGGGCGTCGAGCGAATGGCCGAAGAGGTGGCGGCGACGTTTCCCGATCTGAGAGCCGCGGTCATGACCAGCGACACCGTGACCGGCCCCCGCCAGTTGGCGGACATCGTGCGTCGCATGGCCGACCGGGAACTGGATCTGCTGATCGGCACTCAGATGGTCACCAAGGGCTATCACTTCCCGCTGCTGACGATGGTGGGGGTCATCGATGCCGATCTCGGGCTGGCGGGGGGTGATTTGAGGGCGGCCGAGCGCACTTACCAGCAGTTGGCTCAGGTTTCCGGACGCGCCGGGCGTGAGGAACGTCCGGGGCGGGCCGTTCTGCAAACCTATATGCCGGAGCATCCGGTGATGGGCGCCCTGGCGTCGGGCGATCGGACCCGGTTCCTGGACCGTGAGCTGGACTGTCGCCGCCAGGCCGGGATGCCGCCCTTTGGGCGGCTGGCGGCGATCATTTTGTCGGGCCCGGATCTTGAGGCGGTGTCAGAAGCCGCCCGCGCACTAGGCGCCCAGGCCCCTCATGGCGACGGCATATTGACGCTGGGACCGTCGCCCGCGCCGCTGGCGCTGTTGCGCGGGCGGCATCGTCAGCGGTTTCTGGTCAAGACCCGGCGGGCGGTCAATATCCAGCGTATGATCCGCCGTTGGCTCGCAGGCGCAAGCGTTTCTTCCAAGGTCCGAATCCGGGTTGATATCGACCCCTACAGCTTTCTTTAGGGCCGTTGCATGGCGGTTTTGGCGCGGGGCTTTAAAAAGCCCCTTCAACTTGGCTTGCAAGTCCTAAATG
Organism: Sphingomonadales bacterium; assembly: GCA_046756385.1. Taxonomy (GTDB): domain Bacteria; phylum Pseudomonadota; class Alphaproteobacteria; order CAZZKF01; family CAZZKF01; genus JBHHWG01. The sequence goes on along the minus strand of JBHHWG010000008.1, from coordinate 6,758 downwards.
ACTGTGTTACCTAATCGCTCGCCGTCGCCGGGGCCGGTTGTGCCACGGCGGAATTGATGGCGTTTTCCAGTCGAGGATTTTCCCGCAGTCGAGGATTTTCCAAAGGTGTCAGCCACGCAAATGATCGTGTCCGGAGTTGCCGGCCGCTACGCTTCCGCGCTGTTTGATTTAGCGCGCGATGGCGATCTGCTGGATCAGGTCGCCGGCGAATTGAGGACCATCGAGGCCATGGTTCGCGACAGCGCCGATCTGAAGCATCTGATCGTCAGCCCGCTTTATCGCCGCGAAGAACAGACCGAGGCAATCCTGGCTGTCGCGGACAGCGCGGGCCTGACTGACCTCACCCGGCGTTTCCTCGGCGTCGTGGCGGAAAATAGCCGGCTTTCAGAACTCCATGACATGATCGCGGCGTTCGCGGTTCTGCTCGCTGATCTGCGCGGCGAGGTGACCGCCCAGGTGACGTCCGCGATTGCTCTGAGCGATGATCAGCTTGCGGCCATCAAGAAAAAACTGAGTGCGTTCGCCGGCCGCGAGGTCACGGTGGACACCGAGGTCGATGAAGGCCTGATCGGCGGCATGGTGGTCCGCCTGGGTTCCCGCATGATCGACAGCTCGCTTAAAACCAAGGTTGAAAATCTACAGCTCGCCATGAAAGAAGGTGACTAATGGACATCCGCGCCGCTGAAATTTCAGCGATCCTCAAGGATCAAATCGCAAACTTCGGCACCGAGGCCGAGATTTCGGAAGTCGGCCAGGTTCTCTCCGTGGGCGACGGCATCGCCCGCGTTTTCGGGCTCGATAATGTTCAGGCCGGCGAGATGGTTGAATTTCCCGGCGGTGTCAAGGGTATGGCGCTCAATCTCGAGACCGACAATGTCGGTATCGTGATTTTTGGCGACGACCGGGGCATCAAGGAAGGCGACACCGTCAAGCGTACGGGGACCATCGTGGACGTGCCGGTCGGCAAGGGCCTGTTGGGCCGCGTGGTCGACGCGCTCGGAAATCCGATCGACGGCAAGGGACCGATCGAGTCGGCGGAACGCAGGCGCGTCGAGGTCAAGGCGCCCGGCATCATTCCGCGCCAAAGCGTGCATGAGCCGATGCAGACCGGTTTAAAGGCGATCGACGGTCTGATCCCAATTGGCCGTGGCCAGCGTGAGCTGATCATCGGCGATCGCCAGACCGGCAAGACCGCCATCGCGATCGACACCTTCATCAATCAAAGGGGCATCAACACAGGGGACGACGAGAGCAAGAAGCTTTACTGTGTCTATGTCGCGGTTGGGCAAAAACGGTCAAGCGTCGCTCAGTTGGTAAAGACCCTGGAGGATGCCGGCGCGATGGAATATTCGGTGGTGGTGGCCGCCACCGCGTCCGAGCCCGCGCCGCTGCAATTCCTGGCGCCCTATAGCGGCTGCACCATCGGTGAGTATTTCCGCGACAACGGCATGCATGCGCTGATCGTTTATGATGATCTGTCAAAGCAGGCGGTTGCTTACCGGCAGATGTCGCTGTTGCTGCGCCGTCCGCCGGGACGCGAGGCTTATCCCGGTGATGTGTTCTATCTCCATTCGCGGCTTCTCGAGCGCGCGGCCAAAATGAACGAAGCCAACGGCTCCGGTTCGCTGACCGCGCTGCCGATCATCGAGACCCAGGCCGGCGACGTGTCCGCCTATATTCCGACCAACGTGATTTCGATCACCGACGGCCAGATCTTCCTGGAAACCGAGCTGTTCTATCAGGGCATCCGGCCGGCCGTGAATGTCGGTCTGTCGGTGAGCCGGGTTGGTTCCGCCGCGCAGATCAAGGCGATGAAGCAGGTCGCGGGAACGATCAAGCTGGAGCTTGCGCAGTATCGTGAAATGGCGGCCTTCGCCCAGTTCGGCTCCGACCTCGATGCGGCGACCCAGCGCCTGCTCAATCGCGGCGTCCGGCTTACCGAACTATTGAAGCAGGGTCAGTATTCACCGCTTCCGGTCGAGGAGCAGGTGGTGGCGATTTTTGCCGGCGTGAACGGTTATGTCGATGGCATCGAAGTCACGGACGTGACCCGGTTCGAGCAGGCGTTCCTGAGCGAAATGCGGGCCCGGCACGGTGACGTTCTGAAGACGATCCGGGAGGAAGGGGCGCTTTCCGCCGAAACGACCGAGAAGCTCAAGGGCATTCTCGACGGATTCGTCAAGGCATTTGCCTGAGCAGCTTGTCCCAGGGATCAGATAACAGGGAAAATCCGGGCCAATGGCGAGCCTCAAGGACCTTAAAAACCGAATCGGCAGCGTGAAGTCGACGCAGAAGATCACCAAGGCCATGAAAATGGTTGCGGCGTCCAAGCTGCGCCGCGCCCAGGAGTCGGTCGAGGCCGCACGGCCCTATGCCGAGCGCATGGAGGCCGTGATCAGCTCGCTCGCGGCCAGCGTGACCGAGCAGGCGGGCGCGCCCAAGCTGTTGGCCGGCACCGGGAGCACGGACGTCCACCTGATTGTGGTCGCGACATCCGAACGTGGATTGTGCGGCGCTTTCAATGGATCGATCGTGCGTGCCGCGCGGCGTGCAATCAGCGGGCTTCGTGCTCAGGGCAAGACGGTCAAGCTGTTGTGCGTGGGCAAGAAGGGCCTGGGCATGCTGACGCGCGAATTCGGCGATTTGATGCTGGAACCGGTCGATATCTCGGCGATCCGGTCAGTTGCCTTCAGCGACGCTCAGCCGATCGCGGGGCGAATCCTGAAGATGTTCGAGGCCGGCGAGTTCGACGTTTGCACGGTTTTCTATAACCGCTTCAAATCGGTCATGACCCAGGTCGTGACTGAGCAACAGATCATCCCCGTTTCGCTGGAATCGGCGGATGAAGCCGCGCCGGCGGTGGATCTTGGCGGCGCGATCTACGAATACGAACCGAGCGAGGAGCAGATCCTGGCGGACCTGCTGCCGCGCAATGTGGCGGTGCAATTGTTCCGGGTGCTGCTCGAGAATGCCGCCAGCGAGCAGGGCGCGCGCATGACCGCGATGGACAACGCCACACGCAATGCCGGCGAGATGATCGACAAGCTTTCGCTGATTTACAACCGCACGCGCCAAGCCACGATCACCAAGGAACTGATCGAGATAATCTCGGGCGCGGAAGCGCTCTGAGCCAAGGGTCCCACGGGAGCAACATGAGATGAGTGAACAACCCAAAATCGGCCGCATCGTCCAGGTTATCGGAGCCGTTGTCGACGTCCAGTTCGACGAGCATCTGCCGGAAATCCTGAACGCGCTCGAATGCGACAACCAGGGCAATCGCCTGGTGCTTGAAGTCGCCCAGCATCTGGGTGAGTCGACGGTGCGCTGCATCGCCATGGACTCGACCGAAGGCCTGGTGCGCGGCAAGGAGGTCGTGGACACCGGCAGCGCGATCTCGGTGCCGGTGGGACCCGAGACCCTGGGTCGGATCATGAACGTGATTGGCGAGCCGATCGACGACCGGGGACCAATCGAGACCAAGACGACCGCACCGATCCATGCGCCGGCGCCGGAATTCGTCGACCAGTCGACGGAGACCGAAGTGCTGGTCACCGGAATCAAGGTGGTCGATCTTCTGGCGCCTTATGCCAAGGGCGGCAAGATCGGCCTGTTCGGCGGCGCGGGCGTCGGCAAGACCGTGATTATCATGGAATTGATCAACAACATCGCCAAGGGCCATGGCGGCTATTCGGTTTTCGCCGGGGTGGGCGAGCGGACCCGCGAGGGCAACGATCTCTATCACGAGATGATCGAGTCCGGCGTGATCAAGCTCGACTCCGACGAGTCCAAGGCCGCGCTGGTTTACGGCCAGATGAACGAGCCGCCGGGCGCCCGTGCCCGGGTCGCCCTGACCGGGCTGACCGCGGCCGAATATTTCCGTGACGTCGCGGGCCAGGACGTGTTGTTCTTCATGGACAACATCTTCCGCTTCACTCAGGCGGGTTCGGAAGTTTCGGCGCTGCTTGGCCGTATTCCCAGCGCCGTGGGCTATCAGCCGACATTGGCCACTGAAATGGGCATCCTGCAGGAGCGCATCACCACCACCGACAAGGGCTCGATCACCTCGGTTCAGGCGGTTTACGTGCCGGCGGATGACTTGACCGACCCGGCGCCCGCGACCTCGTTCGCCCATCTTGACGCAACCACGGTGTTGTCGCGCCAGATCGCCGAGCTGGGCATTTATCCGGCTGTCGATCCGCTCGATTCGACGTCGAGGATCCTTGATCCCCGCATTGTCGGAGACGAACATTATCGGGTGGCGCGTGAAGTCCAGAAGGTCCTGCAAACCTATAAATCGCTGCAGGACATCATCGCGATCCTGGGCATGGACGAGCTTTCGGAGGAAGACAAGCTGACGGTCATGCGGGCGCGCAAGATCCAGCGGTTCCTGAGCCAGCCGTTCCATGTGGCCGAAATCTTCACCGGCACCAAGGGCGTGTTTGTCAGCCTCGAAGACACGATCAAGGACTTTGGCGCGGTTTGCGCGGGTGAATACGATCATCTTCCCGAGGCTGCGTTCTACATGGTCGGCACGATTGCCGAAGCGGTCGAAAAGGCCGAACGCATGGCCGCCGAGGCCGCCTGATCAACGAGGCGCTGATTAATGACCGGAAAAGTTTCCTTCGAACTGGTTTCGCCCGAGCGGCTGTTGATGTCGGCCCAGGTCGATATGGCCGTGATTCCCGGCTCGGAAGGCGACTTCGCGGTGCTGGCGGGGCATGCGCCCATGATCTCGACCGTCCGGCCAGGCGTGCTTGAAGTGCACGAGCAGGACGGCGGCGAGGTTGTGCGAATCTTTGTCCGCGGCGGATTTTCCGAAGTCGCCCTCGATCGGCTGACGGTGCTGGCCGAGGAAGCGATCATGATCGCGGATCTGGATCGTGCCGCGCTGGAGCAGCATATCCAGGACGCCCGCGAGGACCTCGAGGACGCCAGGACCGACGCGGAACGGGAAACCGCCCACGCGATTCTCGATAAATTTGAGGAAATCAGGGCGGCGCTCGCCTAGAGCGTTTTTAACTTAATCTGGATCAAGTTCGGCTGTTTAGATGCCGCCCTGGCGGCGCCCTTAAAGCCTTGCATAGCGCTGCTATGCTGCGTTTTAACGACTTGCCAGGACAACATCTAAACACCCTCCTTTTGATCCAGATTAAGTTAAAAACGCTCTAGAGTCGGCCGTCGACCTGCTGGACTACGCCGGATTAGTCCGGGCTGGCCAAGTGGCCAAATTCCCGTATCAGGGCTTCATAGAGCGGGCGCTTGAAGGTGACGATGTTGTCCGGCAGTTCGGCCATTGGCATCCACTGCCACGCAACAAACTCGGGATGGTCGGTATCGATATTGATGTCGCTGTCGCTGCCGGTGAAACGCATCACAAACCATTTTTGCATCTGTCCGCGATATCGGCCGCTCCAAACCCGGCCGACAAGATCCACCGGCAGATCGTAGCGGTACCAGTCCGCGCTTTCAGCGATGAAGACGGCCTTGTCGGACCCTGTCTCCTCGGCAAGCTCCCGCAGCGCCGCGTCGCGGGGCGTTTCGTCACCGTCAATGCCGCCCTGGGGCATCTGCCACGCCTCAACTGAAGTGTCGCCGCGTTGACCGACGAACACCTGGCCGTCGGCATTCAAAAGCATCATTCCGACGCCTTTTCGATAGGGCAGGCGAGTGAGGTCGGTCTGGTTCATGGCAATATCATTCCATTAAACAGGCTGTTAAACCGGGCAGGGCGGTGAAAAGTCATCCCTCGGGCTGGCGGTTGACGACCGCGGTGACCGGAACCAGGGTGACACCCTCGGTCGAGAGGGTTTCGGCCCACTTCGCCAGGCGCTCCAGCGTGACCGGATAAGCATGGGCAAGGCCCACCGCCGCGCCGTTCGTTCGGGCGATTCCCACCAGTTCCTGAAGTTGTGCGTCAATTGCGTCGCGGCTCGGTTCAATATCGACCAGCCGATTATTGATGGCCAGCGGGAGCGCCAGTTCCCGAGCGATGCCGGAGGTGGCCCCGTATCGGGTTGGGCGCCCGTCAAGATACATGAGCCCCCGCCGCCGAATCACTTCCAGAACCGGCCGTAAAGCGCTTTCCGTGGCGACGAACCGCGACCCCATATCCTCGGTAATGCCGACATAGCCGGTCAGTCGGCTCATCATCCATTCCAGGCGGTCGATATTCGCCGCCGGATCCAGGCTGCTGAGCAAAGTGTGGGGACCGGGATCGTTCATCGGGTAATCGATCGGCTCCATGGGAATTTGAAGGATCACCTCGTGGCCGGCGTTTCGTGCTTCTGTCACCCAATGCTGGGCGTCAGGCGCATAGGGTGAAAACGCCAGCGTCACCGCCTCGGGGAGCTGCGCCACCGCGCGGCGCGCGGTTTCGCGCTTGAGCCCGAGCCAGCCGACCACAATGGCGACATGTGGTTGGTCGCTGACGCTCAGGAACGGTCGCGCATAGACTTGCCAGGCGACCCGGCCATCGCCGTCGGGTTTTGGCAGCGGCCCGTGACGGCCTTGCTCGATCAGGTCGGGATCGGGCGCCGACGGTAACGGCAGTCTTTTTGGCGGCTTTGCGAGTTTGGTCTCATCGGCCGCGTCACCGGCGGCCGTGTCGTCTGCTTTTTCGCCGGCTTTTTCGGCCCCGTCGTCGGCCACAGCGGGTGTGACGGGCGTCTCTTCCGCCGTCAGGGCGAGCCAGCCGATTAAACCGGCGAATCCGGCGGCCAGGACAAGCGTGGTCAGAAAAAGCGGTGAAACGCCGCCTC
>JBHHWG010000007.1:0-60756 GCA_046756385.1 Sphingomonadales bacterium | reverse complement strand
GATTATGTGACCGGCAACGCGCCCCCCAGGCGGCATGCGGTACTGGAACGGTTTCTCGCCATGGTCCCGTCCAAGGCGGCGGTAATCGCGACCACCGGCAAATGCGGGCGCGAACTGTTCACGCTGCACGATCGTGACCAGCATTTCTATCAGGTCGGCTCGATGGGCTGCGCCAGTGCGATGGCGCTGGGCGTCGCGCTCAACGCCCACCGACCGGTAATCGTGCTTGACGGCGACGGCGCGGCACTGATGAAGCTGGGCAATATGGCGACCATCGGCGCGCAACGCCCGGCCAATCTGATCCATGTCCTGCTCGATAACGGGGTCCACGATTCGACCGGAGGGCAGGCCACGGCATCACCGGGCGTCGATTTCCCGGCGATTGCGGCCGCCTGCGGCTATTCGAGCGCCCACCGATGCGACGATGTGGCGGGGTTCGCCGCAGCTTTTCAGACCTCCCTGAAAACCACCGGACCACACTTCATCCATGTCCGGGTGGCGCCGGGGTCGCTCGCCGCCCTGCCGCGACCGGACATGGCGCCGCACGAGGTGGCGCGACGGTTCAAGGGCTTCGTTACGAATCCGGAATGTTAGGGCGAGAGATCAGAAACCCCGATTTCCGCGACGACCTGGCGCACCGCGTGCAGGAAGTCCCTCATCACGGCCTGGTCGACCTGACCGATGCACCCAACCCGGAAACTGTCCGCCTTGGTGAGCTTGCCGGGATAGATGACGAACCCCCGCCGGTAAAGCCCGTCGTAAAAGCGGCGGAAATCAAACGCCGGATCGCGCGGCATCAAAAACGTGACGATGACCGGCGCCTGAACGGCCTCGGCGAGAAAGGGCGAAAATCCGATCTCGGCCATCCCTTGGCGCAAGATCCGGCAATTTTGCCGATATCGCGCGCCACGCCCGGCGACGCCCCCTTCCGTGGCGTGATCAAGAAGTGCCGCGTCGAGCGCCGCCACCACGTGGGTCGGCGGCGTGAAGCGCCATTGGCCATTGTTTTCAAAACCGCGCCATTGGTCGTGAAGATCGAGCGACAACGACGGCGCGTTGCCGCGGGCCCGGTCGAGCGCCTCGGTATGCGCGGTCACGAAGCCCAGGCCGGGCGCGCCTTCGAGGCATTTGTTCGACGAAGCCGCCAGCGCCTCGAACGGCGTTTGGCGGGCGTCCAGCGGCACGGCACCGAAAGCGCTCATGGCGTCGATCAACAGCTTGGCCCCCGCGTCCGCAACAAGCGCCGCAATTTCCGGCAGCGGATTGAGAATACCGGACGTGGTCTCGACATGGACCAGGGCGACATGGCTGAACGACGGATCGTTTTCAAGCGCATCTGCGAGCCGGGCCGCCCCGACCGGCTCATCCTCGGGCCAGGAAAGCCGGATATGATTCCGGCCAATCCGGCGGCAAATCTCCGCCATGCGGCGTCCATATGCGCCGTTTTCCAGAATCAAAACCTTGCCCTGAGGCGGGACCAAACTGGCCAGCATGGCCTCGACCGCGAAGGTGCCGCTACCTTGCATGGGAACAGCGGTCATGCAATCGCCGCCGCCCGCCATCGCCAGCAGGCGCGACCGTACACGGGCCGTCATGTCGACAAAATCCCGGTCGCGCGCCCCCCAGTCGCGCAGCATGGCATGGCGGGTCTCGGGCGCGGTGGTCAGCGGGCCCGGTGTCAGCAACACCGGCTGGGCCATTTCGGTTTGCTTCTTCATCCTGCCCCATATCCTAAATCTGGAGCCTGGTAATGCAAGCCGTGATACTGGCCGCCGGCACGGGCTCCCGCCTGGCTCCGCTGACCGACAAGCTGCCCAAGGGCCTGCTTGAGGTGGGCGGAACGCCGCTGCTTGGTCATTCGCTCAACTGCCTGGAAAGAGCGGGCGTCAATGAGATCATCCTGATTATCGGCCACCGCGGAGATCTAATCCGGGCCGCGTTCGGCGAACGGCATAACGGCGTTGCCATCCGCTATGCCGAGAACCCGGATTATGGAGCCACCGGCAGCATGGTCTCGCTGCTGGCGGCGCGTCCCCTTGTCAGGCCGGAGCCGTTCCTGGTGCTGGAATCCGATCTGTTGTACCATCCCGATTTTATCACGATCGCACGGCGACTGCCCGGCCCTTCGTTGCTGGCGGCCGATATTTCCGGCTCTGGTGACGAGGTCTATTTGCACGCCGATGCCGACGGCCGGCTGTGCTATTTGGGCAAGACCCGGAACGAGCGGTCGATGGGCGACTGCGTCGGCGAATTTGCCGGTATTTCCCAACTTACGCCGGGCTTTTATGATCTGTTTTGCGACTTGGCCCATCAATCATCCGACCACAGCCGCCATTATGAAGAACTGCTGTTCGATCTGGCGAAAGCGGGCGAAACCCTCAAGGTTCGCCCCTGCCCCGGCCTTGCCTGGACCGAAGTCGATAACGTCGCCGACCTGGAGCGGGCCCAAACGCGGGTTTGGCCCCGGATCATGCGCTCCTGAGCGGCATGGTGGATTAGCCGGTTTCGGAATGCTATAGCAGTTGCAAATCAAAAAAGAGGAGCGGCAGTTGCGAGTGTTGGTAACCGGTGCGACCGGCTTTGTCGGCTCGGCCGTCATGCGACGGCTGATCGAGGCCGGTCATGACGTGCGGGTGATCGCGCGGGCGGCGAGCAATCGAGAGAATTTGCAGGGCCACCCGGTCGAGATCATGACCGGCGATGTGACCGAGCGGGCCTCGCTCGATGCCGCCCTCAAGGGCGTCGACGCCTTGTTCCATGTCGCCGCCGATTACCGCCTTTGGGTGCCGGACCCGGAGCGGATGTACGCCATTAATGTCGACGGCACCCGCAACATCATGCTGGCGGCCGGAGAGGCCGGCGTGGGCCGCATCGTCTATACCAGCAGCGTGGCGACCCTGGGCCTGCGGGCCGATGGCGGCCCCGCCGGCGAAGATACGCCGGTCACCCTTGACGACATGATCGGCCACTATAAACGCTCCAAATTTCTGGCCGAGCGGGAAGTCAGCCGGATGGTGCGCGAGGACGGCCTGCCCGCGATCATCGTCAACCCGTCGACCCCGGTCGGACCGAATGACGTCAAGCCGACGCCGACCGGCCGTCTGATCGTCGACGCGGCGTCCGGCAAGATGCCGGCCTATGTGGATACGGGTCTTAATTTCGCCCATGTCGATGACGTCGCCGAGGGGCATCTTTTGGCGCTCAGGCAGGGCCGGATCGGAGAGCGGTATATTCTGGGGGCCGAGAATCTGTCGCTGCGGGATCTGTTGCACCGGCTGGCGGCGATATGCGGTCGCAAGCCGCCACGGGTCAGACTGCCGCACAATCTGGTGCTTCCGATCGCCTATATCATGGAGGTCTGGTCCCGGATAACCGGCGGCGGCGAGCCCATGGCGACGGTTGACGGGGTCAAGCTGTCCAGGAAACAGATGTATTTCTCGATCGACAAGGCGCGCTTTGAGCTGGGCTACTCACCGCGCCCGGTCGACGAAGCGCTGCGCGACGCCGTCGAATGGTTCCGCGCCCACGGCTACTGCCCTTAAGTTCCCGGTTCGGCGCCGGTATCGGCCAGCTTCAACATCTCCTCGTCCGGGGTCAGCCGGCCACCGAGATAGCGCCACCCCAGGGCCAGTCCCCACACCACCCAGACAATCTCCCGGCCGCGCCGGACCATGGCGACCGCGAGGCCCAATGTCGGATCGCCGGTCACCGCCGAGACGATGACCACGAACGCGCCCTCCTGGGTTCCGATATTAGCCGGGATAAAGAAGGTAGTGGCGCGCACCAGCTGGGTGAAGGCCTCCATCACCCAGGCTTCGGTCAACGACACCGGATGTCCAAGGAACCGGAAGGTGTAATAGATCGTAACGACGCCCAGAACCCAATGACCGAGCGCCAGCAGACACGCCACCGCGAACCGGGCGCGGCGCTTCGTGTAAAATTCGATCAGCTTGTCTTCGGTCTGATGAATTTGAGCGAGGAACCGGCCGACGCCGCCACGCTTGAACAACTGGCCGGTGCGCGAAAACAGCTTGAACCTCTGAACCAGGAAGAATGCCAGTATCGCCCCGGTGAAGATGGCGAGGCCGAGACCGGCCGAGGCCCGAAAAGAAGGCGACACCGACGGCGTGCCGAACATCAGCGCGAAGCCGGAGGCCAGAAACACCACCAGCGCAATCACAATCGTGGTGCGCGACGTCACCAGCGACGCCACCCCCTCGACATAGCCAATTCCGTAATGTTTCTTGAGTATCAGCGCCTTGACCGGCTCTCCGCCCATCATGGCGAGCGGCGTCGCCATGTTGAATGCCTCGCCGACCATCCGGACTTTCCACAGGCGGTAGGCCCACCGCCAGCTTTGTGGAATCGAGGTGAAGGTGAGATGCCAGGTCTGGCTCATGAAAATGAATTCAACCAGGAACAGCGCCAGCACGACGGCAAACCCCCAGCCAATCTGAAGCGTCATGGCCCACGCCTCGGACAGATTTGTCTTGAACGCAATCAGCGCAAGAATCGCCGCGCCGATCGCCAGATAAACTATTCTAAGATGCTTCACATTCCGCCCCGATTATCTATTCTGCTCCGTTCGGCGCCATATCTGCCCAAACAGCCATTTTCCAACCTTCAAACGGTCAGGCCCAACCAGTTCAAGCGTCACGCGGTGGGTCTTGCCGGTCCGGGCGCTGTAAATGGTGCCGCCGGTCCATTTTCTGGGCCCTGTCGGCTTGAAGCCGTTCATCAATTGCAGGCCCACCAGTGGTCGTCCGCGAAGCGCGGCGTCCTTGTTGTGAACATCCAGCTTGGCGGTGCCATCCGCGTTGTTGGGCGCCGGAATCCAGGCGATCCTGCCGCAAATTTCTTCGCCGCACTGGAAAATTTCGATCCTGGCCTCGTCGCCCCTGGTCATCCACAGGCCGAAAATATCCGTCGTTGGCGTCGCCCTCGCCTCAGGCGCCCCCACGGCGAGCATCACCAGCATAACCCGATTCAGAATCCGCATTTCGTCACTTGCCCGTGAACAGAAGCCGCCACAGCCCGCGCACCGCGCATCCGAGGAACTGGGTCTTGGTCAGCTCGACCCGCCCAGCGATCGGATCGCGTCCACGCAACATTGCCGTCAAGCGCTCGGCGATGGACACGATGACCGCCGATTCCATGGCCAGACGCCGGCTCTCAAGCCGGCCGGGCAACTGCCGGGCCTGTCCCAGCAACTGCTCGACGCCATCGAGCGCGCGATCGAGAACCGCGCGCAGCGCGACGCCGCTGGCGTCTGCGTCGAGTTCGCCAACATCGGCGCCGCATTCCGCCATCCAGTCGGTCGGCAGATAGACCCGGTCCATGGCCCGGTAATCGTCCTGACAATCCTGGAGATGATTGATCACCTGAAGCGCGTTGCACAAGGCGTCGGAGAAAACATAGCCGCCGGTGCCTTCACCATGCAGATCCAGCAGATAGCGACCAACCGGGGCCGCCGACCGATTGCAATAGTCGATCAACTCGTCCCAATCCCCATAGCGCGATTTGACCGCGTCCTGCTTGAACGCCGAGATCAGATCAAGGCAGTGCCGCGCGGTGATCCCGGTTTGGGCGAGGCTTTCGCGCATGCGGTGCGCCTTGACAAAGGCCGCGTCCTCGGCGGGGCCGTCACCCTGGCCCGCTACCGCCCGCGCAAAACCGTCGAGCACGGCGACCTTGTCCGCCGACGCGCGATCCGGGTTATCGGCTACATCGTCAATCGCCCGGGCAAAGGCATAAAACGTCGCGACATGAGGCCGCAAATGCGCCGCCATCAGGAATGACCCGACCGGGAAATTCTCGTCGGCCGCGCCCTTGCCGGACGGCGTTTCGACCCTTGTTGCGCCAGCGCCGGTCACCGCACCCTCCCCGTGTCCTGAAGCATTTTTCATGCCCTCTTATTAAAGGCCCAACCTTTTCATCGGCCCGGTCCATGTGTAAGACCTCTGGCCGGCAACGCAAGCGCTGATGCGCGCGGCCGTCGATTTTCCCCCGCGCCATTTACGAACGGCTCCCAACAATGCTAGAGCAGGGGAATCCGGTCAACACTCCAGACAGGTCCGATTTCAAGTGGCCGAAAACGCCCGTGGATCTCTCGGCCAGACTGAAATAGGACTCTTCACCAACAACTAATGCCGCGCCGGCCTCTGTCGTGCGGCGGGAAAAGAAAACGCCTGATGCCTATCCTGTTCCTGACCGTTCTGCTCGATTTCGTGGGTTTTGGCATCATCATTCCCATGCTGCCGTTCTTCGGCCTCCAGTTCGGCGCCACGGCCACCGAAGTGACAATGTTGTTCGCCGTTTATTCGGCGGTCCAATTCTTCTCGGGCCCTTTCTGGGGACGCTTGAGCGATCGCATCGGCCGCAGACCGGTTCTGCTGCTGACTTTGCTGGGTGCATCGCTCGCCTATGCCGCATTCGGCCTTGCCACCAGTCTGCCCATGCTGTTTCTGGCCCGTGGGCTTTCGGGCCTGATGGCCGGCAATATGGGCGTGGCGCACGCCATCGTCGCCGACCTGACGACACCCGAGGGTCGCGCCAAGGGTATGGGCATACTGGGCGCCGCGACGTCGCTTGGCTTTGTGTTCGGCCCGATATTGGGCAGCCTGCTGTTGGGCCCCGACCCCGCCGCGATCGATCACTCTTTTCCCGCCTTCACGGCCGCGGCCCTCTCGGCCGGTGCGTTCGTGCTTGGCCTGTTCATGCTCAAGGAATCATTGCCGCGGAAAGCGCGCGCGAAGCGGCCGACAGGCGGCCCGTCCCGGTTCAAGGTGAAGCGGCTCGTTGCCAAGCACCGCGTGATAGCCGTGCTGGTGCTGCAGTTGATGGTGCTGAGTTATGTAGTCAGCCAAATGACCGCGATTTTCCCGCTGTGGTCACAATCCAGGTTCGGCTGGGGTCCAAAGGACATCAGCTACCTGTTCGCGCTGATCGGCCTGTTTGTGGCGGTTATCCAAGGCGGCATGGTCGGCATCCTGACAAAAAATCTGGGAGAGGCCCGGGTCCTTCTTATCGGCGCGAGCATCGAAATCGCCGGGCTGATTGCGATCGTTGTCGCGGACACGCCGGTGGCGGCGGCGCTCGGCTGCATTCTCACTTTCGCGGGCAGCACCATGTGTTCGCCGGTGCTGACCAGCCTGATTTCCCGCAAAACAGCGCCGGAACATCAGGGCGGCATGCTGGGCACCGCGAACGCCGCGGCGAGCCTGGGCCGCATCGTCGGACCGCCGTTCGGCGGCGTCGCCTACGAGTTTCTGGGTCATGGCTCACCGTTCGCGGTGGCGGCATTACTGGTGTCCATGATCGTCGTGCAGGCTTTGCGGATAATTTTTGAAACGGTCCGGGACGGCGAAATCGCGGACTCTTAGAGCCCATCCAGGGATTAACGGTTGAGTGAAAGGGGCGGCTGTCCATGGAGGCCCAGGCCCATGTGGGCAACCAAGCGGTCGAGCAGGCGAGGCAGCAGGACGAAGCAGAGCGCGCCGAGCTGGTGGCCAAAGCCGAGCACAAGCAGGCCGTCAAGACACGCGCCGCCGCAATCCTGTTGGAGCAAGAGGCCCAGGCCGAAGCCGAGCGCATGAAGCGGGCCAAGGGATAGGTCGATGCGTAACCACCGTGGACCAAACCTGATGCCGACCTTCCGGCAGGACCAACCCCGGCGGGTCTCCTGCACGAGACCCTGTGGGGCGATCACTGTCAGGGGCGAGCCGAGGCCCCCACGGCAGAGCCCCCCGAGGGTCATGCAGACCACCATCAGTGGCAAATAAGAAGCCACCAACGGCACGCCGTCAGGAGGCCGTGGAGGCCATCAAGGCCCAGTCCGATGATCGGGCGCGGGACGTCCTGCCGGTCATTGAAGACATACGCGCACAGGGACTCACGAGCCTCGGGGCCATCGCGGCGCAACTCAATGCCCGCCATGTGCGCACCCCGAGGGGCGGCAAGTGGCACCGCATGACGGTCAAAAGAGTGTTGGGGCGGGCCGGGTGACCGGCCGGAAAGCCCGGGGGACCATTTCACGTTTGCGTCCGCCTGCCCGTATCTGTCTTTGTTCGCGCCCGTCCCTATCTGTCTTTTTGTCGAGACGGCGGCAGGGCGGTGAAGAGGTCCCCATAGAGGGCGCTCGCGGCGGCACGCACGGGCCTGCCTATCTGTCTTTTTGATTCGACCAGGACGGCAGCGTATCAGGCCCCTGGACATGCCTCATTCAGCGGCCCATCTGTACCACAAATGTGTACCACAATTTGCCTCCGAAGAGGCTTAAATTATTGATTTCATTGAGAAATTGAAAGCTGGTCGGGGAGAGAGGATTCGAACCTCCGGCCCCCACGTCCCGAACGTGGTGCTCTACCAGGCTGAGCTACTCCCCGGAATAGGTCAGGGCGTCCTTATAGCGTCCCGGATGCGGTGCCGCAAGCGCCTGTCCCGCCTAATATGCCCGTTCGATGCAAAAATCCAGGATACCCGACAGCGCACTTTTTTCGGGACTGTCCGGGAAGATGCCTAGCGCGTCGCGCGCCATCGCGCCGTAGTGCCGCGCCCGCTCCACCGTGTCGGTCAAGGCGTTGTGATCGGTCATGAGCGTGATGGCGCGTTCCAGATCGCCCTCCTGCTGCTCGCCAGAGACCATGACGCGTCGCCAGAATTTCCGCTCTTCGCCATCGCCGCGGCCGTAGGACAGTACGGTTGGCAGCGTGACTTTTCCTTCGCGGAAATCATCCCCGACCGTTTTGCCAAGCGTGGCCTGACGGGCCGAGTAATCCAGCGCGTCATCGACCAGTTGGAACGCAATGCCCAGATTCTTGCCGTAACTCTCGAGCGCGTGCTCCTCGGCCTTGCCGCGACCGGCCACCACCGCGCCAATTCGGCAGGCCGCCGAAAACAGGGCGGCGGTTTTCGCTGTGATCACCCGCAGATAGGCGTCCTCGGTGGTTTCGATGTCGTTGGCGGTCATCAACTGCAGGACCTCGCCCTCCGCAATGACGGCCGAGGCATTGGACAGAATTCCCAGAACATCCAGCGACCCGTCGGCGACCATCAACTGGAACGCCCGGCTGAACAGGAAATCGCCGACCAGCACGCTGGCCTGATTGCCCCACACCACATTCGCGGTTTCAGCACCCCGGCGCAGATCGCTTTTATCGACCACATCGTCATGCAGCAGGGTCGCGGTATGAATGAATTCGACACAGACCGCGAGGTTGACATGCCGCCCGCCCGAATAGCCGCACATCTGGGCACTGGCCAGCGTCAGCATCGGACGCAACCGCTTGCCGCCGGACGCAATAAGATGGCCCGCCAATTGCGGAATCAAAGCGACCGGGCTGTCCATTCGGGTAATGATCGCTTCATTGACCCTTGCCAGATCATCGGCGACCAGTCCATGGAGCACATCCATCGGCGCCGCCATGTCGGCCGGGGTCTTTTTATCCGCGCCGTCCAACGATACGACAATTCCCACGAAAATTCCTCCACGGCCTGATATGTTTCGTAAGTCGTGAGCATAAAAGGCGGCAAGACAAGCGGCAAGGCCAAGCGTCTATTGCACCAAAGGCCGCACAGCACGCCGCCCGGTATAATGACCAATATGCATTTGGTCACGTTAATTTGGAAGGCCGATCGGCTAATGCTGGAAATTCTGTGTAGTAACGATCCGGTACTGTTATCCTGGGTTGTCACATATTTGGGTGACAGCGGCATCAACGCCGTGGTGTTCGACCGGAACGTTAGTATTCTCGAAGGAAGCGTCGGCGCAATCCCCCGCCGCGTCATGGTCCCCGAGGAGGATCTGGCCACGGCCCGAGCGTTGCTAAGAGAAGCCGACATCGATTATGTCGAATAGGCAACAAGGCGAAGATATGGAGTTCACGAACGACAAATTGCTGGACGGGACCGTCCTGCTTCGCCAGCCCAAACAAGGGTATCGCGTCGCCATCGACCCGGTATTCCTGGCTGCATCCGTGCCGGCCCGGCCCGGCGAGCGGGTGCTCGACGTCGGCGCCGGCGTTGGCGCGGCGGCCCTGTGCCTGGCCCACCGTATCCCGGGCGTCAGAGTTGACGGTATCGAATTTCAGCGCGAGCTGACCGAGTTGGCCCGCCAGAATGCGACCATCAATATTCAGGCCGACCGAGTGACGTTCCACTGCGGGAATGTCGTGAAACCACCGCGGTCTTTCGTCCCCGCGACATATGATCACGTTATGACGAACCCGCCGTTCATGGAGCAAGGACGGGCCACCCACTCAAGCACGCTCTCCAAGACGCTGGCCAATATCGAGTCCGCCGCCGACATCGAGACCTGGGTGAGATTTTGTGCGACCCAGGCGGTTCCTGGCGGAACGATCACTTTCATTTACAACGCCGACCGGCTTGATCACCTCTTGGCGGCTGTTCGGGCGATCGCCGGCGCGATCGTTGTTTTCCCCTTATGGCCCAAGGCCGGCAAATCGGCAAAGCGGGTCATCGTGCGCGCCCAAAAAGGAATTATGCAACCGACCCGGCTGGAGGCCGGGCTCGTCCTTCATTCACCGGGCGACGGCTATTCCAAGGCGGCGGAGGCGATCTTGCGGGGCGGCGCGCCGCTTGAATTCTGATCGTTTTCACCTCTTCCAGAAACCGTCGCATTAGGCGATTATGTTGCGGCGTTAAACACACCGGACAAAGACCATGCGGATAGAGGATTTAGCCGACAAATTCCCCCTTGGCCGATTGGGGCGACGGCGGCCATTGGTTTCGGTTGTGCCGCTGGTCGGAACAATCGGTATCAAGGGGCGGTTGCGCGACAGCTTCAACTTCATGAGTGTCGCCGCGCGTCTGGAACGGGCCTTTTCATTGCGCGGCGCCAAGGCAGTGGCGCTGGCGATCAATTCCCCCGGCGGGTCGCCGGTTCAGGCGTCTCTGATCGCCAACAGGATCCGGGCGCTGTCCACGGAGAAGAAACTGCCGGTATTCGCCTTTGCCGAGGATGTGGCGGCCTCCGGCGGTTATTTGCTGGCGCTGGCGGCTGATGATATTTACGCCAACGAAAGCTCGATTGTCGGCAGCATCGGCGTGATCTCGGCCGGCTTCGGCTTCGACCAGGTACTCGAAAAACTGGGCGTCGAGCGCCGCGTTCACACCTCTGGGCCGAAAAAGGCCATGCTGGACCCGTTCCAGCCGGAAAATCCAAAGGATGTCGAACGTCTGAAGTCGATCCAGAAACAGGTTCATGAGACCTTCAAGGATTTCGTCAAGCAGCGGCGGGGCGCCCGGCTGAACGGCAGCGCCAGGAAATTGTTTTCCGGTGAATTCTGGGCCGCGGCGCAGGCGTTGGAGCTGGGCCTGATCGACGGCGTTGGCGACATGCGAACGGTGATGCGCGACCAGTTCGGCGACCGGGTTAAATTTCGCTATTTCGGCGCTGAACGACCCTGGTTCCGCTCCCGTCTGGGTTTCGACGGTCAGGCGCCGGCGCTGTCTCCCCCTGTCGGCTGGCCAGAGGATGTCCTGGCGACCCTGGATGCGCGCGCCCTTTGGGCCCGGTTCGGCCTGTAAGTCCCATGTTCGGCCTCAGCGCATCTGAAATCCTGCTTTTCCTGGCGGTTCTGGCGGCGGTTTGGATGATGGCCAGGCGCCAATCGAAGCGCGGCCCGAAAGACCATACACCCGGACAAGACAGGACGACCACGCTCAGCCCATGCAGCAAGTGCGGCGATTATATTCCGGCCGAGGGGCCCGTAAGCTGCGACAGACAAGACTGCCCGCATCTTTAGGGGTTGAACCCAATTCCCTTGCCGCGCTTGACCGTGTCCCCGCCCGCCGCTACCTTGCCCGGAACCGCCCAAGGGCGGCAGTTTTAATTCGTTGAACGTGAACAAGTGCGTCGCCGGCGGCCGGGGTGCTTTTCCGCGGATATTTTCGAGAAAAACCGATGGCGGCACAGCAATCAGCACGCCCCGACACCTTTCAGGATCTCCTCTTCACGCTTCAAAAATATTGGGCGGATAAGGGCTGCGTCATATTGCAGCCCTATGACCTTGAGATGGGTGCGGGCACATTTCATCCGGCGACCCTTCTCCGCGCCTTGGGGCCGGAGCCGTGGCAGGCCGCTTATGTTCAGCCGTGCCGGCGACCGACGGACGGCCGATACGGCGAAAACCCCAATCGGCTGCAACATTATTACCAATATCAGGTGGTTCTCAAGCCGTCACCGCCGGACATCCAGGAACTTTACCTCGGCAGCCTGCGGACCATCGGCATCGATCCCACAAAGCACGACATCCGCTTTGTCGAGGACGATTGGGAAAGCCCGACGCTCGGCGCCTGGGGTCTGGGATGGGAGGTCTGGTGCGACGGCATGGAGGTCACCCAATTCACCTATTTCCAACAGGTCGGCGGCATTGACTGCCGCCCCGTGACTGGCGAGCTTACCTATGGCCTCGAACGGTTGGCGATGTATGTGCAAGGCGTCGACAATGTCTACGATCTCGACTGGAACGGCCAGGGCGTACGCTACGGCGACGTTTTCTTGCGCTCAGAGCAGGAGTTCTCGGCTTTCAATTTCGAGCATGCCGACACCGGGCGGCTGATGCGTCATTTCCAGGATGCCGAAGCCGAATGCGCCATGCTTCTAGAAGCCGGCCTCGCCCTGCCCGCCTATGACCAATGCATGAAGGCGAGCCATCTTTTCAATCTTCTCGATGCGCGGGGCGTAATCAGCGTCACCGAGCGCGCCGCCTATATCGGCCGGGTGCGGGCACTGGCAAAAGGCTGCTGCGAAGCCTGGGTCGGGAATGGCACGTCACGGGGAGAACGGAACGGTGGCTGAGCTTCTTATCGAACTGCTTTCCGAGGAAATTCCGGCCCGGATGCAGGCCCAGGCGGCCCAACGGTTGCTGGCCGACGTCATCGGGCGGCTCAAGGACAAAGGGATCAGCTGTGATGCCAGGGCCTGTGCTTGCCACCACACGCCGCGCCGCCTCGCCGTCGTGCTGCCATCCCTGCCGGCCCGCCAGCCCGACGTCAGCGAGGAACGGCGGGGCCCGAGCATCACCGCGCCCGCCAAAGCGATTGAGGGCTTTCTGGCCTCGGTCGGGCTGACCCGCGATCAGGTCGAGGAGCGACAGACCAAAAAGGGTACCTATCTGTTCGCGACGATCGAGAAAAAAGGGCGCCCGACGGCCGAAATCATCGCCGAATTGCTGCCCCGGATCGTGCGCGAATTTCCGTGGCCCAAGGCCATGCGCTGGGGCGCGTCCCGCCTGAGCTGGGTTCGGCCGCTTCACAGCGTTCTTTGCATATTTGACAGCGCGCCGGTGGTCGCCGACATCGGTGACGGCTTGATTTCGGGCAACGAGACCCGGGGCCACCGGTTCCTGGGGCCCGAAATTTTTACCGTCTCGAATTTCGCCGATTATGCCGACCAGCTTATGCAGGCCAAGGTCATGCTGGACCCCGTCCAGCGCAGGACCACCATCGAGGCGCAAGGCCATGCCCTCGAGTCCGATACGCTTAAGATCAGCTTCGACCGCGATCTTATGAAAGAGGTCTCGGGGCTCGTTGAATGGCCGGTGGTGGGGATGGGCGTCATTGATGAAATGTTCATGGACCTCCCGCCGGAAGTGCTGGCGAGCGCCATGCAAAAGCACCAGAAATATTTCCCGGTCACCGACATTTCGACCGGCGAGATGGCCCCCCGGTTCGCCGTGGTCGCCAATCTGGAGACCGAGGATTCGGGACAGGCGATTATCGCCGGCAATGAGCGCGTTCTTCGCGCCCGGCTGGCCGACGCCAGGTTTTTCTGGGATCAGGACCGCAAGCACAGTCTTGAAAGCCGGGTCGCGGCCCTCGCCGGCGTCGTTTTCCACGCCAGGCTTGGCTCGGTGGGCGACAAAGTAGAGCGGACCAGGGCCCTGGCCGGGGAAATAGCGGCCTTTATACCTGACGCCAATGCTGAGCAGGCCGAACGGGCCGCACTGCTCGCCAAGGCCGATTTGACGACGGACATGGTCGGTGAGTTTCCCGACCTTCAGGGCGTGATGGGCCGCTATTATGCGCTGGAGCAGGGGGAAGCCCCGGAAGTAGCAGAGGCGATTGCCGAACATTACGCGCCGCTCGGCCCGGCGGATGCGTGCCCGACCGCGCCAATTTCCATGGCCGCGGCATTGGCCGACAAGATCGATACCCTGGTCGGTTTCTTTGCCATCGGCGAAAAGCCGACCGGCTCAAAGGACCCGTTCGGGTTGCGCCGCGCGGCGCTTGGCGTGATTCGGATCGTTCTGGAAAACAGCCTTAGAATTCCGCTCAATAAGATATTCGATGCCGCATGCCGCCTCCATGGCTTCGCCGAGGTCGAGGGATTATCGGACTTTTTGGCGGATCGGCTGAAAGTGCATTTGCGGGAGCAGGGCATCGGCCACGACCTGATCAGCGCGGTTTTCGCCCTGAGCCATGAAGATGATCTGGTTCGCCTGCTCGACCGGGTCAAAGCGCTCGCGGCATTTTTGGGCAGTGATGACGGCGCGAACCTGCTGGTCGCATATCGCAGGGCCGCCAATATCGTCAGGATCGAGGAAAAAAAGGACGGCACGCGATTTGACGGCGCGGTGAGCCGGGATCTGCTGCGCGAGGAAGACGAGAAAATCCTGTTCGAACGACTTGATACCGCGGTTACCCAAGCCGCCGAGGCCGTCGATCAGGAGAAATTCGGGCAGGCCATGGGAGCGATCGCCGATCTGCGCCAGCCCGTTGATCGCTTTTTCGACCATGTCACTGTAAACAGCGAAGATGGATCGCTACGCGCGAACCGTCTAAGGTTATTGGCGCGTATCAGGGGGACTCTGCACACGGTTGCGGATTTTTCGCTTATCGAGGGATAGCCGGGCGATGCATAAGTGGGTCTACAGCTTTGGCGATGGCGCCGCCGAAGGCAGTTCGACGCTGAGAGATCTGCTGGGCGGAAAAGGGGCCAATCTCGCCGAGATGTGCAATCTCGGGCTTCCGGTTCCACCGGGCTTTACGCTGACCACTGAGGTCTGCTCCGCCTTTAACGAAACCGGCGACGCCTATCCGAAAGGCCTGACCGACGAGGTCGATGAGGCCTTGGCTCGGGTCGAAGAGCTGGTCAAGGCCCGATTCGGCGATGCTGAAAACCCGTTGCTGGTGTCGGTCAGATCGGGCGGTCGCGCCTCGATGCCGGGCATGATGGATACGGTCCTCAACCTCGGGCTCAATGACGAAACTGTCAAGGGCCTCGCCCGGCAAAGCGGCGATGAGCGCTTCGCCTACGACAGCTACCGGCGCTTCATTCAGATGTATTCGGATGTGGTGCTGGGAGTGGATCACTACCATTTCGAGGAGTTGATCGAATATCACAAGGCCGATGTCGGCCTGACCCTCGATACCGAGCTCGCGGCCGATGACTGGCGGGAAATCGTCACGGCGTTCAGGAAAAAAGTGATCGGCGAGCTTGGCCAACCCTTCCCTCAGGATGTCCGGGATCAGCTTTGGGGCGCGATCGGCGCGGTGTTCAAGTCCTGGAACAACGCCCGCGCCAAAACCTATCGCCGCATCCATTCAATTCCTGATGGCTGGGGAACGGCGGTCAACATTCAGGCCATGGTCTTCGGCAATATGGGCGACGACAGCGCCACCGGTGTCGCCTTTACCCGCAACCCGGCGACCGGCGCGGCCGAGCTTTACGGCGAATATCTGATCAACGCCCAGGGCGAGGATGTGGTCGCCGGAATTCGCACCCCGCAACATATCACAATGGCGGCGCGCCAGGCGGCCGGGGCGCAATTGCCGTCGATGGAAGAGACCCTGCCCGATATTTACGTTGAGCTCGCCGACGTCATGGGCCGCCTTGAGCGCCATTACCGGGACATGCAGGACATCGAATTCACGGTACAGAAGGGCAAATTGTGGATGTTGCAAACCCGCTCCGGCAAGCGCACCGCAAAAGCCGCCCTCAAGATTGCCGTTGACATGGCCAGGGAGGGTTTGATCGACCAGGCCGAGGCATTGTCGCGGATCGATCCGCATTCACTCGATCAACTCCTGCACCCCACCCTCGACCCGGACGCCCCCCGCGATATCATGGCCAGGGGCCTGCCCGCCTCCCCGGGCGCGGCTTGCGGCATCGTCGCGTTCAGCGCCGACGAAGCGGAAAGACTGGCCAGGGAAGGCAAGGACGTCATCCTGGTGCGCAACGAAACCAGCCCCGAGGACATCCACGGCATGCACGCGGCTTGCGGCATTCTGACCAGCCGGGGCGGCATGACGAGCCACGCGGCGGTCGTCGCGCGCGGCATGGGCCGAACTTGCGTCACTGGCGCGGGCGCCTTGCAAATAGATCCGGCGGCCGAGACGGTCCGGGCGATGGGCAAGACCGTGGCGAAGGGCGAACTGATCACGATCGACGGGTCGACCGGCGATGTCATTGTCGGCCGGGTCGCGACCATCAGCCCCGCGCTTTCCGGCGATTTCGAGACCCTGATGTCCTGGGCCGACCGGACCCGGCGCCTTAAAGTTCGGGCCAATGCCGAAACGCCGCTGGACGCCTCGACGGCAGCCGGGTTCGGGGCCGACGGGATCGGCCTGTGCCGGACCGAACATATGTTCTTCAACGGCACCCGCATTCTCGCCGTGCGTGAGATGATCCTGGCGGAGGACGCGGACGGCAGGCAGGCGGCGCTCGACAAGATTCTGCCCATGCAGCGTCAGGACTTTGTCGAACTGTTTCGAATCATGGCGGGGCTGCCGGTCACAATTCGCCTGCTCGACCCGCCGCTCCACGAATTCCTGCCCAAGTCGGACGATGAGCTGGCCGAGATCGCAAAGCAGGCGGAAATCAGTGTCGCCACCTTGCGCCATCGCGCCGACGAGCTTAAGGAAGCCAATCCCATGCTCGGGCATCGCGGTTGCCGGCTCGGAATATCCTACCCGGAAATCTACCAGATGCAGGCGCGGGCGATTTTTGAGGCGGTGATCGAGGCCGAACGCGTAACCGGCCAAACAATGAAGCCGGAAATCATGATCCCGCTGATCGCCAGCCAGCGAGAACTCGACGCGATCACGGGCAAGATTGCAAAGGTCGCGGGCCGGGTCTTCGAGGAACAGGGCCGCACGATCGATTATCTGATCGGCACCATGATTGAACTGCCTCGCGCCGCGCTGATGGCCGGAGAAATTGCCGGCACGGCGCAGTTTTTCAGCTTCGGAACCAACGACCTGACCCAAACCACTTTCGGCATCAGCCGTGATGACGCCTCTGGTTTCCTCGATGATTACCACCGCCAGGGCATTTTCGAGAACGATCCTTTCGTTTCGCTGGACATCGACGGCGTGGGCGAACTCGTGGAGATTGCGGCGGAGCGGGGGCGAAAACGTCGCCCCGACATCAAGCTCGGCATATGCGGCGAGCACGGCGGCGATCCGCAATCGATCCGGTTCTGCGATCAAATAGGTCTCGATTATGTTTCCTGCTCGCCCTATCGGGTGCCAATCGCCCGTTTGGCCGCCGCCCAGGCCGTGCTCAGCGAATTGCCGGACAAGGACTAGTGGCGCGTGCTTGACCTTGATGTCATAAGACGTGAAGGAAAGCCCGGCCTGGCCGCCGCGTTGACGGCTTTGGAACGGGATGCCGGCAACGCTGAGGTGATCGACCTCTTGGACGCCGCTTTTCGCGCGCCCAAGGCCCATGTGATCGGGCTGACCGGTCCGCCCGGGGTCGGCAAGTCGACCCTGATGAGCGTGCTGATTCGACACTGGCGCTCAGGCGACCGGACCGTGGGCGTGATCGCCGTCGACCCGTCCTCGCGGCGCACCGGGGGCGCGTTACTTGGTGACCGGACCCGTCTCGCCTGCGACCCCGCCGATGATGGGATTTTCGTTCGCTCGATGGCGGCCCGCGACAAGCTTGGCGGCCTGGCGGCGATCACGGTTTCGGCGATGGTGCTGATGCGGGCGATCTACGACATCGTGCTCGTTGAGACGGTTGGCGTCGGCCAGTCGGAGGCCGATGTGGTTACAGTCGCCGATACGGTGATTCTGTGCATCCAGCCCGGCTCTGGCGACAGTCTCCAGTTCATGAAGGCCGGCATTACCGAAATCCCGCACATCACCGTGGTGACAAAAGGCGACATGGGCGCCACCGCCGAGCGGACTTTGGCCGATGCGCGCCAGGCGCTCGGCCTTGCCGGATCCGGGCCACAGGGGTGGTCGGCGCCGGTACAGGCTGTCGCCGCGCACACAGGTGACGGCGTGGAAGAACTGATCAAGGAGATCGACCGGCATGGGGCCTGGCTTGACCAGGACGGCCGGCTCGATGCGGCGCGGGCAATCCAGGCCGAACAATGGTTGCGCGACTGGGTCAGCGAACGGTTCGGCGGTTACGGCGTGGAGCGGGCCGCCGATCGCCTGACCCTTGCTCCCGGCCGCTCGCCGTTCGGCCGCAAAGCGGAGATTGCTTCAGTTCTGATTGGCGCCACTAGTGCAAAATGAGTAAGGCGACCAGGCCGAGCAGCGCTAAACCGATGACAAAAAGGGTGGTCCATTCTCCTCCTTTCCTGGCTCTCCCCTTTTTGGAAACGGCCCTTTTTCGCCTTGTCCTGGACATAAGCAACGCTCCCGCTCGATTGCTGAAGGAGGCTATTATACGCTGGTCAGTAGTGGGCGGGAATATTCTCTCGCCCGACACTCGCTTCGGCCCATGCGAAACCGGTGAATGGGGCCGCTTGATAAACCCCTCTTTCCCACGCCATACTGCGAACGATCTATTCACTGAAACGCCTGGCCGCCAGACCGGCGCTTGAAAAGCAGGGACCGCGCAAACTTTGGTTGATTTCGTCTCGAATGCTGATCGCGCATGGATCGAAACCACGGAGCAACAAGGTGAGGTCATCCTGTCGGTGGGCGGTGACTGGCGCGCCGCGAACACCGGCCGCCTGTTCGACCGGCTGAAAAAACTGGCGATCGCTGGCCGCGATCAGGTCAGGATCGACCTGGCGGCATTGGAACTTCTGGATACCGCCGGCGCGTGGCTGGTTTACCGAACCGCCAAGCGGCTGCGCGCGGACGGCGCGACGGTGGTCTTCGCCAACGCGACCGAGGATCAGGAGATCCTGCTTGCCGAGGTCGCGGCTAATGACAAGCCTTGCGAAATCGAACCGCCGTCAGGCAACGTGCTGTTGAATCTGCTTGAGGAGATAGGGGCCGGCACGGTTGCGCTCGTTGGTGGCGCGGGCCGGGCATTCAGCTTTGCGGGCGCTCTGACGCAAAGCCTGTTTCTGTGCCTGATCAATCCGTTTCGGCTGCGCTATATCTCGCTGGTTCATCATATGGAACAGGTCGGCCTGCGCGCCTTGCCGATCGTTGGTCTGATCTCTTTCCTGATCGGCATTGTCATCGCCTATCTCGGCGCGCAACAGCTTCGTGATCTGGGCGCGGAAATCTTCGTGGTCGATTTGCTTGCAATCTCGATTCTTCGCGAGCTCGGGGTCCTGATTACGGCCATTGTCATAGCCGGCCGGTCGGGCAGCGCGTTCACCGCCCAGCTTGGAACGATGGTGCTCAATGAAGAGGTGGACGCCCTGCGCGTTCTCGGCCTCGATCCGGTGGAACTGCTGGTTCTGCCGCGGGTGATCGCCCTCTTCATCACGTTGCCGGCGCTGACTTTTTTCAGCGACATGCTGGGCCTGTTCGGCGGCGGCGTGATGTGCTGGGCGGCGCTGGACATTCCGCCCGGCCTGTATCTTGAGCTGTTGAACGAGACCATGACCAACTGGACCTTCTGGGTGGGAATGATCAAGGCGCCGGCATTCGCCCTCATCATTGCCGTTACCGGTTGTTATGAAGGGCTGCGGGTGAGCGGAAGCGCCGAAAGCGTGGGCCTGCGGACCACCAAGTCGGTCGTCGTATCGATTTTTCTGATCATCATCGTGAACGCCATATTCTCGATCTTTTTCGCCACATTGGAGATTTAGGCCGGTGTCGGAATACACAGACGATAAAGCGGTTCGGATTCGCGGCCTGAGTGTCGAACTCGCCGGAGAACCGATTCTCGATGGCCTCGACCTTGATGTCCGCAAGGGCGAAATCATCGGCATCGTCGGCGGTTCGGGCACCGGCAAATCGGTTTTGTTGCGCACCATCATCGGGCTGAACAAACCCACATCCGGAACGATCGAGGTGCTGGGCGTGAACCGGACCGGGGCGAAGAACGCCAGCCTGAGGCAACTGGAACAATGTTGGGGGGTGTTGTTTCAGGATGGTGCGCTGTTTACGTCCCTGACCGTGGCCCAGAATATCCAGGTGCCGCTGCGTGAACATCTCAAGCTGCCCCGGGAACTGATGGACGAGATCGCCGCATTCAAAATCAGCATGGTCGGTCTGCCGTGCGAGGCCGGGCCGAAATATCCCTCTGAACTATCGGGCGGCATGAAAAAACGCGCCGGCCTCGCCCGCGCGTTGGCCATGGACCCGGAGATATTGTTCCTCGACGAGCCGACCGCGGGGCTTGACCCCATAGGGGCGGCGGCGTTCGACACCCTGATCAGGCGACTGCAAAAGACTTTGGGATTAACCGTCTTTCTGGTAACCCACGATCTCGACACCTTGCATGCGGTGTGCGACCGGATCGCGGTATTGGCGGATAAGCGTGTTATGGTTGTTGGCGACATGAACGAAATGCTGCGGCAGAACCACCCGTGGATAAAGGAATATTTCCACGGCCCACGCTCTCGCGCGGCGCTGGCGGCGGCTGGCTAGCTAATTAGGGAACTGAACCGAGCCATGGAAACAAGGGCCCATCACATCATGATCGGTATGTTCATGCTGACCATGATCGCCAGTCTCTTTGCATTCATCATCTGGGCCACAAAGGTCGATATCGAAACCGAATTCAGGATGTTCGATATCTACTTCGAGGAATCGGTCGCCGGGCTTTCCATTGGCGGCGACGTCAATTTTCGCGGCGTCAATGTCGGCCAGGTGAGGAAAATTTCCCTGGATCCGGACGACCCGGGCCGTGTTCGCGTCACAATCCGGATCGCCGGCGATACGCCGGTGCGCGCCGATTCAGTGGCTTCCCTGGAATATCAGGGCATTACCGGGCTGTCTTATGTGCAAATCGCCGGCGGGACGGCCGGGGCGGAACAGCTTGTCGCGGAGCGAGGGCAACAATATCCGGTCATAAAATCAGTGCCCTCGCAGATTCAGGAGCTTTTCTCGGGCGCCCCGGACCTGATCAACCAGGCCATTATTCTGGCCGGTCGGGTCTCGGCCTTTTTTGATGACGACAACCGCATCGCGATCGCAAATATTCTGGCAAACAGCGTGAAAATTTCCGGCGGCCTTGCCGATCGGATGGAGCGGATTCAGCATATCATCGATAATGTCGACGAAACGCTGACCGATCTGCGCGGCGCGGCGCGATCGGTCAACGTATTGGCGAATTCGGCAACCGGCCTCGTCGACCATGACATAAAGGGGCTGGTGGCTGATCTGCGTCTGGCATCGCAGTCAATCCGAAGCTTGAGCCAAAGCCTCGACAGGGCGGTGCAAGACAACGGCAAGGCGCTGGCCGCTTTTTCGTCAAACACGTTACCCGAACTCGCACTGTTCGTTCAGGAAGCCCGGCGCATGGCTTCGGTGATTTCCCGCATTGCGGAGCAACTGGAGCGGTCGCCGTCGGATTTCATATTTTCAGGGAAAAAGCCGGAATATGACGCAAAATGATTAGGCGAGGGAATTGCGACCGCGCCAAGGCGCCCACCCGATTTGTGCGCGTTCTTGTCGTGGCCGGCCTGCTGGCCGGCGGATGCTCACCACAAATCGATCTCTTCAATTCGGGTCCGCCGGCGAGCCTGTACAACCTGACGCCGGCCAAATCGGCCGGTGACGGCGGGTCAGCGGTTGACTGGGCGCTTTACATCGAGGACCCGACATCGACCGGGGCGTTGGATTCCGATCGCATCGCCATGCGCCCGTCGCCCAACGAGGTCCAATATTTCGCCGATGCCCGGTGGGTGGATCGGGCGCCCCGGATGCTGCGCTCGCTGCTCGTCGAATCTTTCGAGAATAGCGGCAGAATTCGTTCGGTGACCGCCGAGGTTACCGGCCTGCCGTACAATTACAGCCTCAAGGTCGAACTCCGGGATTTTCAGGCGGAAGTCCAGGGCCAGGACGGTGTCCCGGCGGTTCGCGTGCGGCTCAATGCGAAAATCATTCGAAGGGCCCCGATTTCCCTGATCGGGGCGCGCAATTTCGAGGAGGTCCAAACAGCTTCGGGGACTGATATGCCCTCGACCATCGCCGCGTTCGACCGGGCAACGGCGGCGGTGCTGCGAGATGCCATCGCCTGGACTCTCGATACGGCTGACGCGGCCAATGACTGATCACTCCCTCCACGGTTATTCGGCCGCTCACCTGGCGTTTCAGGATTCGATCCGCCGCTTTGTCGACAGGGAAATTGCCCCCTTCGTCAACGAATGGGACGAGGCCGGGGAATTTCCCCGCGCGCTCTACCGCAAGGCGGCCGAAATCGGCATGCTCGGCATTGGTTTTCCTGAAGCCCATGGCGGCATCGACGGCGCCGATATTTTCCACTCCATCATCGTGTCCCAGGAACTGGCGCGGACGGGATGCGGCGGGCTGGCCGCCGGGTTGATGAGCCACACCATCGGCGCACCGCCAATCGCCGCGCTCGGGTCCGAGGCGCTGAAGGCGCGGGTTCTGCATGAAATTCTGGCCGGCGAAAAGATCAGCGCGCTGGCGATTACCGAGCCGTCGGCCGGGTCCGACGTCGCCAATCTCAAGACCACCGCCCGCAAGGACGGCGGGCATTATGTGGTCAATGGCGCCAAGACCCTGATCACCTCGGGAATGCGGGCCGACTATTACACGGTCGCGGTTCGCACCGGTGGCGACGGCATCGGCGGCATCTCTCTGCTGTTGATCGAACGCGACCGCGACGGCTTTGCCCGGACCCCGCTTAAAAAAATGGGCTGGTGGTGCTCGGACACGGCGACGCTGTATTTTCAGGACTGCCGGGTGCCGGCGGCCAACCTTATCGGCCTTGAGAACGGGGGCTTCGCCGCGATCATGGCGAACTTCAACGGCGAGCGCATTGGCCTAGCGGCCCAGGCGGCAGCCTTGGCGCGGGTGTGCCTCGACGAGGCGATATCCTACGCGCGCGAGCGCAAGACCTTCGGCAAACGGCTGGCCGACCATCAGGTCATCCGGCACAAGATCGTGGAAATGGCGCGACAGGTGAACGCCACCGACGCCTTTCTGATGAACGTCGCGCGCCGGGTCCATGACGGCACGCCGCCGGTGGCCGAGATCTGCCAGCTCAAGGTCCAGGCCACGATGACGCTCGAATTCTGCGCCCGGGAGGCGATGCAGATTTTCGGCGGCGCCGGTTTTGTGCGCGGCCACAAGGTGGAGCGGATTTACCGCGAGGTTCGGGTTTACGCGATCGGCGGCGGTTCGGAAGAGATAATGCGCGACCTGGCGGCCCGGCAAATGGGCTTATAACCGACACATTGAAGGGCAGTGGGACATGGATTTCAGCTATTCGGAAAAAGTTCAGGAGCTGCGGGAACGGGTCGCCGCGTTCATGGCAGTTTATGTTTATCCGAGCGAGCAAATCTTTCGCGATCAGCTCAATGCCGCCCCCTCCAAATGGACCGTGCCGCCGATCATGGAGGAGCTGAAGAGCAAGGCCAGGCAGCACGGACTTTGGAATTTGTTCCTGCCGGACAGCGAATATGGCGCCGGTCTTAACAATCTGGAATATGCGCCGTTGGCCGAGATCATGGGCCGATCGCAGATCGGGCCCGAGCCGTTCAATTGCGCCGCGCCCGACACCGGCAATATGGAAGTTCTGGTGCGCTACGGGACCGACGAGCAAAAAGAGAGTTGGCTCAAGCCTCTTCTGTCGGGCCAAATCCGGTCCGGTTTTGCAATGACGGAGCCGGCGGTGGCCTCTTCCGACGCCACCAACATCGAAGCGAGCATCAGGAGAGACGGCGACCACTATGTGATTAACGGACGCAAGTGGTGGACATCGGGCGCCATGGACCCGCGCTGCAAAGTCCTTATTTTCATGGGAAAAACCGACCCCGACGGACCCCGGCACCGACAGCAGTCGATGATTTTGGTGCCGATGGAGGCCCCCGGCGTCAAGGTAATCCGGAACTTGTCGGTATTCGGCTTCTCCGATGCGCCGCATGGCCACGCCGAGATCGATTTCGACAATGTTCGGGTTCCTGCCAGCAATATCCTCCTTGGCGAGGGGCGAGGGTTTGAAATTGCGCAGGGACGTTTGGGCCCTGGCCGCATACATCACTGCATGCGTCTGATCGGCCTTGCCGAACGGTCTCTGGAGGCAATGTGTAAGCGGGTCGACGAACGGGTGGCATTCGGCAAGCCGTTGGCCGAACAAGGCGTGGTGATGGCGGCGATCGCCGAATCCCGGACTGAAATCGATCAGGCGCGGCTGCTGGTTCTGAAAGCCGCCGACATGATGGACAAGGTCGGAAACAAGGAAGCCCGGGCCGAGATCGCCATGATCAAGGTGGTGGCGCCGAACATGGCGCTTCGGGTGATTGATCGGGCCATTCAGACCCATGGCGCCGCCGGCGTCAGCCCCGATTTCGGTTTGGCGGGAGCCTGGGCGGGCGCGCGGACACTGCGCCTCGCCGACGGACCGGACGAGGTGCACCGCGCCTCTGTCGCCAAACAGGAACTGCGCAAACAACGAAACCAACGCGGATACAAAAAACGGGGTTAGTGGGTTATGCACTGCCCTCGAACAGGGCATCGATGACCGGGCATTCGGGGATTTCGAGATCCTCGCATTTTGACGCCATGTCGGAAAGAACCCGTTCCATTTTGCCGAGATCGGCAATGCGCCCCCTGATCTTGGCGAGTTGTTCCAGGGCCAGCGTCCGGACCTCACTGCAGCTGTAATCGCCGCCATCCACCAGGCCGAGCAGGACGCGCACCTCATGGAGGCTGAATCCCAGCTCCCGGGCCCGGCGGATGAAGGTCAGGCGTTTCAAATGATCGCGCTTGTACAGACGACGTCCCGTGCCGGAGGGCCGTGGATCGGGCATCAGTCCAATCCGTTCGTAATATCGAATGGTCTCGACAATGCAGCCGGTTGCCTTGGAAAGGGCGCCGATGGTCAAATGCGGCGTTTGGGCGATGTCGATGGCGCCAGGCGTCATGATTCTCAATTCGATCGTTGTTAACGGACCAGCTTAGCACGAAATCCAGCGCGTTTTTTCCGCGACAAATGGGTTTGCCGCTTAGCGCTTGTGCCGCCGCCAGCGGTCGACGGTGCGGGCGGTGACGCCGACGAGGGCGTCCTCGCTGCGCCAGGCAGAGGAGAATTTGACCTGGGAGCCTCGCGGCTGGCGAGCGACCGGCAGATTATCGAAGCGGAAACGCACCGGAATCGGCGCCCCTTCGCCAATCGCAATGGCCTCCCGGGTTTGGAGCGACGGCAGGGCATTGAGCAAACCAAGCGCATTCTCCGGGAGCGTGCGCCGCACGAACTCCTGGTCCTGTTCGTTACTCATGCGCATGGCGATGATGGTATTGCACTGGGACAAAACGCCGGTCGAAATTTCCGAGGGGCGCTGCGTCACCAGCCCCAGGGACACCCCGTATTTACGTCCCTCCTTGGCAATGCGCGCGATCGCCTTTCGGGTCGGCTCGAAGGATTGCACATCGTCGGCGGGGATGTAACGGTGGGCCTCTTCGCACACGAGAAGCAGCGGGTGTCTCTCGGGCTGTTCGCTCCATACCGAGAAATCGAAAATAAGCCGGCACAGCAGCGACACGACAACGTCGACGATATCCGCCGGGATGCCCGACAGGTCGATGATCGTCATGGGCTTGTCGACGTTCGGAATGCGCAACAGGCGCGCCATGACTTCGACCATGGAATCCTGCACCCGCGGGCTGCCAAACATGAACGAAAAGCGCTTGTCGGAAGTCAGCGTTTCGAGGCGCGCCTTCAGCCGGAGATAGGGGCGGGAATCGTCGGGCTTGTTCAACCTGCCCATGGCCTGGTCAAGATGACGAATAAGTTCGGTTAGCCGATAAGGAACCGGAGTGTCCACCGTGACATTGAGGAATTTCCGCCCCTGAACAGTGCCGCTTTTTCGCGCCGCCAGAAGCGCCGGCCGCAAGATATCGGCCTCTATTTCCCGGTCCCGCCCTTCATTGCTGGCGAGTACGGCGGCGGTTTCCTCGAAATTGAGAAGCCAGTAGGGGAGATTGATATTGTTCAGATTGAGGCATTCGGCGGCGTCGGCGAAACAGCCGGAATATTCGTCATGGGGATCAAGCACCACAATATGCCCCTTGGGATGGGCATCAAGCACCGCCCGCAGGACCAGCGTGACCGCACAGCTTTTGCCGCCCCCCGTGGTGCCAAGCACAGCGAAATGTTTACCGAGCAGATCGTCGGTTACCAGATAGGCCGGCAGATCCTGTCCCTGAAGCACGGTTCCGACGCGAATGCTGCTATCGGCCGGGCGCGCATACACCAGCCGAAGGTCGTCACTGGTGGTCGCAAAGATCGGCTGGCCGAGGGCGGGATAGGTCGACACGCCGCGCTCGAATCGACCGGGACCATCGCTCTCATGGCCTGAGACAACCTGTCCGTACAGGTCAATCTCGGCAATATATGTCTCGTCGGATGAAGGAAGTTTCTCGTTGGAAGAAGATCCGGCGGAAGAAGGTCGGGCGTCGACGTTTTCAATGCGCAGGGCGCTGACCAGACCAAACACCGTCGACCCGGGCATCTCCGCCTTGACCAACGACCCGATCCGGATCGCCGCGTCGGTCCCGCCGTCGGCGGGGTCGTGGTCAACATAGGCGCCAATAGAGCAAGTGACGCTCGACCCAGCAATCGCGATGACCCGCCCCACGGCCCGTTCCCGTTGTTCCATCACAGCCTGCGTTCCCGCTCCCGATGTCCGAATTCATAATTGCCGGGCCGCCGGCAAGGCCATCACGCGACCCGGCGGACACCAGTTCGGTTTCATTCTTGCAGAGGGATGAGAAACAAAATGTTAACGCCCACCGCGCGACGGCTCGAACTCCGCCACGCAGTCGCCAGGTCAGCGGATTTCTGTTCCCCGGGTCAACGGTCTATTCGAAAAATCCGGGCGCGCACTCCTTGGCGATCAACGCGGCCATCGTCCGGTTCGGCACTTCCAACGCCTTCAAAATTGCTGAAACGTGGATCCGAACCGTGTGTTCGGAGCGTCCCAGGATAGACGCGATCTCGGCATTGGACTTGCCTTGGCGCAACAGTTTGAGCACCTCGCGCTGGCGCTTGGTAAGCGACCGGATCGCATCCGCCGACGGCAGATCGCCTTCGATCGGAAGGCCGGGCGACATCTCAGCGGGGGTTTGGGGCTTGGAAAGCAATTCGCGCGGCAAGTAAATCTCGCCCTCGGTCACCGATTTTACCGCCCGAATGATCTCATCGCCCGATGCGGTCTTGGCGACAAATCCAACAGCGCCAAGATCAATGGCGCGCAGAATGTCGCCTCTGTTCCTAATCATGGAAAAGACCACGATCGGAATGTTCGGCGCGATCGCATGGAGCGCCCGCAGTCCGCGCGCCCAATCCATACCCGGCATAAGCAGGTCGATCACGATGAGATCGAGATCGTCGTCCTGCTCGACCACATCAAGAACTTCCTCGAAATTGCAAGCCTCAACCGTCGTGACGTCGTCACCCAGTTGCTTAAGTATGTAGCGCAGTCCAATCCGAACCGTTGAATGGTCGTCCGCGGTAAGTATCTTCATCGTATCCTTTTGCCCCCTGCTTTAATCTTCGTCGTCCATCCTCATCATTACCCTGCCGCGATTAGGATAATCGAGAGCCACACTATAGCACTTTAGCCCAGCAGGAAATAGTCTTAATTACGTACCATCCTAACAATTTTTAACATACGCGACTTAATTAACGACCGTTGCCTCCCTGACGTCACAAAGGTCTAATCCCCTATTGATCATCGTATAGCGGCGGCATGGAACACCATTTATGATCATATAGATAACTAATGGGCGTCTATAAATCGTTACAATCTCGCTACTGTCACTTTTTTGGCCGTAATGTTTCTTTTTTCTATAGATTTGCGGAGTTTTTTCTACCTAATGACTCGCAACTAAAATTGGCGGTGGACTTGTTAAATCCGCCTTCAACTTTTTGTGAAGACACTGGCGACGCTTCACAAGCGCCAGATGACGGTTTGAAAAGCCTGGATAGAAACCAATCAACAATCTCAAGAAGAGCCACGACTAGGACTGAACTACTTTGAGTTCTGGAAAACAGCGAATCCCGAAGTTGACGGCCCACCGCATTTAAGCCTATCCAATTTAAGAATGAGCACAGCCGGGTTTCCCATAAATCAAGGAGTCACAGGCGGCGCGCCCTTATTTTATTTGTTGTCGTATGGCTGCATTCACGCAAAACATACAGTGATCTAGTCGTTTACTCATAAACACGCCGATGCCGCATGACCATCCATACGGGCTACGGGATTGCCCTCACTTGAGAACGATAGCCAATATGCACGCATGATACACCCCGCCAAGGAAAACATTACCGCCCCGTCCGTGTCCGGACACGGACGCCCACGGGCCGATGAGGCCGGGGGGAAAATAAGTCCTA
The DNA here is from genome assembly GCA_046756385.1 of Sphingomonadales bacterium. Lineage (GTDB taxonomy): Bacteria > Pseudomonadota > Alphaproteobacteria > CAZZKF01 > CAZZKF01 > JBHHWG01. Next base: position 32,060 of record JBHHWG010000007.1, on the reverse strand, counting down.
TATTGTCAAGAAGGCCAGGTGAACGACGGACACGATGAAACAGGCGATTGGCAGCATTTCCTTCGAAACATCGGGACAGGGCTTCGTTGATGTCACGCCCGCAGTCGAACGCTGGATCGCCGATCAGACCATCGGCGACGGCCTGTTGACCCTGTTCATTCGCCACACTTCGGCATCCCTTCTTGTTCAGGAGAATGCCGACCCGGACGTTCTGCACGATTTGCAGTGCTTTTTCAAAAAGCTCGTGCCCGAAGGAGTCGAATTGTATCGACACAGCTTGGAGGGGCCGGACGACATGCCGGCCCACATTCGTTGCGCGCTGACCCAGACCCAGCTCGCCGTCCCGCTGAGGAACGGCCGGTTGCACCTGGGCACATGGCAGGCGATCTATCTGTTCGAACATCGGGCGGCCCCCCATTCCCGCACGGTCGATCTGCATCTTCTCGGCGAATAGCGCCGGACATTGAAACCGGGTTATGATAGGGCGCCATGAACTGATGCAGAGAGTTCGCACCATGCAACAGATCGCCCCTGTTACAGTTTTCTCCAGGAAGCTTGCGGTTCCAGGCGTCATCGTTTTGTGCTTTCTCGCGTTCCCCCATGCTTTGAGCGCCACCGAGGCCAACGAGGCCCACCAGCACATCGGTCACGTCATGGACGCATGGCAGGCGACCCCGGACCGAACCGGCTTATTGTCCGCAGCGGAACAGGAGGCTCAAATCGCGTTACGGCACGCCGGTTTCGCAATCGCGGGGCCGGAGGACATCGCCGCCATCAAGCTGCACACCAGGCATGTGCTTCACGCGATCGACCCGCGGGTCGAAGGTTCAGGGCCAGGAAAGGGTTTTGGCGTGCTGCGCGCATCGGCCGCGACCATCGCCCATATCAAACTGGCCGCCAAATCCGCGGATGCATCCCGCAACGTGCTCACACATGCCAAACATGTCGAGGCCAGCGCCGACAATGTTGTGTCGTGGTGTCGACGGATCATTAATCTTGGGCGAAGGGTCGGCGAAACGCCCGATGCCGTAACCGCCTATGCGATCGCCACTGAAATCCGGGCTTTGCTCGGAAATATCGTGAATGGGAGAGATGCCAACGGCGACGGCACGATTTCATGGGGAGAAGACGAAGGCGGCCTTAAACAATTACGCGAGCATATGTCCTACATGAAAAGTGGCGAGGGACTGATGTGATCAGATCCCGTCGATCAATATGACGCGCAAGTCGTTGACATTGGTGCGGGTCGGTCCCGTCACCAGCAGATCACCCAGGCGGCTGAAGAAACCATAAGCGTCGTGCTCCGCGAGCACCCGGCCGGCATCCAGACCCAGCGCCTTGGCCCGCGCCAGGCTGTCGGGGCCGATGATGGCGCCGGCGCAATCCTGAGAGCCGTCCGCCCCATCGGTGTCCCCCGCGATCGCCCAGGTGCCCGGATGCCCGTCCAGTGCTCTCGCAAGCGCTACCAGATATTCCGTGTTCGGCCCCCCGCGCCCCGTGGCGCCGCCCAGCGAAACCGTTAGCTCGCCGCCCGAAATAAGCGCCCATCGCCCGGGGCGGCCGGCGTAGTCCAACGCGAGCGCCCCATGTTCACTGGCGATCATCGCCGCCTCGCCTTCCAGATCCCCGCCCAGCAAAATCGGGCTGTACCCGGCGGCTTCCACCTCCCGGGCCACGCAAGCCAGCGCATCATCGGCCCGAACAATAATCCTGGCCCGAGCATGTTGGAGGTCAACATCCCCCGGCTTTGGGGTCTCGGCCTCCTCAAGCCCAAAATGCCGCACGACGCCCACTGGCGGGGCCGCCACATATTTCGACAGCGCCCGGCGGGCCTGGGCCAGGGTCGACGGATCGGCCACGGTCGGCCCGGACGCCACATCGGCGGGGTCGTCGCCGGGAACGTCCGAGACGATCAGCGTCACCAGACGCGCCGGCCGACAGGCCAGCGCCAGCCGTCCCCCCTTGATGCCGGAAAGATGCTTGCGCACACAGTTGATTTGGGAAATCGGCGCACCGGCATTCAGCATCGTGGCGGTGACCGCAATCTTGTCCTCCAAACTAATGCCGGGCGCGGGAAGCGTCAGCAGCGCCGAGCCGCCGCCCGAGATCAGGCATATCACCAGGTCATCGGCCGAGAGTCCGGCAACCTGCGCCATGATGCGCCGTGCGGCGGCGGCGCCCTGATCGTCGGGCAGGGGATGGCGTGCCTCAAGCACCTCTATTCTCGACGGGTCTATTCTCGGCGGGCCGGCGCCCGGACCATGGCCGTAACCCCGCGCCGTAACCACACAGCCCGACACAGCCTCATGGCGATAGTGACGATCAACCACGCGAGCCATCGCGGCGGCGGCCTTGCCGGCGCCGATCACCACGATCCGTCCCACGGGCGGCGGAGGCAGATGCGGCGGCAAGCAATGCTCGGGCTTCGCCACCGCAACTCCGGCATGGAATAATCTGGTCAGAAGTGCGATTTTTTGCCGGACGAACCGCTCCCGTCCATCAAATGATTCCATAAGAGATGAAAGTGCTCTAAGTTATCGTCCCCGGTTTGTGCGGCCCAACTGCAACAAGGTCGAATAATGGCCGCAACCGGGCCGCGTTTAAAGGGGTAATCATGGGGCACAGAGGCAACATGCCTGCAATCCGCCACAGGCCTATGTTTCGCTTTAGGCCGATATTTCGCTTTGCGACCTTATTGGCGCTCTTGTTCGTTTTTGTTTTTGCAGCGACCTGGGTCGCGCTCGCCCAAACAGCGACCGATGCATCGCCACCGGACCAGGCGCCGGCATCCGGCCCAGAATCAGACGTCGAGGTAAATCTCGACATTCTGGACAGCCTGCGCCGCGACGACGCGCCGGCGCCGCAAAAAAAAGAGACCGCACCCAAGGCCGCGACTGACCTGCCCGAACTCGCGACCACGCCCCAGGCCCCGTCAGTCAAGGCGCGGCCGGTGCCGGTGCCGCCGCCTCTGCCCGACACACGGGCCGATAATCTGCCGCCGCCGATTGTTCCCGACGATCTGGCCGTCCCGTCGCCCAACGCCGCCGCGCCATTAAATCCTCCGGCCGCCTCCCCCCCGTTCGCAAGCTTCAAGGATCGACGAGTGCGGCTTTTGTTCGATACGGACAGTCCGGCGCTGACTTTCGAAGCGGCGGAAGAACTGACGGCACTGGCCCAACAATTGGTGAACAACCCGGTTCGCCTTGCGGTTCATGCCTATGCCGGCCAACCGGACCGGCCGTCGAGTGAAAACCGGCGGCTGGCGCTCAAGCGGGCTCTGTCGGTTCGGGGCTATCTTGTCGAATTGAATATCGATGCCCTTCGGATCGATCTGCACCCCGAAGGATCGGCCCCCGACAGCGATTCGCCCGACCGGGTCGATATTCTGTTTTACGTACCCTGACAATTGAGAAGTGACCAAGATGACCAGGCCTCGCACTTACCTGTCCCGAATGACCGCCTTTCTCGTCATCATTGTCGTGGTGATTCTGGCGCTTCTGCCGGTGGCGACGCTGGAACGATCGTTCATGGCCAATCCGGCGCTCAATGGCCTGATCCTTGGAGTTCTTTTCATTGGCATCCTTTATGCCTTTCGCCAGGTTTTCCGGCTCAATCCGGAGCTTGACTGGATCGAGAATTTCCAGCGCGAGGAGGCGGCGGTGTCGATTTCAACGGACCCCAGGCTGCTTGCGCCCATGGCGAAGATGCTGAGCGAAAAACAAGGGTCGTTTTCCCTGTCGACGCTGGCGATGCGGACTTTACTGGACGGCATCGCGGCCCGGCTCGACGAGGCCCGGGAGATATCCCGCTATTTGGTCGGGTTGCTGATTTTCCTCGGACTATTGGGAACCTTCTGGGGCCTGCTCGTGACCATCGGGTCGGTTGGCGACACGATCAAGGGACTGTCGACGCAAAGCACCGATCTGTCGCTCATGTTCGAGGATCTCAAGCGCGGCCTCGGCGCGCCGCTTGGCGGCATGGCGACGGCGTTCAGTTCCTCCCTGTTCGGGTTGGCGGGCTCGCTCATCGTCGGCTTCCTCGACCTTCAGGCAGGTCAGGCCCAGAACCGCTTTTACAACGATCTTGAAGACTGGCTGTCCGGGCAGACAAGATTGGGAAGCGCCGGCATCGTGGCCGAAGGGGAGCAATCAGTCCCCGCCTATATGCATGCTCTGCTGGAGCAAACGGCGGACAGCCTGGATAAGCTGGAGCGAACTTTTTCACGCTCCGAGGAAAGCAGAACCGCCGGCAACACCGCCCTGTTGAGCCTGAGCGAAAAGATCGCGGCGCTTGCCGATCACATGCGCGCCGAGCAGGATCTCATGGCAAGGCTCGCCGAGGGCCAGAAAGAGGTCAGTCCGGTTCTCACGCGCATCGGCCAGACACTGGATCAACTGGGCCAGGCCCAGGAGAAATCAGCGCTCGACGACGCCAGCAAGGAGCATCTGCGCAATCTCGATGTTCATCTGGCCCGGATGCTGGCGGAGATCTCCCAGGGCCGGACCATGCTGGTCGACGAATTGCGATCGGAAATCAAACTTCTGTCACGCACGCTTGCGGCCGTGATGGGGGAAGGACGGTAGCCGACCATGGCCCTGGCTCGCAACCGAAACAGGCGAAACACCGATATCTGGCCCGGCTTTGTTGACGCCCTGTCGACCTTGCTGCTGGTTTTCATATTCCTTCTGTCGTTCTTCGCGATCGCACAGTTTTTTCTGAGCCGCGCCTTATCGGGGCGCGACGAGGCGCTTGAGAAACTGAACCGGCAGGTTTCGGAATTCGCCGAGTTGCTGTCGATGGAACAGCAGGCCAATGCCGAGCTGCGGATCAACGTGGCGCAACTGTCGGCGTCGCTACAAAGCGCCAATTTAACCCGCGACGATCTTTCAGCAAGAGTTGAGGAATTGACGGGCGCGCTGGCATCGGCCGAATCCCGGGCCAAACGGGTTGGCGAACAGGCGAGCCGGCAAGAGGCGTTGCTCAATCAGCAATTGGCGGCGTTGCGGCGGCAGTTGGCGGCGCTCGAAGCGACATTGGAAAAGTCGGAACAAAAAGACCGCGAACAGCAGGCGATCATCAAGGATCTCGGAAGTCGCCTCAATGTCGCTCTGGCGGCGAAGGTTCATGAACTGGCCGGTTACCGCTCCGAATTCTTCGGCGCCCTGCGCAAGGCAATCGGCGCCCATCCCGACATCAAGGTGGTGGGTGACCGCTTCGTGTTCCAGTCCGAATTGCTGTTCCGGTCCGGCTCGGCCGAGCTTGGCGAGGAAGGCAAGGCCGAGCTTCGCAAGCTCGCCGGAACCCTGATGGACATCGCCAGTCGCATCCCACGGGACCGTGCCTGGGTGTTGCGGGTCGATGGCCATACGGACCGGGTGCCGATCAACACCGTGCGTTTCCTGTCTAACTGGGAATTATCGGCAAGCCGCGCCCTTGCGGTCGTTCATTACCTGGCCGCCCAGGGCATTCCCGGCAATCGCCTGGCCGCGACCGGCTTTGGCGAACATCAGCCGATTGCGTTGGGCGGCACCGAAGAGGCCAACCGGCGCAACCGGCGGATCGAATTCAAGCTGACGGAAAGATAAGCTGTTACGGCGCAGCGCGGACCGGACGCGGCTCCCTTTCGGGTCGCGCGTTATTCCTTCCGAACTGCAATTCCGCCAGGCGCGCATAAAGCCCGCCTTGCCGGATCAGTTCTTCATGGCGCCCCGTCGCAACCACCCGGCCCCCGTCGAGCACGATGATGCGATCGGCCTCGACAACAGTCGCCAGGCGGTGGGCGATGACCAGCGTGGTGCGATTCTCCATCAACCGCTCCAGGGCGCTTTGGACCTGACGCTCGCTTTCCGCATCGAGGGCACTGGTTGCTTCGTCCAGCAGCAGGATCGGTGGATTACGAAGTATGGCGCGGGCGATCGCGATCCGTTGCCGTTGTCCGCCCGACAGCAGCACCCCGCGTTCACCGAGGAAGGTTTGAAAACCATCCGGCAACCTCGACAGGAATTCCGCTGCGTCCGCGGCCTCGGCGGCGGCGACAACCTCCTGGTCGCTGGCATCGGGGCGGCCGTAACGAATATTGTCCATGGCCGAAGCCGCGAAGATGACGGTATCTTGCGGGACCAGGCCGAGGCGCCTGCGAACCTCGATTGGTTCCGCCTTTTCAATTTCGACGCCGTCGATCGTGATTCGCCCGTCCCGCGGGTCGTAGAACCGCAGCAGAAGCTGGAGCACCGTCGACTTGCCGGCCCCCGATGGGCCAACCAGGGCAATCGTCTCGCCCGGTTCAGCATGCAGGGAGAAGCCGGTCAAAGTCGCCTCGCCCGGCCGCGTGGGGTAGGAAAAAGCCACGTTCTCAAATGTCACCGCGCCCCTCGCCGGCTCCGGCAGCGGTATCGGGTTGTCTGGCGCCTGAATTTCCGGCCTGGTTTCCAGCAATTCCAGAATGCGCCCCATGGCTCCGGCGGCGCGCTGTAAGTCACCATAAACTTCGCTTAGCGCCCCGAAAGCCCCGGCCACAATTATTGCGTAGAACACGAAGGCCGCAAGTTCGCCGCCGCTCATCTTGCCAACAACGACATCCTTGGCGCCGATCCACAGCACCAGGTCCACGGCCCCAAAAACCATGAAAATCACAATGGCCGTCAGCCAGGCCCGGGCCCGGGTGCGGCGGATGGCGGTCGTGAACGCCTCAGCCACCGCCCGGCCGAAGGTCCTGGTTTCCAACGTCTCCTGGCTAAAGGCCTGAACGGTCTGCACCGCGGCCAGGGTTTCCCCCGCCCGGGCCGAAAGATCCGCGACCCGATCCTGGGAATTGCGCGAGAGCTGACGAACCTTGCGCCCGAAAAACACGATTGGCAGCACGACAAGCGGCACCACCCCCAGCACCACGGCCGTCAGTTTGGGACTGGAAATCGTGAGCAGAACGGTGCCGCCCAGCAGCAGCAGGAAATTGCGCAGAGCGATCGAGGCGCTGGACCCGACAATGGTTTGAATCAGTGTGGTGTCGGCCGTCAGCCGGGAGGTGATTTCGCCGGTCTTGGTGATCTCGAAAAAAGCGGGGCTCAGACCGATCACATGCTTGTAGATGGCGTTGCGGATATCGGCGACCACCCGCTCGCCCAGCCACGAAACCAGATAGAACCGACCGAATGTGGCCACCGCCAGCGCCGTCGCAACCAACAACAGGGCAGCGAAATAAACGTCAATAAAGGCCGCGTTTTCCGGCGAAAAACCCATATCGACGATGCGACGAAGCGCCAGGCCAATCCCCAATGTGGCGGATGCGGCAAGCACCAGAGCCGCGAGCGCGCCCGCGACGACAAGGCGATAAGGGCGCAAGTATCGCGCCAGATCCCCAAGGCGACCAAGGTCGTGCGGTTCACCACTGGTCGACTTTTTTCTGAAACCCGCCACTTACCGCGATTCCTTTCTGTTTCCGCCGAAATGTTCCCAAAATCCAGCCTGCGGCTCTTCCTATATCAGGTGCCGCCATCGGCAACAAGCCAGAGGGACAGGGCGGCGCGAAACCTGTTCATGCGGGCTTGTATTTCGGGAGGCTACTGCGTATATATCCCGCTCATATTTTCGGAGCCGCACCATGAGAAAAGAAATACACCCCGATTATCACACGATCACCGTGGAGATGACCGACGGGACCAAATTCGAGACGCGCTCGACCTGGGGCAAGGAAGGCGATGTTATGACCCTTGACGTTGATCCCAAGAGTCACCCGGCCTGGACCGGGGGCGCCCAGCGTCTTGTAGACGCCGGCGGCTCGGTCGCCCGGTTCAAGAAGCGGTTCAAGGATTTCGGTCTTTAGTCGTTCAACCGATCGCCCTGATCCATCGCTCGCGGCAACATTCGCCTTAAGAGCCCCCGCCTTCAGGTTTCGGCTTGGAAATTCCGCTGTTCAGATCCCGTATCAGGTCGTGAACAGGATTTTCCCCGGGAGCCGCCAGCAGCAACCTGTCGAGTCTCAGGACGCGGAGAAACAGGTCCTCGCTGCGGTCCAGCATGTCCTGAAGCTCGAACGGGAGCAATTCCGCGCCAGTGCATGGCCGCCCAAGGCAAACACTGATGTTGCCGAGGCGGCGGCGCGGCCGGCGAGCCTGTTCGGTCGATATCTCGTTGGCCTGGACCGCGCGCTGGTTGAGAAGCCAGGCCATCACCTGCACCAGCCGCGTCGTCAGCCGAATACTCTCACCGGCAAACGCCGCCGAGGCGGAGTCCGGCAATGTCTGTCGGTCCCGCTCCGCCCGGCGCACCAGGTAATCCGTCATTTCCTCGATCATGGCGACGGTTTCGCGATAGGTCACCGAGACAAAGGACTCGATATTGGTGCTCTCGCCGGTCAAATGATTCCATAAAAGCTGAAAGTGCTCTGACAACAGCAAATGATACATAGGCGGGCGGGCGGCGCACAAGCACCGAGGCCCGAAAACAGAACGTCAAGCTTGCTTTTAGGAAAAAAGACAAAAAAGGAAGCCGCGGGCAGCGGCTTCAAGTTGACAGGAGGCGTCAAATCATTCGTGGAGCAAGGAGCAACCACTTCAACTCCACGAGGAACTACGCCTAACAGACTATTCGCAAGGTCTTAAAAAATGGTTACATCCCGTAATTTCACTGCTTCGTCTTGAAAAAATCCTCTGCGACGAAGCGGCTTTTGCGCTTGGCTTCGATGGCGATCCGGACTCTGGCAATTTCAGCCTCAAGCGCCACAACACGCTGTTCCAGATCGTCAATTGACAGCGCGTCGAGGCTTTCCCCGGCAAGCATTTTGAGCGTGAATGGCGCGGCCGGTTCAAAATTGTCGTCACCCATGGTTCTCGCCTCCATTTCATTGACAAAAAGGATACTATGTCTGTTCGCGATTCGTTACACAACGTTGCCCCAAAGAGGCTTGGAGAATGATTGATTTTTTGCCCAAGACGATGATGGCCGTCAAAATTTCCGAATTCGGTACAGCGGACGTCCTGCATCCGGTCGAATTACCGGTTCCCGCGCCGGGCGAAGGTGAAATCCTGATCAAGGTATCCGCGGCTGGGGTCAACCGGCCGGACGTCTTCCAGCGCCAGGGATTCTATCCGCCGCCCCCCGGAGCGCCGGATACGCCGGGCCTCGAGGTTGCGGGAGAGGTCGTTGCGGTTGGCCCCGGGAGCGGCCAATGGCGAACCGGCGACGCCGTGTGCGCCCTGGTGGCTGGCGGGGGATACGCCAGCTATTGCGTCGCGCCCGCGCTCCAGGCCCTGCCGGCGCCAAAGGGGCTGTCGATGGTGCAAGCAGCGGCCCTGCCGGAAACCTTTTTCACCGTTTGGAACAATGTGTTTGGACGCGGGCAGCTCCAACCCGGTGAAACGCTTCTGGTCCACGGCGGCTCGTCCGGCATTGGAACGAGCGCAATCATGATGGCCCAGGCCCTGGGCGCGCAGGTCTATGCGACCGCGGGCTCGGCTGAAAAATGCCAGGCTTGCGAGAAGCTGGGCGCCAGGCTGGCGATAAATTACAAGGAGCAGGATTTCGTCGCCGCAATCAAGGAACAAACCGCCGGGGCCGGCGTCGACGTGATCCTGGATATGGTCGGCGGCGCCTATTTTCAGCGCAACATCGATTGTCTGGCGTTCGATGGTCGGCTGGTCAACATCGCCTTCCTGGAAGGCTCGGTCGCCGAGGTGGATTTCCGCAAAGTCATGTTCAAGCGCCTGACCTTGACCGGCTCGACGCTGCGCGCGCGGCCGGTGCGGGAAAAAGCGGCGATAGCCCAGGCCTTGCTTGAAACCGTCTGGCCACTGATCGAGTCGGGACGAATTTCGCCGATTATCGATTCGACTTTTCCGCTGGCGCAGGCCGCACAGGCCCATAAGCGCATCGAATCGTCTGAACATATTGGAAAGATTGTTCTCACGGTCGAGGACCAATGATGGTACCTATGTGCGGCGAGCCCGTTTACCTGACTCTCGGTTGGTATTAAAATCGAGGGGAGCAAGATGTCCGCCGACGATTGTCCCAAGGCCGACACGCGGTAACAAAATAAAGGAGCAGTAATGTCGCTACCAATTATGCCCAAGGCGACGGCCGTGTGGCTGATCGAAAATACGGCGCTTACATTCAAGCAGATTGGCGATTTTTGCGGTTTTCACGCCCTGGAAGTCCAGGGAATAGCCGACGGCGAAGCGGCGCAAGGGATCGTCGGCATGGACCCGGTCTCGGCTGACCAGTTGACTTGGGAGGAAATCGAGCGCTGCTCCAGGGACAGCAACGCCAAACTGCAGATCATCGTTAAAGAGGGCCCGGCGCCACTGGCGCGCTCCAGGGGCGCACGGTACACGCCGGTCTCAAGGCGCCAGGACCGCCCCAACGCCATCGCCTGGTTGCTGCGCTATCACCCTGAGCTAACCGATCCGCAAATCGCCAGACTGGTCGGCACGACAAAGCCGACGATTACCGCCGTGCGGGATCGCACCCACTGGAATTCCTCGAATATCAAACCACAAGACCCGGTTACATTGGGTTTGTGCAAGCAGTTGGAACTGGATGCCGCAGTCGCCAAAGCGGCCAAGAAGCAACAGGCGGAAGCAAAATCGCAAGAAGTGCAAACCGCGACCGGGCAGGACCAACAGACGCCCGTTGTCGAAGAGCCCCCTCAGGACGAATTTGAGCCATCCAGCGAACCAACCTAGGCCGCTTCGGCAAAAATGACCGGGGGCATTAAATGTGGCAAGAAGAACACGCATTCTGCTAGGCGTGGTGGCGGCCGTCGGCATCGCCGTCGCCTCTTGCCATCATGGCATTGACCGGGTCGGCGGCGCCTTCACGCATCAGCCCGAAGAGGCCCCGGCCGGTCTTGGCGGCGAGGCCAGGCGACTAGTTGAGCAGGCATTCGCCGACGTAGCGCCCGGCGAATTGCGCGATTATCACACCCACATGATCGGGTTGGACACCAGTGACAGCGGCGCATGGGTCAATCCGCGCATGTTTTCCTGGGCCCATCCGGTCGATCGCGCCAAGGCGCTGGTCTATTTCAGCGCCGCCGGGATCAAGGGCCGGAACGACGCCGATGCCCAATATCTCGAACGGCTGGTCCGTCTTATCCGGGCCATCGACGGCCACGGCAGGCACCATATCCTGGCGTTTGACCACTATTACGACCGGGACGGGGCGATCAACCACGCCAAGAGCGAGTTCCATACCCCGAACGAATATGTGTTCCGGCTGGCGGAACGCTATCCCGATCTGTTCATTCCCACCATCTCGGTCCATCCCTATCGGCCCGACGCCCTTGAGGAGCTTGAGAAATGGGCCCGGAAAGGCGCGCGCATCGTCAAATGGCTGCCCAACGCCCAGGGCATCGACGCCGCCGACCCGCGAAACGACGCCTTTTACCGCCTGATGAAAAAGTACGACATGATTCTGCTTACCCATGTCGGTGAAGAGCAGGCGGTCGAGGCGGCGGAAGACCAGGCGCTGGGGAACCCCCTGCGGTTCCGCCGCCCCCTGGACCTCGGGATCCGGGTAATCATGGCGCACCTGGCGAGCCTGGGCGAGAATGAGGATCTGGACAATCCCGGCCACACCGCAACAAGCTTCGATCTGTTCCTGCGGCTCATGGGCGACAAGCGCCATGACGGCCTGCTGTTTGGCGAAATCTCGGCGATCACGATGTTCAACCGCTTGGGCAAACCCTTGCTGACCATCATGGAGCGCAAGGATCTTCATCATCGGCTCGTCAACGCCAGCGATTACCCGGTCCCCGCGGTAAATTTCGTCATTCATACCCGGGATTTTGTCAATCTGGGCATGATTACCGAAACCGAGCGCGCGGCGCTGAACGAGATTTACGGCTACAATCCGCTGCTGTTCGACTACGTGCTCAAGCGCACCATCCGTCATCCGAAAACCGGGGACCGGTTGCCGGCCCATATTTTCACCGGGCACCCGGAACTGGCGTCCTAAGCCATCAATCACCCGGCGCCGCCAAGAAATAACGGGTTCCGGGCGCGGCCACGTTGCCCATCTTTCCCGCCCCATCCCGGCTATTTCATGCCGGCTCCTTTTAGAATGACCGAGACGATGGTATCCGCGGCCTGATCGAAATCCCGCCTGGTCAGCCGTTTCTTGCCCGTCACGAGGGCGGCTTGCTCGCCGAAATCGGCATAGGTCTGGGTCGCGGCCCAGATCAGAATGAACAAATGATAGGGGTCGATCGGGTCCATCTTGCCCTGGTCGATCCACCGCCTTATGGCCCGCACCTTGTCATCGACGAGCGGCTTTAGCCGGCGTTGCAGATAAGGTCCGATATGGGGCGCGCCGCTGATCAGCTCGTTGGCCCAGACCTTTGACGCAAAGGGCCGGGAGCGCGAGTAATCGATCTTGATACGGATATAGCGTTCGAACGCCACCGCGGGCTCTTCGGCCTCATCGAGCGCTTGCAACGGCACCATCCACATGTTGACCGTGTGCTCCAGGACCTTGAGATACAAACTCTTTTTCGATTCGAAATAGTAAAGCAGGTTGGGCTTTGAAATCCCGGCCCGCTCGGCGATCCGTTCGATCACCGCCCCGGAATAGCCATGCATGGCGAAAATTTCCTCGGCGGCCTCCAGAATGCGGGCCTGATTCTGCTCCTGGATACGCGTCGGGCGCGAGCGGTGATTTTGTGTTTGCCTGCCGGTTTGGCTCATACTCACATTCCTGTACCAATAAAATGAAGCAATATGCCCAACACCGCTTGTCGGCCATGCCCGACATTCCATTTAGGCTCGGATTACCCTTTGCAGCAAGTTCTCACTCATTGCAACCCCGGTGGCGATGGCGATTATGTCCCAATCATCAAAATTTTGACTATCCGGTCAAAATTGGGCATAGTTTCGGAAACTGGCCGGGCGCCGGGCAGGTGTGAGAACCCGGCAGGCCTGAGTCTATGCGAATATAAAACGCGTAACCACCCACGGCGGAGAAAATAAGAAATGTCAGACCCGCAACAAAAAGCCGCCGAAATCAGGACGAACCGGCTGAGCCCCGAGCAATATGCCGAGAATTTCGCCGATATGCATCCCCCCCTCGACCGCCGCCAAGCCGCGGTGGAGGCGGACCGGTGTTATTTCTGTCATGACGCGCCGTGTATCGAAGCCTGCCCCACCGGCATCGACATTCCCTCGTTCATTCACAAGATTTCGACCGGCAATGTCAGGGGATCGGCCCGCACAATTCTTGAGGAGAACATTTTTGGCGCGATCTGCGCCCGCGTATGTCCAACCGAAATGCTGTGTGAACAGTCCTGCGTGCGCAATTGCGACGAACACAAGCCGGTGACGATCGGCGCGTTGCAGCGATATGCCACCGACAATGTGCTGGAAAGCGGAACCCAGTTGTTCACACGGGGCCCCGATACCGGCAAAACTATTGCCGTCGTGGGCGGCGGCCCGGCGGGCGTTTCCTGCGCGCATCGCCTGGCTCTCATGGGTCACAAGGTCGTGATTTTCGAAGCCGCCGAGAAGCTCGGTGGACTCAATGAATATGGCTTGGCCGCTTATAAGGTGGTCGATGAGATCGCCCGGCGGGAGATGGAATATATCCTCGCCATTGGCGGGATCGAGGTCCGGCACGGCAAGGCCCTGGGCCGGGACTTCACCCTTGACGACCTGCGTGGGCGGTATGACGCGGTGTTCCTGGGCATGGGCCTTGGCGGCGTCAACCAGCTTGGGCTTGAAAGCGAAGACATTGAAGGCGTCCATGACGCGGTCGACTATATCGCGCAAATTCGCCAGGCCAGGGACCTCGGGACGTTGCCGGTCGGCAGGCGTATCGTGGTCATTGGCGGCGGCATGACCGCGATCGACATTGCGGTGCAGACCAAGGGTCTTGGCGCCGAGGACGTGATGATGGCCTATCGCCGGGGCGCGGAGCATATGGGCGCCAGCGAGCTTGAGTGCGACCTCGCCCAGACCAACGGCGTCAAGATCAAGCATTGGGCGGCCCCGATCCGGCTGCTTAGCCGGAACGGCAGGGTGAGCGGCGTCGAATTCGAATATACGCGCCTCGACGACAATGGCCGGCTCGGGCGCACGGGCGAAACCTTTACCGTTGAGGCGGACATGGTGTTCAAGGCGATCGGCCAGCGGTTCCTGGCTTCGGATCTGGACGGGGCCGCCGAGATGCTGGAGTTGGACCGCGGCCGGATCGCGGTCGACGAAAACCGGCGATCGTCGCTTGACGACGTATGGGCCGGCGGCGACTGCGTGGCCGGCGGTGAGGATTTGACCGTGGCCGCCGTCCAGGATGGTAAAATAGCCGCCCAGGCGATCGATCGGTATTTAAGCGAACAGAATTAGCCGCGCCGGAAATCCACCGGCGACGGATCAACAGGTCGGAGAACCTCTATGGTTGATCTTTCAAACGATTTTATCGGCATCCGGTCGCCAAATCCGTTTTGGCTGGCCTCGGCGCCGCCGACTGACAAGGCCTATAACGTCGTCCGCGCCTTCGAGGCCGGATGGGGCGGCGTCGTGTGGAAAACCCTGGCCGAGGACCCGCCGGTGGTCAATGTCAATGGACCGCGCTATGGCGCGCTCCACGGGCGCGAGCGGGAACTGATCGGCTTTAATAACATCGAGCTGATTTCCGATCGGCCGCTTGAAGTCAATCTGCGCGAGATCAAGGAAGTCAAACGCGACTGGCCCAACCGGGCGATGGTGGTTTCGGTGATGGTGCCCTGCCAGGAGGAGGCCTGGGCCGGCATTCTGCCCAAGATCGAGGCCACCGGGGCCGACGGCATCGAGCTGAACCTTGGCTGCCCGCACGGCATGCCGGAGCGCAAGATGGGCGCGGCTGTCGGTCAGGACCCGGAACTGGTTGAACTGGTCACCCGGTTCGCCAAGAAGCACACCCGAATGCCGGTGATCGTGAAGCTTACCCCCAACATCACCAATGTCGTGACCGCCGCCGAAGCCGCCTTGCGCGGCGGCGCGGACGCGGTGTCCCTGATCAACACCATCAACTCCCTGATCGGCGTCAATCTCGACACCATGGCGCCGTTGCCGGCGACCGATGGCAAGGGCACCCATGGCGGTTATTGCGGCCCGGCGGTAAAACCGATCGCCTTGAACATGGTGGCTGAGATCGCCCGCAACGCCCCCACGAGCGGCCTGCCGATTTCCGGCATCGGCGGCATCACCACCTGGCGCGACGCGGCCGAGTTCATGACCCTCGGCGCGGCCAATGTTCAGGTCTGCACCGCAGCCATGGTCTATGGCTTCAAGATCGTCGAGGACATGATCGACGGCCTGAAGAACTGGATGGAAGACAAGGGCCACCAAAAGCTGGACGATTTCGTTTCCGCCGCGATCCCCAATGTCGTGGACTGGAAGCATCTCAACATGAACTATGTCGAGAAGGCTCAGATCAATCCGGATCTGTGCATCAAATGCGGCCGCTGCTACATTGCCTGTGAGGACACCTCGCACCAGGCAATCAAGATCCACGATAACGGCGAGCGGTTGCTGGAGGTCTCCGGCGCGGACTGCGTCGGCTGCAATTTGTGCTTGAGCGTGTGCCCGGTCGAGGATTGTATTACCATGCGTCCCATGCTCGAAGGCGTCGATCCGCGCACCGGGCAAAAAATCAGTCGCGAGTACATGAACTGGACGATGCATCCGAGCAATCCGTTCCGGGAACAGGACGACACAAACAAAACCGCAGCGCCGGAATGACCGCGCGAGGACAGGAGGCTAAAAATCATGCTTGAGAAAAATCTTCGGATCGACGGCAAGCGCCTGTGGGGCAGCCTGATGGAAATGGCGAAAATCGGCGCCACCGAAAAAGGCGGCGTGTGCCGCCTGGCGCTGACCGATCTCGACAAGCAGGGCCGGGATTTGTTCGTCCAATGGTGCGAAGAGGCCGGATGCACGGTCCATGTCGACAAGATCGGCAATATTTTCGCCCGCCGGCCCGGTCGCAACAATGATCTGGCGCCGGTGATGACCGGAAGCCATCTCGACAGCCAGCCCACCGGCGGCAAGTTTGACGGCGTCTACGGCGTGCTCGCCGGGCTCGAGGTCATTCGCAGCCTGAATGATCTTGGATATGAGACCGAACACCCGGTCGAAGTCGCGGTCTGGTCGAACGAGGAAGGGTCGCGATTCGCGCCCGCCATGATCGCGTCCGGTGTTTTTGCCGGGGTCTACACCGTCGATTACGGCCTGGCGATCGATAATCACGAGGGCAAGAATTTCGGCGAGGAACTCAAGCGCATCGGCTATGCCGGGGACGCCGAGGTCGGCGGCCGGCCGGTCCACGCCTATTTCGAGGCCCATATCGAACAGGGCCCGATCCTGGAAGCCGAGGAAAAAACCATCGGCATCGTCACAGACGCCCAGGGCCAGCGCTGGTTCGAGGCGACCCTGGAGGGCGTTGAGTCCCATGCCGGCCCGACCCCGATGACCCGGCGCAAGGATGCGCTTCTCGGCGCGTCCCGAATCGTCGAACTCGTAAACCGGATCGGCCTGGAACACGGCCCACTGGCCTGCGCCACCGTCGGCATGATGGAGGTGTACCCGAATTCGCGCAACGTCATTCCGGGCCGGGTTTTCCTGACCATCGATTTCCGCCATCCCGACGACGGCGTGCTGGCCGAGATGGCCCAGGAAATGCGCAACGGCGTCGAGGATATCGTCGGGGAAATTGGCCTGAAAAGCGAGCTTGAGCAGATATTCTATTACGCTCCGGTTAAATTCGAGGAATCCTGTGTTGCGGCGGTTCGGGCGGCGGCGGACGAATGCGGCTATTCGGTGCGCGACATCGTCTCGGGGGCCGGGCATGACGCCTGCTATCTGGCCGAGGTCGCGCCGACCTCAATGATTTTCATTCCCTGTGTCGACGGCATCAGCCATAACGAAATAGAGGACGCCAAGCCGGAATGGGTCACCGCCGGCGGCAATGTGTTGCTGCATGCGGTGCTCGAAAAAGCCGGCCAAAAGGAGGGCGGCCAGTAAAACAGCCGCCATTGAACTGAAAAAGGGGGGGACGATCCGTGTTTGACAACACAAATACCGGGGACCAGGCGGGACGAAAGCCGGAAGGCGCGGATCCGTCATTGTGGAACGCGGATCTGGCTGCCACCGGCGTAGCGGCGCGTCAATGGGACTGGCGGGCGATTTCGGCACTGTGGGTCGGCATGGTGATTTGCGTGCCAACCTACCTGCTGGCCGGCAGTCTGGTGTCCGAGGGCATGGCGTGGTGGCAGGCGATTCTGACCATCCTGCTTGGCAATTGCATCGTTCTTGTGCCGATGATGTTGCTGGGGCATGCCGGGGCCAAACACGGCATTCCGTTCCCGGTCTTGCTGCGCGCCTCGTTCGGCACCATCGGCGCCCGGATACCGGCGCTGGCGCGTGGGCTGGTCGCCTGCGGCTGGTTCGGGATCAACACCTGGGTCGGCGGTTCGGCGATTTATGTGATTTTCAACAATCTGTTCGGCGGAATATTCACTGGCACGCCCCTGCCCTTGCTCGGCATCGATCTGTTTCAAACCGTCAGCTTTCTGCTGTTCTGGGTGATCCATCTGTGGTTCATCCGCCACGGCACGGAATCGATCCGCTGGCTCGAGACCCTGGCCGCGCCGTTTCTGCTGCTGATGGGGTTGGCGCTCCTGATCTGGGCCTATATCAATGCCGGCGGTTTCGGCGAAATGCTGTCCGCCCCCAGCCAATTCGTCGAGGGCGGCGCCAAGGCGGGCCAGTTCTGGGCCGTATTCTTCCCGAGCCTGACGGCCATGGTCGGGTTCTGGGCGACCATGGCGCTCAACATCCCTGATTTCACGCGCTTCGCCAAGAGCCAGAAGGATCAGTTTATCGGCCAGTCGCTGGGTCTTCCCCTGCCAATGGCGTTTTTCGCGTTCATCGGGGTCGCGGTGACCTCGGCCACCGTGACCATCTTCGGGGAAGCGATCTGGGACCCGGTCCAGCTTGCGGGCCGCATGGGCGGCTTGACCACCGTGGTGACGCTTTTCGGCCTGGTGATCGCGACTCTCACCACCAATCTGGCGGCCAATGTGGTCGCCCCGGCCCATGGCTTCTCGAACCTCGCGCCGAGCAGGATTTCGTTCCGGATGGGGGGCTACATCACCGCCGGCATCGGCATCGCGATCTTTCCGTGGAAACTGCTGGAGACCGCCGGCGGCTATCTGTTCACCTGGCTCGTGGGCTATTCGGCGCTGCTGGGGCCGATCGCCGGGATCATGCTGGCCGATTATTTCTTCGTGCGCCGGACCGAGCTTGAGATCACTGAGCTCTACAAGCGCGACGGCATTTATGGCACCAACGGCGGCTGGAACGTGGCGGGCCTGTTGGCTTTGGTCCTGGGGGTCGCGCCCAGCCTGCCCGGTTTCCTTCACGCCGCCGGTTTTGTCGACACCGTGCCCGCGTTCTTTGACGCGATTTACGCCTACGCCTGGTTCGTGGGGCTGTTTGTTGGCGGCGCGGCATATCTGATCCTGCGCCGGGTCGGGCAGATCGAGCCGCTGGCGGCGCGAGCACCGGGCGAATAGGACAACATGGAGAACCTGTCATGGTGATACATATCAAAGGCGGCACGGTCGTCACCGCCGACAAGACGGAACGCGCCGATGTGCTGATCGACGGCGAAACCGTTGTCGCGATCGGATCGGACCTCGATATTCCGGCCGGCGCGGAGACCGTCGACGCCGGCGGCTGTTACGTCATGCCGGGCGGGATCGATCCCCACACCCATATGGAACTGCCGTTCATGGGTACCGTGGCGTCGGAGGATTTTTACACCGGCACCACCGCGGCGATGTGCGGGGGCACCACCACCATCATCGATTTTGTGATCCCCGATCCCCAGCAGGACGTCCTGGAGGCGTATCGGACCTGGCGTGGCTGGGCCGAAAAAGCCGCCGGTGATTACAGCTTTCACGTCGCCATCACCTGGTGGGACGAAAGCGTGAAACAAGCGATGGTCGAGCTGACCCGCGATCACGGGGTCAACAGCTTCAAGCATTTCATGGCCTATAAAGGCGCCATCATGGCCGACGATGAGGTGCTGGTGAACAGCTTCTCGACGGCGCGCGAGCTGGGCGCGATCTGCACCGTGCATGCGGAAAACGGCGAGTTGGTGTTCCACCTCCAGCAGGAGATGCTCAACAAGGGCCTGACCGGTCCCGAGGCCCATCCGCTGTCGCGTCCGCCGGAAGTGGAAGGCGAAGCAGCCGATCGCGCCATACGCATCGCCCAGGTTCTCGATGTGCCGCTTTATCTTGTCCATACCTCGTGCGAGGACGCCCTCAAGGCGATCACCCGCGCCCGGCTCGAAGGCCAGCGGGTGTTTGGCGAGGCCCTGGCCGGCCATTTGCTGATTGACGACAGTGTGTACCGGCGCCCCGACTGGGAATTCGCCGCCGCCCACGTCATGAGCCCGCCGTTTCGTCCCAAGGGCCATCAGGAGGCGCTGTGGCGCGGGCTGCAATCGGGGATGCTGCAAACCACGGCGACCGACCATTGCTGCTTCTGCATCCCGCAGAAAAAAATGGGTCACAACGACTTCACCCGTATTCCCAACGGCACCGCCGGGGTCGAGGACCGGCTTCATGTGCTGTGGCATCACGGGGTGGGCGCGGGACGACTGACCCCCAACGAATTCGTCGCGATCACGTCGGCCAACGCGGCCAAGATCTTCAACATCTATCCGCGCAAGGGCACGATCGCGGTGGGCAGCGATGCCGATCTCATCGTCTGGGACCCCGAGCGCGAGCGGACAATATCCCGGGATACCCATCACCAGAACATCGATTTCAATATTTTCGAGGGCATGACGGTTAAAGGTGTGAACACCGTGACCCTGAGCCGCGGCCGCATCACCTATCTGGATGGCGACGTCCGCGCCGAACGCGGATCGGGTCGCTATATCGAGCGGCCGACCTTCCCGTCCTATTATTCCGCACTGCAAACACTGCGCGAACGCGCGGCCCCGAAGCCGGTGGATCGCCTGTAACCCACTAATGAAATGAAGGCGGACACGGAGATTGAAATGGTAAAAGATTCGAACACACTCGGCGCATTCTGGATGCCCTTCACGGCCAATCGGCAGTTCAAGAAACAGCCGCGAATGATGGTGTCGGCCAGGGACATGCACTATGTCTCCGAGGACGGCCGGGAAATTCTCGACGGCACCGCCGGGCTGTGGTGCGTTAATGCCGGTCACTGCCGCGAGAAAATAGTGACCGCCATTCAAAACGAAGCGGCGCACCTCGATTATTCGCCGGCGTTCCAGATCGGGCACCCGAATGCCTTCAAGCTGGCCAGCAATGTCGCCGACCTGTTGCCCGATCCGATCGATCACGTGTTCTTCACCAAT
This sequence comes from Sphingomonadales bacterium, assembly GCA_046756385.1. GTDB lineage: Bacteria > Pseudomonadota > Alphaproteobacteria > CAZZKF01 > CAZZKF01 > JBHHWG01. Next base: position 11,696 of record JBHHWG010000007.1, on the reverse strand, counting down.
TCGGGCTCGGAGGCGGTCGAGACCGCGCTCAAGATCGCGATTGGCTATCACAACGCCAGGGGCGAGAGCGGCCGGACCCGCCTGATCGGCCGCGAGCGCGGCTATCACGGGGTTAATTTCGGCGGCATTTCCGTGGGCGGCCTGGGCCCCAACCGCAAGAGTTTCGGCCCGCTTTTGCCGGGCGTCGATCACCTGCCCCACACCTACAGCCGCACCGACATGGCGTTCAGCCGCGGCCAACCGGAATGGGGCGCCCACCTGGCCGACGATCTGGAGCGCATCGTGGCGCTTCATGACGCCTCGACCATCGCGGCGGTAATTGTGGAACCGATGGCGGGCTCGGCCGGCGTGATCATTCCGCCCAAGGGGTACCTGCAGCGGCTTCGTGAGATTTGCGGCCAGCACGGTATCTTGCTGATTTTCGATGAAGTCATCACCGGCTTTGGCCGCACCGGCCACAGCTTCGCGGCGGAGACTTTTGGCGTCACCCCTGATTTGCTGGTTATGGCCAAGGGCCTGACCAACGGCGCGGTGCCGATGGGCGCCGTCGGCGCGACCCGCGAAGTGCACGACGCCTTCATGCGCGGTCCGGAAGGCACGATCGAGCTGTTCCACGGCTACACCTACTCGTCCCATCCGCTGGCTGTCGCCGCCGGCCTGGCGACCCTTGACGTTTATCGCGAAGAGGGTTTGTTCGAGAACGCCGCCGAACTGGCGCCTTATTGGGAGGATGCGCTGCATTCGCTCGAAGGGCTGCCCAATGTGATCGACGTGCGCAATATCGGCCTCGTCGGCGCGATCGAACTGGAGCCGATTGCGGGCAAACCGACCGCCCGCGCCTTCCAGATTTTCCTGGAATGCTTCCACGAGCGTGATTTGCTGATCCGGACCACCGGCGACATCATCGCATTGTCGCCGCCGCTGATCCTGAACAAGAGTCACATCGACCAGATCATAGGCCGCCTGGCCGGCGCCATCCGGGCCAACGCCTGAGGAGTTGAATTTATGAACAAGACTATTCCATTTTGGATTAATGGCGGGGCCGTCGCCGGCTCCGGTGAGCTTTACGGTGAGGTTTTCGACCCGGCCACCGGATCGGTTCAGGCTCAGGTCCCGTTTGCAACGGCTGATGAACTCGAACAGGCGATCGCCACAGCGGCCGGCGCTTTCCCGGCCTGGGCCCACACTTCGCCCCACAAGCGCGCCAGCATCATGTACCGCTTCCGCGAACTGCTGCTCGCCAATCTCGCCGAATTGTCGAGTTTGCTGAGCTCCGAGCACGGCAAGACCAAGGCGGACGCGGCCGGCGAAATGCAGCGCGGCCTGGAAAATGTCGAATTTGCCTGCGGCATTCCCCATTTGCTGAAGGGCGAGATGAGCCCACAGGTCGGGCGCGGCATCGATTCTTACAGCATGCGCCAGCCTTTGGGGGTGTGCGTCGGGATTACGCCGTTTAATTTTCCGGCCATGGTTCCCCTGTGGATGTTTCCGCTGGCCATCGCCTGCGGCAACACCTTTGTCCTCAAGCCGTCGGAGAAGGATCCATCCTGCGCCATCCGATTGGCGGAACTGATGACCGAGGCCGGTCTGCCGGCGGGCGTGCTCAACGTCATTCACGGCGACAAATTGGCCGTGGACGCCTTGATTGCCGATCCCCGCATCACCGCCATCAGTTTCGTCGGCTCGACCCCGGTTGCGTCGGCGATTTACCAGGGCGCGGCGCGGCATGGCAAGCGGGTTCAGGCCCTGGGCGGCGCCAAGAACCATATGATCGTGATGCCCGACGCCGACCTGGATCTGGCGTCCGACGCCCTGGTGAGCGCGGCTTTCGGCTCGGCGGGCGAGCGCTGCATGGCGATCTCGGCCGGCGTCGCGGTCGGCGACATCGCCGACGAGTTGATTGACCGGGTGCGGGGCAAGATCGAGACCATGAAGGTGGGCCCCGGCAGCGACCCGGAATCCGAAATGGGCCCGCTAATCACGAGGGTGCACAAGGAATCGGTCGAGCGCTATATCGATATCGGGGTCGCGGAAGGCGCCAAACTGGTGGTCGATGGACGCAATTTGTCGCTGCAGGGCTATGAGGACGGTTTCTTCGTCGGCCCGACCCTGTTCGACAATGTTAGCGACGGCATGCGCATCCACCGCGAAGAGATCTTCGGCCCGGTCCTGTCGATGATGCGGGTGTCCGATTACGGCACGGCGGTCGACCTGATCAACAATCACCAGTTCGCCAACGGCACAGCGGTGTTTACCCGCAGCGGCGAGGTGGCGCGTCATTTCGCCGCCGACATCAAGGTCGGCATGGTCGGCATCAACGTGCCGCTGCCAGTCCCGATGGCGTTTCACAGCTTTGGCGGCTGGAAGGCCTCGATCTTCGGCGATCACTCGATCTATGGCCCCGAAGGGGTGCGGTTCTACACTCAGCTCAAGACCGTTACCGCGCGATGGCCTTCCGACATTCGCCGGGGGGCGGACTTCGCCTTCCCGACCATGAGCTGACGGCGCAGGCTGCTAGCCGAGAATGTCCAGCAGTGTAAGCGCCACCACCTTGGTCGCGCCATAAAGATCGTCGAGCGGCAAGCGTTCGTCGGCGCGATGGGCGTTTGCTTCTTCGATGGTCCGGGGCCCGGCGCCATACAAAACCGTGGGAATGCCGGCCGCGGTGTAGTGACGGGCGTCGGTATAAAGCGGCACTCCCTTGGGCTCGACCTCGCAGCCGAAAACCTCGCCCGCGCGCCGGCACAACGCTTCCGACAGGCGCTCGGCTCCTGGAAGCCGCGGCAACGGCTCGGCCAGCAGGATACGACGCACGGTCACCGAGATGCCTTCGAATTCCGCCGCCGCCCGTTCGACCACGTCACGAACCCGGGCTTCAACCGCGCCAAGATCTTCCTCCGGCACGATCCGGCGGTCGAGCCGGAAAGCGACCTTGTCAGGCACCACATTGGTGTTGATGCCACCCGAAATCAGGCCGATGGTCATCTGCGGCGCGCCAATCCCCGGCGTGGCCGAGGGTCGGTCCCTGTAAGTGCGCCGTTCGGCATAAAGCGTCGCCATGATGCCGTTCGCGGCCTCCAGCGCATCGAAGCCGGTATCGGGCAACGCCGCATGGGCCGAGCGGCCATTGACCTCGACCTCCAGATGCAAACAGCCGTTATGGGCCGTCACCACGCCATAGGAGAAGCCGGCGCCGATCGAATAATCCGGCTTGGTGATCCCCTGATCGAGCAGCCATTTGGGCCCGATGTCGCCGCCCGCTTCCTCGTCATAGGTGAGGTGGACCTCGACGGCGCCATTCAGCGGCGCCCCCGCGTCCTCAAGTGCCAGCAGGGCGAAAATATAAGTCGCGAAATCGGACTTCGAAACCGCAACCCCGCGGCCATACATCCAGCCGTCCCTGATTTCGGCCCCGTAAGGATCGACCGACCATCCCTCCCCCGGCGGCACCACATCGCCGTGGGCGTTCAAGGCAATGACCGGCCCGTCGCCGAACTTTCGGCGCACCACCAGATTGGTGGCCGAGATCATGCCCTGGGCCTCAACGGTTTCCTTCGGCACCGGATGGCGCTCCACTTCGAGCCCGAGGCCCTCCAGCAACTCCGCCGCGCGCTCGGCATGTTTGGTGCAATCCCCCGCCGGATTGTCGGAGGGCACCTTTACCAACTCGGCCAGGAACCCGGTTTCGGCGCTACGTCGGGAATCGATAAAGTCGATGATCTTGCGTTCGACGGCCTGCGTCATTTGCAACTTCCTCTTGTTCTTTTTTGTAACTTTTTCGGTAACTCAGGGCACTTTCACCCGAGCATGTCATAGAGCCGCAGCAGTGCGATCCGTTCGATCTGGCCGAGCGCGGTTTCGAACTCGATCGCCTCATCATTGTCGATCCGGGTCCGAAGAGCAGCCAGAATTTCCTCCCGACGCCGGCCCTTGACCGCCATGATGAACGGGAAACCGAAGCGCTTCCTGTAGCGCTCGTTCAAGCTTTGGAAAAGCTCGAATTCCTCAGGCGTGCAGTGGTCAAGCCCGGCGCTCGCCTGCTCCGCTGTCGAGGCTGCGGTGAGCTTCCCTTCAATCGCCAATCGCCCCGCCAGATCGGGGTGGGCGTTAATCAGTGCGAGCTTCCTCTCCCGCGACGCCGCGCGCATGGTCGCGCACAACGCCCGGTGCAAGCCCTCGGCATTGTCATGGGCTTTGGTAAGGCCATGCTCAAAGGTCTCTGCCGCAATCCAGGCCGAATGCTCGAAAACGTCGCTGAAGCGGGCGACAAAGGCCTCCCGGGACATGGCGCTGGGTACAACTTCTGTCACTCAGACCTCCTGTGGCTGGTAAGGGTGAGCGGACCGCCAATGACGCGCGATATCAATCCGCCGGCAGAACCAAACATCCTGGTGACCCCTGGCGTAGTCGATAAACCGCTCAAGCGCGGCGATCCGGCCCGGTTTTCCGGCGAGCCGGCAATGCAGCCCCACCGACATCATGCGCGGCGTCCGGGCGCCCTCGCGATAGAGGGTGTCGAAACTGTCCTTGAGATAGCCAAGGAACTGATCGCCGGAATTGAAGCCCTGGGGCGTCGCGAACCGCATGTCGTTGACGTCGAGGGTATAGGGGACGATCAGTTGCGGCGCGCCGGCAGCCTCGACCCAATAGGGCAGATCATCGTTATAGTCGTCGGCGTCATAAAGAAACCCACCGTATTCGGCCACCAGCCGGCGCGTATTGGGGCTGGTTCGCCCGGTATACCAGCCCAGCGGCCGCTCGCCGGTGATCGTGGTCAGGATTTCCACCGCCTTGGCGATATGGTCGCGCTCCTGATCCTCGTCAACATATTGGTAGTTGATCCAGCGATAGCCGTGGCTGGCGATTTCGTGACCGGCGTCGACCATGGCCTTGATGACGTCGGGATTACGCTCCGCCGCCATGGCGGCGGCAAAAACCGTCAACGGTATCCCTGTCCTCTCGAACAGTCGCAACAGACGCCAGACCCCCACCCGCGAGCCATATTCATAAAGCGATTCCATGCTGATATGACGCACGCCGGCAAGCGCCTGGGCCCCGACGATTTCCGAAAGAAACGCTTCGGATTCGCGATCGCCGTGCAAAATGCAGTTTTCGCCGCCTTCCTCGTAATTCAAGACGAACTGAACCGCGATTCGTGCCCCGCCGGGCCAGTTGGCCTGGGGCGGGTTGGCGCCATAACCAATCAGATCCCTGGGGTAATGAGTTTCCACCATGCCTTGTCCACCACCTCGATCACTCCCGTGTTCTGAGGCACGGTTTAGCCGGTCCAGAAACACAAGTCGCCCGACCGGGGAATGCGTGCAGCAGCGAGCGTCCGATCTCTGCTTACCATATATTGAAATCCGGCATAGCCGATTTTTCGTTTTTTTGTCGAAAGCCCTTAACTTTAAACGATATTATTGGATAATGTCCGGCCATGTTAACGGGGTCTCAACCTAGGGAAAGTAATGGCCTTATGGACAAACAGCAAAAACAGGCGGGCCGTCTGACCACACACGTTCTGGATACCATGTCGGGGCGACCGGCCGCGGGCGTCGGGATCGACCTGTTCCGGATCACGGGCGATTGCAGACAACTGATCGGTTCGGTGAAAACCAACAGCGACGGACGGTGTGACCATCCACTGCTGGAGGGCGCCGACTTTCACGCCGGCATTTATGAACTGGTTTTCCATATCGGCGACTATTTTGCGAACGGCGGGGACGCGTCCAAGGATCCGGCCTTTCTGGGCGATGTCCCTATCAGGGTTGGGCTGGCGCACGCGGATCAGCACTATCACGTGCCCCTTCTGGCCTCGCCCTACGCCTACTCGACCTATCGTGGTAGCTGAACGATTGGATCAGAGGGGCCCAAAGAACCATAACAACGAGCAATAATAATTAATGCGACATTCGATCAAATTTCTGCTTGGCGACCAGATACGGGAGCTGCGCTCGGTCGATCCTACCTTGACGGTGCTGGATTATCTTCGGCAATCGGAGCACCGGATCGGGACCAAGGAAGGCTGTGCGGAAGGCGATTGCGGCGCTTGCACCGTGGTCATCGCACGCCTTCAGGACGACACCCTCCGCTATCAGGCGGTCAACGCCTGCATTATGCTGGCCCCAGCGCTGGACGGCTGCCAACTGCTGAGCGTCGAGGACTTGCGCGGGGCCGACGGCACGCTGCATCCAATCCAGCGCGCCATGGTGCAAGAGCACGCCTCGCAGTGCGGATTCTGCACCCCGGGTTTGGTGATGTCGCTGTTCGCGCTTTATCACAGCCACGACCCGAACCAGCCGCCCGATCTGGACCACATCAACGACACCCTGGCCGGCAATTTGTGTCGCTGCACAGGCTACGGCCCGATCATCGCGGCGGCGCGCAAGATGCATGATCTGAGCCAGGGGCCGGACCGTTTTGAACACGACCGCCAAGCGACCATCGCCAGACTGCAATCGATTCAAGACGACAAGACGATCGCCATCGAAAGCCCCGACGGCAGGACCTTTTACGCCCCAGCAACCACCGACGACCTCGCCGAATTATTGATCGAAAGGCCTGACGCCGTTCTGGTGGCCGGCGCCACCGACGTCGGGCTGTGGGTCACCAAACAAATGCGTAAGCTCGATCGCGTGATTTATCTGGGCCGGGTCGCGGGGCTCAAGGATATCGTCGAAACCGGGAGTGCGATTGAAATCGGCGCCATGGCCAGCTATGCCGGCGCCGCCCCGGTGATCGCCCGGCATTATCCCGATTTCGGCGAGATCATCCGCCGCATCGGGTCGACGCAGATCCGAAATTTGGGGACCATTGGCGGCAATATCGCCAACGGCTCGCCGATCGGCGACTCCTCGCCGCCCCTGATCGCCCTGGGCGCGACCTTATGCCTGCGCCGGGGGGCTGAGCGGCGGCGCATGCCGATCGAGGATTTCTTCATTGCCTATGGCCAGCAGGATCTCCGGCCGGGAGAATTCCTCGAAAAAATCATTGTGCCCAAACCGGCAAACGACGCCCGGCTCGGCTGCTACAAGATCTCGAAGCGTTTCGACCAGGATATTTCGGCGGTCCTTGGCGCTTTCCATGTGGTCGTTCGCGCCGGCCATGTCGTGGACGCGCGGATCGCCTTCGGCGGCATGGCCCCGACCCCTCAAAGGGCCCTGCGGGCGGAAGCGGCGCTGATCGGCAAGCCATGGGATGCGGCCACGGTCGAGCAGGCGATGCAAGCGCTGCGCCACGACTTCACGCCGATCGACGACATGCGGGCGAGCGCCGGCTACCGGATGCAGGTCGCCCGGAATTTGTTGATGAAATTGTTTGTCGAAACCACCGAAAGCGGGGTCCCGACCAGAATCATTGAAACACGGGAGATCGCCCGTGGCTGACGGAATCACAGGTGGCGTGCACAAGGCGGTCCCCCACGACAGTGCGGAGCTGCATGTTTCCGGCGAGGCGATCTATGTCGACGATATGGCGGAGCCGGCACGCCTGCTCCATGTCTATATCGGCGGCGGCACCGTCGCCCACGGCCGCGTGCGCACACTCGACCTGAGCACGGTCCGGGCCGCGCCGGGGGTCGCGTGCGTGATCAGCGCCGCCGACATCCCCGGCACAAACGACATCAGCCCGACCCACACCCTCGACGAACCGGTATTCGCCGACGGGATCTGTGAATTTGTCGGCCAACCGCTGTTCGCCGTGGCCGCCGAGACCAGGGAACAGGCACGCCGCGCGGCAGCGCTGGCCCGCATCGAATTTGATGAACTCCCGGCCATCATCAGCGTCGACGACGCCAGGAGCCGGGAGCAGTACGCCGTGCCGCCCCATGGGCTGCGGCGCGGCGACGCCGATGGGGCAATCGCCGAGGCGCCACGGCGCATTCAGGGCCGCATGGCGATCGGCGGGCAGGAGCATTTTTATCTGGAAAGCCAGATCGCTTTCGCCATTCCGGGCGAGGGGGGGCAAATCACGGTCCATTCCTCGACCCAGCACCCCAGCGAGATCCAGCAGTGCGTGGCGCAGGTGCTGGGCTTGCCCGATAATGCGATCACGGTCGAGATGCGGCGCATGGGTGGCGGTTTCGGCGGCAAGGAGACCCAGGGCACGGTTTTTGCCGTCGCGGCGGCGCTGATCGCCCGCAAGACCGGCCGTCCGGCGAAAATCCGCCCCGACCGCGACGACGACATGATCATGACCGGCAAACGGCACGATTTCGTGGTCGATTACGATGTCGGCTTTGACGATGACGGCCGCATTCTCGGCGTGGCCTATCAGTTTGCTTCGCGATGCGGCTATTCGGCGGATTTGTCGGCCTCGATCAATAACCGGGCGCTGTTCCACGCCGATAATTGCTATTACCTGCCCAACGCGGTGATGACCGCGTTGCCGCTTAAGACAAACATGGCCTCGAACACCGCCTTTCGCGGCTTCGGCGGTCCGCAGGGCATGGTGGCCGGCGAACGGGTGATCGAGGAGATCGCCTTCGCCCTGGGCAAGGACCCGCTGGAAATTCGCAAAACGAATTTCTATGGCGAAGCCGAGTGCAACATCACGCCCTATCACCAGACGGTCAAAGACAATGTCATTCCCGAGATTGTCGCCAAACTTGAGGACAGCGCGAGCTATACGGAGCGCCGGGCCGAAATCGATCGCTTCAATAGCGCCAGCAAATGGCTCAAGAAGGGCATTGCGCTGACCCCGGTCAAATTCGGCATTTCATTTACCGCGACCCATCTCAACCAGGCCGGGGCGCTGGTCCATATCTATGTCGATGGCAGCATCCACCTCAACCATGGCGGCGCCGAAATGGGTCAGGGCCTGATGACCAAGGTCGCGCAGATCGTGGCCGAGGAATTCCAGGTCGATCTTGACCGGGTCCGGGTGAGCGCCACCAGCACCGGCAAGGTCCCCAACACCTCGCCGACCGCGGCATCCTCGGGCACGGACCTCAACGGCATGGCGGCGCAAGCGGCGGCCCGGACGATCAAGAACCGCTTGATCGATTTCGCCACTGAGCATTACGAGCTGCCGCGCGACCAGATTGTTTTTCTGCCCAATCGGGTACGAGTAGGCAATCAGGAAATCCCATTCGCCGATCTGGTGCGCACGGCCTATATGGCCCGCGTGTCGCTGTCTTCCACCGGCTTCTACCGGACCCCTAAAATTCACTATGATCCGAAAAAGGCGTCGGGCCGGCCGTTCTATTATTTCGCCTATGGCGCCGCCGTCAGCGAGGTTACGATCGACACATTGACCGGCGAGTATAAGGTCGATCGGGTCGACATCCTTCACGATGTCGGCCGGTCGCTGAACCCGGCGATCGATCGCGGTCAGATCGAGGGCGGCTTCATTCAGGGCATGGGCTGGCTGACGACCGAGGAACTGGTGTGGAACGAGCGCGGATTTTTACAGACTCACGCCCCGTCGACCTATAAAATCCCGACGTCAAGCGACCGGCCCCGCGATTTCCGAATCGAGCTGCTCGAAGGCGCCGCCAACCGGGAGAACACGGTATTTTCCTCCAAGGCGGTGGGCGAGCCGCCGCTGATGCTGGCGATTTCGGTCCTGCACGCATTATCGGACGCCATTGCCAGCGTGGCCGATCACCGGGTCTGCCCCCGTCTCGATCCGCCGGCCACGCCGGAACGGGTGCTCGACGCAATCAGCCGGGTGCGGGACGCCAGACTGTAGGATAGGCAAGGAGATTTCCGCGTGCCGGATTTACTGTCCAGGCTCCGTGACGCTCTCGGGAATTTGGAACCGGCCGTTGTGGTTACCGTGGCGGATATCGAGGGCTCGACGCCGCGCGAGACCGGCGCGCGTATGCTGGTGACCGCAAACGCCAGCACCGGCACCATCGGCGGCGGCCGCCTGGAATATGAGGCAATCGCAAAAGCACGGCTGATCCTGGCGGGACGGAATGCCGGCACAGTGGCGGAATTTCCCCTTGGCCCGTCCCTGGGTCAATGTTGTGGCGGCCACGTAACGATTCTGTTTGAACGCGCGGCGGAACCGATTCTGACCGTTCTTGAGACGATGGCCAAAGGAGACGGCGTGGTCCTCACCCCCCTGGCGCGGCCAACCGGGCGGCTGATGCTGACACCAGCCGCTTTTGCCGCCGCCGACCTGCCGACCGGCCTGAAGAGCGCCGCGAATGGCGCTTTGGAACATTCACAGGCGCGGTGTGTGCGACTGGATGACGGAGACCGCTGGTTGGTCGAACCCACTGACCGCCACGAGCCGTTGGTCGCCCTGTTCGGCGCGGGCCATGTCGGCCACGCGCTGGCCGGCGCGCTGGCGGCTCTGCCGTGCCGGGTGCGGTGGATCGACAGCCGCGCCGAGCTGTTTCCCGACCCGGCGCCGGCCGCCATCGAAGTGATCGCCGCGGTTGATCCGGTCCAGCTTGCGCGCGGGCTGCCGCCGGGTTCCTTTTGCGTCGTAATGACCCACAGCCACGATCTCGATTTCGATATTTGCGAAGCCGTGCTCAAGAGAGACGATTTCGGCTATCTGGGCCTGATCGGCTCGGCCACCAAAAGGCGGAAATTCGAACGGCGGTTTGTCGCCAAAGGGGGCAACGCGGCCATGCTGGACCGGCTGACCTGCCCGATCGGAATCGGCAAGATCAAGGACAAGCGGCCCGCGGTGATCGCCACGCTGGCCGCCGCCGAACTGTTGATCGCCTTTCAGGACGCCAAAGCGGAAGGGGCCTTGCCGTGACGGGGGCGATTTACCTCGACCATATGGCGTCAACGCCGCTCGATCCGCGCGTTCTGGAGGAAATGCGGCCATGGCTTGCGGAGCAGAGCGCGGCCAATCCGCACTCCGCTCACCGCGCCGGGTGGCTGGGGGCGGAGGCCATCGAGCGCGCGAAAGACCGGATCGCGAGGCTGATCGGGGCCGGACCGGGCCAGATTGTCTTCACCTCCGGCGCGACCGAGGCCAATAACCTGGCGCTGTTCGGCGCCTGCGGGAATGGGATTGATCGCGTCATAGTCTCGGCAATTGAACATCCCAGTGTGCTTGAATGCCTGCCCGCCCTGAAACGACGCGGCATTCCCGGCACAGTCGTAGGAGTTGACAGCAACGGCCTAATCGATCTCGACAAGCTGGAGGCGACGCTGCAAGCCCCCGGTCGGGCGCTGGTTTCAATCATGGCCGCCAATAACGAGGTCGGCGTCCTTGAGCCCATCGCCGAAATCGCCCAGCTGTGCGCTGCCCATGACGCCCTGTTTCACACCGACGCGGCACAGCTTTTCGCGGCCGGGCCGGTGGATGTCCAGAGCCTGGGGATCGATCTGCTCAGCCTGTCAGGGCACAAACTTTATGGCCCCATGGGAATCGGGGCGCTTTATGTCCGCGACGGGATGACGCTTGCGCCGCTGATGTATGGCGGATCGCAGCAACAGGGCCGGCGGCCCGGCACCCTGCCGACCGCTTTGTGCGTGGGCCTCGGCAAGGCCGCCGATCTGGCACGTCTTGACGGCGCGCGCGACGCCGAGCGGCTGGCAAGATTGCGACTACGGTTGTGGGAGGGTCTGCAAAATCTGGCCCCGGATCTTAAGTGCAACGGCTCAATGGAGCACGGGCTGGCCGGTTGCCTCAACGTCACCTTCCCGGGCGTCGACGCCGCCGACATGGTAATGGGCCTGGCCGATCTGGCGTTGTCCACCGGCGCGGCGTGCGGCTCGGGCGGC
>JBHHWG010000006.1:0-64385 GCA_046756385.1 Sphingomonadales bacterium | reverse complement strand
GACATACGATGCCATCCGGGACGTGCGGGACAATTTGCGCAGCACGACCGATGAGATCCGGATGACGCTCAAGCCCGGCGTTGAAGGCCTCGGTTTGAACCTGAGCGACGTCTCCCGGCAGGTTCGCCAGGCATATTTCGGCGATGAAGTGCAAAGGCTGCCGCGCGAAGGCGGCGATGTGCGGGTTATGATCCGCTATCCGCGGGAAAGCCGGCGCACCCTGGAAAGCCTGGCCGACTTCCGCGTCCGCCTCGGCGACGGCCGGGAAGTGCCCCTAATGGCGGTCGTGGACGTCGAATATGCCCCCGGGATGAAGAGCATCGAGCGGTGGGAGCGCCGTCGCGCCGCCGTGATCAGCGCCGAGCTCAAGGACGAAGTGCGCCGGGACATCATGAAGGACCTGGACGACAATTTCTTCCCCGAATGGAAGAAGCAGTTTCCCGAAGTCACGCTCGGCGCGGTTGGTCAGGCCGAGGGTGAGAAGCAATTCCTCCAGGAAGTCATGAGCCTTTATCTGGTCGCGTTCTTCACCATGTACGCACTGATCGCGATCGCCTTCCACTCCTATTGGGAGCCGATAATTATCATGACCGCCATTCCGTTCGCCTTCATGGGCGCGGTCTACGGCCATCTCGCCTTTGGCGTGTCGATCACCTTGTTCTCCTATTTCGGCATTGCGGCGGCCGCGGGTGTGGTGGTCAACGACAATCTTGTTATGGTCGATTATGTAAACCGGCTTCGGTCCAGGGGAATGGACGCCATGGCCGCGATAACAGAGGGCGGTGTCGCCCGCTTCCGCCCCATCATCATCACCTCGGTGACCACCTTTGTCGGTCTGGTGCCGATGATGGCGGAGCGCTCCACCCAAGCCGAATTCCTCAAGCCCGCGGTGATATCGCTGTCCTTCGGCGTCGCGTTCGCGGTGTTCGTGACGCTCGCCATGGTGCCGGCGCTTTATGCCATCGGCATCGACGGCGCCCAGCTTGCCGCGCGCGTCAAGGCCTGGTGCAAGGAGCAGTTCCAGCGCGCACGCAAGTCCCTCGTCATTCAGCCCGGGGAGTAGCTTTCAGACCCTAGAGCATTTTCAGTCATTACCGGATCAAGTTCGACTGTTATATGCCGCCCTGGCGGCGCCCTTAAAGCCGTGCATAGCGCTGCTATGGTGCGTTTTAACGACTTGCCATGACAACATCTAAACACCCTCCTTTTGATCCAGATTAAGTTAAAAACGCTTTAGCAGGGTGCTGAAAAAGTCACAATTTGCATGCTTCGAAGTAGGAGCCGTCGGCTTTCGGTGGTGTTGGGACTGCTCATGGCCGGGCGGCACCGGGATGGCGCGCCCGCCCCAGCCGCTCTCCGCGCGTCGCGCCATGTGCGGGATGAGGACCCGGTCCTTCAGCGCTTGCTTGAAGTGCCAGACATCATAGGCTTTGTCGGCGCCAAGCGTGGCCCCGGGCCGAGGCGATAGATCGTCAACCAACACCAGGGCCGCTTCGCGCTCCGCCGTGCCGCTCGTGCGGGTCACCTGGGCACCGACCATCAGGCCGCTGCGGTTCTCCATCAAGGCGTGGCCCATGAAGCACAGCTTGCTCTCCTTGCCGCGCCCCTTGCGATAGAGCCGGGCCTCAGGGTCGGTCGTGCTGACATGGGTGTCATTCTTGCGCTTGTGACCTCGAAAATCCTCATCCTTGTTGCGACCCCGCCGTTCATCACTCCCGTCTTCGCCCTCGCAACCAATAAAGCCCGTAACGTCAATAAGTTACGGGCTTTATTGATTTTGATGTTTTCTTGCGCGGAAGCAATACGGAAGCGGGGGGCGGTTAATGGATGCTGAGCTTCCTTGTATGCGGCTGCGATCTTGCCGCTGCCCTAAAGGCCAAAAAAGAAATCGCCTTGCATATGGACCTGTTCGACGATCTCGGTGTGGACGCCCAGCTTCAGGGTTTTCAGTAGGCGACAGAGTTCGATCCCGTCGATCAAGTCGATGGCCGGGGCACCGTCACGGACAGCTTCTCTTTCCGCCTCTTTGGTAAAACGGCCTGTGGTGATGAACAGGCCCTTATCTGCCCGCCCGACCATTGCGCCGCGAAAATCACGAATCTCGCTCGATCCGACCGAACCTGAATAACGCTTGCTTTGAAAACGGACATGGAAGGACAGCAGGTTGACCCTGAGAACGCCGGCCCCGTCTATGCCGCCATCACCGGACCGGCCGGTTACCTCGACCTTCGTAAAGCCTGACTCCCGCAGCAGCCGTTGGCAGAGACGTTCGAACGCGGATGGATCAAGCCCGCGCAGAATCGCAAGCAACTCCTCTTCCCAGCTTAGTTCATCTTCAACCGCATCGTCGTTGTTGTCCGATAGGGGTGTCGCTTGCCGCTTCGACTTTCGCCGCTCCACACGCTTTTCTTTCACAAGTCGACGGACCTGATTCTCCGACTCGAGCCGTCTACCGAAGTCGGTGATCGACCAGACGCCTCGTTCGCTGTTTTCGACGGCCTCGATCATTTTAAGGTGGGTGCGAGCCCAAGTAGCGCGATAGTCGACTTCCGATAGCGGTCCATCTTTGTGCGGCACATCGAGAATGCCGTCTGGCAGGCTCATCCCCTTCGCGACCACCTCTGACAATTCTTCATTCGAAGCCGACCCGCCCTTCTCCTTCAACGCTTTAAGCGTCGGCCAGAGCAGGTCCGTATATGGCGGCATCTGAGAAGGAGGCATTTTCAATTCCTATCTGGCGGCAGCGCGCTCCAGTAGCGCCTTCGTCAGCTGTTTTAACAGGCCTTCGTCGCCCCGTAAATCTTCCGGCTTTCCGTGGCCCGAAAGCAGTTCAATAATCAGTTGTGTAAATCCCGGAGCAATACTGGTCCACGGAAACGGTCAGGTAATCTGATTGTCTCGGAGTAAAACTCCGCCATTTTAGCGCCTTTTGTTTGTGAGAATGGAAGGCGGGGAGATGTATCACGTGAACCTATACAGGAGGGTGCGTCTGGCCTGTCACCATGACGGCTTGAGCGGGCGCGAAGCGGCGCGGCGTTTCGGTATTGATCGCAAGACCGTGGCCAAGATACTCAAACATTCGACCCCACCGGGCTATCGGCGCGGTCATCCGCCGAAGCGTCCGAAGCTTGATCCTTATGCTGGCGTCATTGATCAGATCCTGGCCGACTACACGCGTCTCATGTGCCGCCCTTGAATCGGCGGCGCTTGAAATCCCGGATGATTTCGCGGGCCGCATTATGACCCGGCAGGCCGGTGACGCCGCCGCCGGGATGGGTGCCGGACCCGCACATATAGAGGCCGCCGATCGGTGAGCGGTAATCGGCGTGACCGAGCATCGGTCGCGCGGTGAACAACTGGTCAAGGGTCAGGGCGCCGTGGAAGATGTCGCCGCCCAATAGCCCGAACGTGCGTTCCAGGTCGAGCGGCGTGAATGCCTGGCGCGCAATGATCGCGTCACGGAAATTGGGGGCGAAGTGGCTCACGGCGTCGATCACGGTTTCGGCGGCCTCGTCGCGGTTGGCGTCCCAATGCGCGCCGTCCGGCAGCTCCGGCGAGAACTGCTGGCAAAACAGGCTGGCGACGTGGAAACCCGGCGGAGCCAGCGAATCGTCGAGCGTGCTTGGGATCATCAGCTCGATAATCGGCCGGCGCGACCAGCCGTACATCCGGGCATCCATATAGGCCTGGTCGAAATAGTCCAGGCTAGGCCCGATGATAATCCCCGACTTGTGATGGTCCTGAACATCGGCGCCGGGCATGCAGGTGAAGTCAGGCAGTTCGGACAGCGCCACATTCATTCGAAACGTTCCGGATACGCATTTCCAATTGTCCATCCGGCGCTTGAAATCCGCACTCAACAAATCCGGGGCCACCATTTTTTGGAACAGCAGCCTGGGATTGAGATTCGAGGCGACCGCCTTGGCGCGCACCACCCTGCCATCGTCCAGCACCACGCCCCTGGCCGCACCGGCCTCGATTATGATTTCCCGCACCGGAGCATTGACTTCGATCGCCACGCCGCGCTCCTCGGCGGCCCGGGCCATGGCCTGGGTGATCGCGCCCATGCCGCCCAAGGCATGGCCCCAGACGCCTTTCTTGCCGTTTACCTCGCCAAAGGCATGATGCAGTAGTACATAGGCCGAGCCAGGCGTGTAAGGGCTTCCGTAAAAGCCGACCACGCCGTCAAAGGCCAGGGCGGCCTTGACTTCCGGACTTTCGAACCACTGGGCCAGGAAGTCGGCCGTGCTTTTGGTGAACAGATCGAGCAACAGGCGTTGGTCCTCGATGCCAAGTTTACGCATTCGGTTGCCGAGTTGCGCTGCCTTCAGGAAGTCCATCAGGCCGCCGCCGACGTTGGGCGGCGTTTCAAGCACCAGGTCGCGCAGAATGTCCGCGATCCGCTCCAGCGCATCGTAATAGGCCGGCGCAATTTCCGCATCGTGCCTGGAAAAGCGGGCGAATTCCGCCTGCACCGCTTCGATCCCCCAACCGAGATTGAGGTGCCGGTCACCCTCAAGCGGGAAAAACATTGCTGTTTTGCGCTCGACTATGCGCAGGCCGTGGCGATGCAGTTCCAGATCCCGGATCACCTTGGGATTGAGGAGGCTGACCGCGTAAGCGGCCACGGAATTGCGAAATCCGGGATGAAACTCCTCGGTGACCGCCGCGCCGCCGACGACGTTCCGGCGTTCCACCACCTTGACCTTGAGGCCGGCGGACGCGAGATAGCATGCACAGGTCAAGCCGTTATGGCCCGCGCCCACGATTACAACGTCAAACGGTTCTGGGGACATTATTTTTTCTACCCTTTTTGGCTGGCGGAAAACGCTCGAGCGCCCGGGAAAATCACAAAGACAGATTTCCTTAACGCGGAACGGACCATTGGTAAAGCATGGCGCGGCCATGGCTGGAATGTCTTGCTCTCTTACGCTGGATCATCCAACCTAAGCCGTACCGCGAGTCATTTTCATGGGGCGCCTTGTTGCAGCGCCGGTTCCTCGACCAATTTCAAGTTTCAAGGGAACGAACTTTTCTTTCACGGAAAACTGGGCTATGACCCCTAAAGCTGGGGATGGTCAAATATTCTTCTTTAAGGGATGACATGTCTATGACTAGCAGCGGATCCGATCAAACCAATAACGCCAGGCTCCTTAAATGGGTCGATGAAGTGGCTCGCCTTTGCCGCCCCGACGCGATCCATTGGTGCGACGGTGGCGAGGCGGAATACAAGAAGCTGTGCCAGATGATGGTCGACAGCGGGACGTTGATCCGACTGAACGAGGACAAGAGGCCGGGCTCATTTCTCAGCCGGTCCGACCCGCGCGACGTCGCCCGGGTCGAGGATCGCACCTTCATTTGCTCCGAACGCGAGGAAGACGCCGGGCCGACCAATAACTGGTGTGATCCGCGGGAGATGAAAGCGACCCTGACCGACCTGTTCGAAGGCAGCATGCGCGGCCGCACGATGTATGTCATTCCCTTCAGCATGGGACCGCTGGGCTCGGACATTGCTCATATTGGTGTGCAGATCAGCGATTCGCCCTATGTCGCCGCCAGCATGCGCACCATGACGCGGATGGGGAGCACGGTGCTTGACGTGCTGGGCGACGGCGATTTCGTGCCGTGCCTGCATTCAGTCGGCGCGCCGCTGGAGCCGGGGCAGGACGATGTGGCCTGGCCGTGCAATGCCGAGAACAAATATATCGTTCAGTTCCCCGAGGAGCAGGCGATCTGGTCGTTCGGCTCCGGTTATGGCGGCAATGCGCTGTTGGGCAAGAAGTGCTTCGCGCTCAGGATTGCGTCGGCCATGGCGCGCAAGGAAGGCTGGCTGGCCGAGCACATGCTGATCCTGGGCCTCGAATCGCCCGACGGCGAAAAGACCTATGTGGCCGCCGCTTTTCCCAGCGCTTGCGGCAAGACCAATCTGGCGATGATTATTCCTCCCGAAGGGGTCAAGGGATGGAAGGCCTGGACCGTGGGCGACGATATCGCCTGGATCAAGCCGGGCCAGGATGGCCGTCTTTACGCGATCAATCCCGAGGCGGGCTATTTCGGCGTGGCCCCGGGGACCTCGATGAAATCCAACCCGATCGCCATGAAGACGCTGACGCGCAACTGCATTTTCACCAATGTCGCGCTTACCGATGACGGCGACGTGTGGTGGGAGGGCATGACCGACCAGGAGCCCGAGCATCTGATCGACTGGCGCGGTGACGACTGGACACCCGGTTGCGGCCGCCCCGCGGCCCACCCCAATGCCCGCTTTACGGCCCCGGCAAGCCAGTGTGAAAGCATCGATCCGGCCTGGGATGATCCCAACGGCGTGCCGATTTCAGCGTTTATTTTCGGTGGGCGGCTGAGCGAGACCTTTCCCCTGGTCTATGAGGCGCGCGACTGGCGTCACGGCGTCTTCATGGCGGCGACCATGGGGTCCGAGGCGACCGCCGCCGCCGAGGGTCAGGCTGCGATTCGGCGCGATCCGATGGCGATGTTGCCGTTCTGCGGCTACCACATGGCCGATTATTGGGGCCACTGGTTGTCGCTTGAGGACCGGGTTTCGGAATTACCCGGGATCTTCCGCGTCAACTGGTTTCGCAAGGACCAGTCGGGGGCCTTCATGTGGCCGGGATTTGGCGAGAACATGCGGGTATTGGAATGGATCGTCGGTCGCGTCCGTGGCGTCGCGAACGCGGTTGAAAGCCCGCTCGGATACATGCCGCGCCACCAGGACATCAATTGGCGGGGACTCGATTTCGACAGCGCAACCTTCCATAGCCTGATGGAGGTCGACAGCGCGGCGATCAAGCGGGAGGCCGAGGACCAGAGGAACCTGTTCGCCAGGTTCGGCGATCGGTTGCCGGCCGAACTGGAGGCCCAGCGCCTACAATTGGCGGATCGGGCACAGGCCGGGCCGGAAGTCTGGCGATTGCCGGATTAAAGGCCGGGCAAAAATCAGTCGAGGCGTCATGCGCATCGCGATTATGGGAGCGGGCGGGGTCGGCGGCTATTATGGCGCCGCCCTTGCCAAAGCCGGGGCGGACGTGGGCTTCATCGCTCGGGGCGCCCATCTCGACGCCATGCGCCGGCGCGGGCTTACTGTTCTCAGCGACAATGGCGCGTTCAAGGTCGATCCGGTGCGGGCGAGCGCCGATGCCGCTTCGATCGGTCCGGTCGACGTGGTGTTGTTCTGCGTCAAGCTTTATGACACCGAGCAGGCCGTCCGGGCGTGCCGTCCCCTGATTGGCGACACTACAATTGTCGTCACCTTGCAAAATGGCGTTGAAAGCGTGGCCGTTTTGTCGGCCATTCTGGGACCGGGCCGGGTTGCGGGGGGCGCGGTCTACATTGTTTCCAGGATCGAAAGTCCCGGTATCATCCGGCGTACCGGGCCCTCGGACCTGATGGAAATCGGCGTTCCCGAGGGCGGGCCGCGAGATGGCGCCGAGGCCTTCGTGAACATGGGGCGCGGCGCCGGGCTCAACATCTCGCTGGTCGACGATATGAACCGGATGATCTGGGGCAAGTTCATCCTGTTGTCGGCGTCCTCCGCCATGACCGCGCTGACCCGCGCCACCATCGGCGAGGTCCGCGGCGACCCCGTGATGCGCGGGGTGATGATCAAGGCGATTCAGGAGACGGTTCGGGTCGCTCATGCCGTCGGGGTGTGTCTGCCCGACGGCATCGAGAAATCCACGCTTTACAGGCTGGATACGGTGTTGGCCGCGGACGCCAAGGCCTCTCAACTGGTCGATCTTGAGCGCGGCCGACGGCTGGAACTGGAGTGGCTGTCAGGCGCAATTCACCGCCTGGGACGGGAGGCCGGGATTGAAACGCCGGTCCATTCAACGGTTTATGCCGCCCTCAAACGGTTCGCGGCGGGAGCTGTCAGGCCATGATTTCGTAAAAGGGGACGACGATGAGGACAGGAGCAGTTCTGGCGGCCATATTTTTCGCGGCCTTGACGCCGGCGGCGTCAGCGGCGCAACCGACGGCGGCTGAGGCGCTTCACGCGCTGTTTGATGACGAGTGGGGCAATCGGCTTCGGGAAAATCCGTTGATGGCGTCCCGCTCGGGCGTTCATGATTATAACGACCGGCTGCCATCGGTTTCACCGGCCGATCACCAGCGCCGGCTGACGGCCGACAAGGCGTTTCTGGTCCGTCTTCATGCCATCGACAGGGCGGCTTTAACCGCCGATGATCAGCTCAACCACGACCTGTTCGCCCATGTGGTGGGCGACCGCATTGAAGGGGCCGGGTTCAGGCCGTGGCGGATACCGTTTGTAAGCGATTCGGGCTTCCATACCCATGTGCTGCGCATGGCGGACGGCCTTGCCATGACAACCGGGCAGGACTATCGCGATTACATCGCGCGCCTACGGGCGATCCCGGCCTTTTTCGACCAGAACATCGCCAATATGCGCCTGGGGCTTGCCGACGGCTTTACGATGCCGCGGGCGATACTGGACGGCGTCACCCCGACGATCGCGTCCCAGATTGTCGACGACGCGGAAGCGAGCCCGCTGTTCGAGCCCTTCACCCGCATGCCCGCGACCCTTGCCGAAGATGAGCGTGAACAGCTTGTGGCCGCCGGGCGCGCCGCCATCGCGGAGGCAGTGCTGCCGGCCTACAAGCGGCTCCACCAATTCTTTGTGACCGAATATGTACCGGGCGCACGCCAAAGCCTGGGAGCCCACGATCTGCCGGACGGCGAGGCATATTACCGCCGCGAGGTGCGCTCCTACACCACGCTCGACATGAAGCCAGCCGATATTCACGCGCTCGGACTGGCCGAAGTCAAGCGTATCCGTTCCGAGATGGCGGCGATTATCGAGCAAGTCGGATTTGACGGAAGTTTCGCCGAATTTCTTCAGTTTCTGCGCACCGATCAGCGTTTCTACGTAACCGACCCGGAGCAACTGTTAAAGGAAGCCGCGTGGATCGCCAAACAGGTTGACGGCCAGATGCCGGCGTTTTTCGGCAAATTGCCGCGACTTCCCTATGGCGTCCGGCCGGTGCCAGCCGACATCGCGCCGAATTACACCACCGGCCGGTATTGGGGCGCGCCAGTTGGCGGGATGCGCGGCGGCTATTACATGGTCAATACCCATGCCGTGGAACAGCGGCCGCTATATGTGCTGCCGGCTTTAACGCTTCATGAAGCGGTGCCCGGCCACCATCATCAGATTTCGCTGGCACAGGAAATCGAAAATGTGCCGGCGTTCCGGCGCGCGATCTATCTTTCGGCATTCGGGGAAGGCTGGGGCCTGTATTCCGAAAAGCTCGGCCTCGAAATGGGGCTCTACGACACACCCTACAAGGACTTCGGCAGACTGACCTATGAGATGTGGCGGGCCTGCCGCCTGGTCGTCGATACCGGTATCCATGCCTTTGGTTGGACAGCCGAGCAAGCGCGCCGGTTCATGACTGAGAATACCGCGCTGGCGCTTCACAATATCCGAACCGAGGTCGATCGTTATATTTCGTGGCCTGGTCAGGCGCTTGCCTACAAGATGGGGGAGCTGAAAATTCTTGAGCTTCGGGAACGCGCCACGGCGGCGCTGGGGGCAAAATTCGACATCCGCCAGTTCCATGACGCGGTGCTCGAAAACGGCGCGGTGCCACTCACCATCCTGGAAGGCCGGATCGAGGCCTACATCAAGGCCACACTCAGCGCCAAGGGCCGTGGTTATTAGCTAAAAACCGACGTAGCAGCGACGGCGCGTCGCCAACCATCGAGAAGATCAGTCCGATCTTTGGTTGCCATGCCAGGTTCGAAAATCGCCTCGGTGCGCCTAAGCACCGTGATCTCCTCAAGCGATTCAAAGACCCCGGCTTGCAGGCCGGCCAGAAAGGCCGCGCCCCGCGCCGTGGTCTCGGCGATCGCCGGTCGATCGACTTCCAGGTTCGCGATGTCGGCCAGGAACTGCATCAGCCAATTATTGCCCACCATGCCGCCATCGACCCGCAGGACATTGGCGCCGGTGCCGGAATCGGCGGCCATGGCCTCGATCAGGTCGAGGGTTTGGTAGCACACGGCCTCCAAGGCGGCCCGCGCGATCTCAGCCCGGCCCGACGCCAGGGTAAGGCCGAATAATGCCCCCCGGGCCTCGGCATTCCAGTGGGGCGCCCCGAGCCCGGCGAATGCCGGCACCATGTAAACACCGCCATTGCCAGCAAGACCACGGGCCAAACTCTCGCTGTCTGCCGCATGGGCGATCAACTCCACGCCGTCGCGCAGCCATTTTACGGCCGCGCCGGCGGCGAAAATGCTGCCTTCCAGGGCATAAGTGGCCTGACCACCGATCCGGTAGCCGACGGTCGTTAACAGCCGATTGTTCGAGGCGACCGCTTTGCCGCCGGTGTTCATCAGCGCGAAACAGCCGGTCCCAAAGGTGCTTTTGATCATTCCGGGAGCGAAACAAGCCTGTCCGACCAAGGCCGCCTGCTGGTCGCCGGCGATGCCGCAAACCGGTATCGCATGGCCCAGCAGCTCGGGCGTCGTGGCGCCGAAATCGGCGGCGCTATCGAGAATCTCGGGCAGCACCTCGCGCGGAATGTTGAACAGTTCAAGGAGTGCCGGGTCCCAGCCTTGGCCGTGGATATTGAATAACAGCGTGCGCGAGGCGTTGGTGGCGTCGGTGGCGTGGCGGCCGCCGGTCAGCCGCCACAGCAGGAAACTGTCGATGGTTCCGAAAGCAAGCTCGCCGTTTTCGGCCCGTCGCCTCGCCCCTGGGATGGTGTCGAGCAGCCAGCGTAGCTTGGTGGCTGAGAAATAGGGATCGAGCACCAGTCCGGTGCGATCCGTGACCGTGGTTTCCAAGCCCTGCTTCCTGAGTTGTGCACAATCATCCGCGGTGCGTCGATCCTGCCAGACGATGGCGTTATGGAGCGCTTCGCCGCTTTCCCGGTCCCACAGAACGCACGTCTCGCGCTGATTGGTAATGCCGATCGCGGCGACTTGTCCGCCAGCCTGTTCGGCCTCGCGCAGCGCGGCGCGGCAAACCTTGAGCGTGGTTGTCCAAATCTCCTCCGGATCGTGCTCGACCCATCCGGGTTTGGGGTAGATCTGGGCAAATTCCTGCTGGGCCTGGGCCACCGGTCCGCCGTTGCGGTCGAACACGATGGCGCGGCTGCTGGTCGTTCCCTGATCGATGGCGAGGATAAGGCTGTCGTCGGCCATGATTGTGCTCCCTAACGGCTCGAAGACGCGTACAATGAACGAATTATAGTCCTTTCTTGCCACTTGGTGCTGCAATGAGTTTGCACGGTCCGGTCGATCTCCTGATCATCGGCGGCGGCATTAACGGCGTGGGCATCGCCCGCGACGCCGCCGGGCGCGGTCTGACTGTGGCGCTGTGTGAACAGGGCGACCTCGCGTCCGCGACCTCGTCAGCCAGCACCAAACTTATCCATGGCGGGCTCCGCTATCTGGAAACGTTCAATTTCCGGCTGGTGCGCGAGGCCTTGAATGAGCGCGACGTGCTGCTGCGGCTGGCGCCGCATATCGTGCGTCCCTTGCGGTTTGTTCTGCCCCACAACGGACATAGGCGGCCGGCCTGGATGATCAGGTTCGGGCTGTTTATTTATGACCGGCTGGGGCCACGCAGGCGACTGCCGGCTTCCAAAGCGATCACTCTTCGGGGCCATTCATGGGGCTCGCCCCTCAAGACCGATGCGTCCGGCGGCTTTGTTTATTCCGACTGCCTGGTCGATGACGCGCGACTGGTGGTGTTAAACGCCCTGTGCGCCGCCGAGCATGGCGCCCGGATCATGACCCGCACAAAATGCCTGGCGGCGCGGCGGGACGGCAAGCTGTGGCGGGTCCGGGTGGGCGGCGACGGCGGGTCCGTATCTACAATAACCGCCCGCGCCATCGTCAATGCCGCCGGGCCGTGGGCCGGCGCATGCCTCGATGACATTTTCGGTTTCGCCGAGCCAAATCCATTGCGTCTCGTCAAGGGCAGCCATATCGTCGTGCCCCGGCTCCATGACGGTGACCACGCTTTTATCCTGCAAAATCCAGATGGCCGCGTGGTGTTCGTGATCCCCTATGAGAACGATTTCTCCCTGATCGGCACCACGGAGGTCGACTTTGGCGGCGACCCGGCGAGCGCCCGGATTTCGCCGGATGAGATTGATTATCTATGCACATCGGTCAGCCGCTATTTCGCCAGGCCGATCACCAGGGGCGATGTCGTCTGGAGCTTCGCCGGCGTTCGGCCGCTGCAAAATAATGTCTCGGTCACGGCGTCGAAGGTTACCCGGGAGTATCGACTGCTGGTCGACGGGGACCCGCCGGTGCTGACGGTGCTCGGCGGCAAGATAACGACCTACCGCAAGCTCGCCGAACAAGCGCTTGAAAGGATCCGGCCCAGTCTTGACCCTGACATGGGCGGGCCGTGGACGGCGCAAATGCCGCTGCCCGGCGGCGATATCGAGAACGGCGACCTGCCCGGTTATTTTCATCGGCTGGAAAACCTGTTTCCGTGGCTGCCCGGAGGGGTGTTGGGGCGGTATGTCCGCACATTCGGCACCCGGACCGGGGATCTGCTGGACGGCGCCACGTCGCTAAAGGCTTTGGGCGAGCATCTGGGCAGTGGGCTTTATGAAGCCGAAGTCGATTATCTGGTGCGCCGGGAGTGGGCACGCACCAGCGACGATATCCTGTGGCGTCGGACCAAGCTCGGGCTCCATGACGACGGGCGAACGACCAGGCGCCTCGATGATTGGTTTGCGGCATATGCGGGCGCCGCGCCGGGAACCGAATCAGATTGAGGGCTCAAAAAAGGGTGTGGCTTTGCCACGGGTCGGTTAAGGTTCCGGCCTCCGGGTGGGCGTTCAAGTGGGGCATCAGATGAACAACGATCACGGCGGCGTACCGGCCGCTATCGAACTCGATCTCGCGCCGCCGTCGGTGGAACTGGAGCACTTGCCGGACGGCGGCATGATTTTGCGGTCGTCCCAAAAACTCCAGCCATACGCGCGATCTTTCGGAGAACTGCTGGGCCGGTCGGCCGCGCGCTATCCCAACCGCACTTTTCTGGCCGAACGGAACGGTACGGGCTGGCGAAAAATTTCCTACGCGCAGGCCTTGTCGGGCGCCCAGGCGATCGGACAAGCGCTGCTGGAGCGCGGGCTGGGGCCCGAGCGGGCGTTGATGATCCTGTCGGGCAACAGCATCGACCATGCGCTGATGGCGTTGGGCGGTCTGCTGGCCGGGGCGCCGGTGGCCCCGATATCGCCGGCTTATTCGCTGATGAGCAAGGATTTCGGCAAGCTCCGTCATATATTCGAACTGGTCCGGCCGGTGATGATCTTCGCGACGCCCGCCGCTGCCTTTGCCAACGCATTGACCGCGCTCAACCTGTCCGCCGTGGAACTCGTCACCAGCGGCGCGGGCGAGGCCGCAACGCCGATCGAGGATCTTTTGACGACCCGACCGGGGCCGGAACTCGACCGTGCCGCGGCCGCCATCGAGCCGGATTCGCCCGCCAAATATCTGTTCACGTCGGGCTCGACCGGAGCTCCCAAGGGAGTGATCAACACCCATCGCATGATGTGCGCCAACCAGCGGATGGAGGCGCAAGTCTGGCCGTTTCTTGAAAAGACGCCGCCGGTGCTGCTCGACTGGCTGCCGTGGAACCATACTTTCGGCGGCAATCAGAATTTCAACCTTGTCGTCAGCCAGGCGGGCACCTTGTTCATTGACGATGGCAAGCCGCTGCCGGGACTGATTGAAAAAACCGCGGCCAATCTTCGGGAAGTTTCGCCGACGGTTTATTACAACGTGCCGGCCGGCTACGCGCAGCTCACGCCGTTGCTCGAACAGGACGACGCATTGGCGCGCAAGTTTTTCGAGCGATTGCAATTCCTGTTTTATGCGGGCGCGGCGCTGCCGCCCGACCTGTGGACCCGGATCGAGGCGCTGTCGATCAAGGCGCGCGGCGAGCGAGTGTATATGGGCTCGGGCTGGGGCGCGACCGAAACCGGACCCGCCTGCACCGTGGTCCATTATGCGACCGAATTTCCCGGCGATATCGGGCTGCCGCTGCCGGGCGTCGAAATCAAGATGGTCCCGGCGGGGTCGAAGCTGGAGCTTCGTCTTCGCGGGCCGAACATTATGCAAGGCTACCTGAAAAACCCGGAACTTACCCGCGAGGCGTTTGATGGCGACGGCTTCTACAAGATGGGGGACGCCGGCCGGCTGGCTGATGCCGATGACCCGTCGCGGGGCATTCTGTTCGATGGCCGGGTGGCCGAGGATTTCAAGCTGGATACCGGCACCTGGGTCAATGCGGGCGGGCTTCGCGTGCGTGCGCTGGCGGCCACCTCGCCGGTGCTGCAGGACGCCGTTGTGACCGGACATGATCGCGCATTTGCAGGCCTTCTGGCGTGGCCCAATCTGGCGGCCTGCGCGGCGCTGTGCGGCGAGCCGGCACTGATCGACGACCCGGCGGCGCTGATCGCGCGTCCCGATGTCATTGACCGGGTGCGCGCCGGGCTGGCGCGGCACAACGCCGCCAATCCGGGCTCATCGACGCGGATCAAACGGGTCATTGTGATGACCGAGCCGCCACAGATCGACGCCAATGAAATTACCGACAAAGGCTATGTCAATCAGGGCGCGACCTTGGCGCGGCGCGCCCCCTTGGTCGAGCGGCTTTATCGCGATCCGCCGCCCGATAATGTCATCGTAATTCAAGACTGAGGCGCTTGGCCGTTTCCAGAAACCGGTCGACATCGCCGGCGTCGCTACTGAATGCGGTCACCAGCCGAACCATGCTCTTGCCGTCTGCTTCGTCCATGACGTGGAACAAATAGCCCTCGGCGGCCAATGCCTCGGCGAGCCTGCCGGGCATCCACACGAATACGATATTGGCCTCGACCGGGGATTGGAGGCTCACGCCCGGCAACGCCGCCAGGCCGTCGCCCAGCCGGCTCGCCAGCCCGTTGGCATGTTCGGCGTTGCGTCGCCACAAATCGTCCGTGAGATAGGCTTCCAGTTGCACCGACAGGAAACGCATTTTCGAGATCAGATGTCCGCCCCGCTTGCGGCGATACAGAAAATCGGCGGCCCGTTCCGGGTCGAAAAACACCACCGCCTCGGCAGCCATGGCCCCGTTCTTGGTGGCCCCGAACGACAGCACGTCGATCCCCGCCTTCCAGGTGGTCTCGGCGGGCGAGCAGCCCAGATGAACCATCGCATTGGCGAGCCGGGCGCCGTCCAGATGCACCGAAAGGTCATGACGGCGCGCGGTTTCGCACAGCGTTTCGAGTTCATCAATCCTATAAACCGTGCCCAGCTCGGTGGTCTGGGTCAGGCTGAGCGCCGCCGGCTGCATCATATGTTCGCTGCCGCGCCAGATCCGCGCGATCGCCCGGTCCACCGTCGAGGGTTCGATTTTGGCGCCCGGCCCGTCCAGCAGGATCAGTCTGCCGCCGCCGGTGTAAAACTCCGGCGCGCCGCATTCATGCTCCGAAATATGAGACAGGCGGTGACACAGGACCGAGCCATGCGGCGGTGTGAGCATGGCCAGGGACAGGGCATTGGCCGCGGTTCCGGTTACCACCGGAAACACCGTGACCTCGCGCTCGAAAAAGTTGGAAAACAGGGCGGTCAGTCCGCTTGTCGTTTGATCGGCGCCGTAACTTGCCGCGAAGCCGTCATTGACCCTGGCCAGGGCATCGAGAATTTCCGGGCTTACGCCGCTTGCATTATCGCTTTGAAAATTCAACGGAAAGTTCCTTTTGCTGAGAGATTCGCCTCGCCCTGACGCAGTCACAGGGCTATGATTTAAACCCAAAGGCGCTTGTGGCTCTAGCAAATTGTTGGAGTTTGGCGGGTGCCTGGACGAAACCCGCCCAGACCTTCGCGGGTCCCGGACAAGATTGCCGCCTTCGCCACTGGATGGGGCGGCAACTGGCTTGACGGGGCCTGAAATGGTCGATGGCAGCGAACGAAAGGAGCGCTCGGCCGTGAAACGCATTCTATTCGCTTTTGTTCTGGCCATGGCATGGGCGTTTCCGGCATTGGCCCAGGAAGATTCCGGCATGGCTGCCTACCAGGCCGGGGATTACGAAACCGCGGCCCGGATTTGGGCGGAACTCGCCGATCAGGGCAATGCGATTGCGCAGTTCAATCTTGGCGGGATGTACCAGAAGGGCCTGGGGGTCGCCCAGGATTCGGACCGGGCCTTCAACCTGTTCCGGGCGGCGGCTGAGCGCGGCCATGGCAGCTCCCAATATAATCTCGGCGTGATGTACGCGAACGGCACCGGGGTGGGGCGCGATTATGTTCAAGGCTATTTATGGGTGAGCCTCGCGACCGAGCAAATGCCCGCGGGTGACGCGCGTGATCTGGCGTTGAAAGTGCGCGAAGTCATTGAACGGCGCATGAGCCCGGAACAACTTGCCCAGGCCAAACAGCTCGACCCGCACGCGCTGCTGACGGTCGCGCCAACCGCCGAACCGGCGGAAAGTGTTGACGTGGCTGCCGATGCGCCGGTTCCGCCGGAGGAAACCGCAATGCCTGAGGAAGCAGCAATAATTGCCGAAGACGGTTACCGCATTCAGTTGGCTTCCTATTTAACGGAAGATATGGCGCAAGAGGGATGGCGGCGGCTGCAAAAGGCCCACGAGGATATCCTGGCGCTCCATGAGCCTTTGATCGAGCGCGCCGACCTTGAAGACATGCGCACGCTCTACCGGCTGAAGATAGGCGATTTCGCCGACCGGGCCGCCGCGGCGACCCTTTGTGATCAACTGCGAGCCGAGGGCGGCGACTGCCTGGTCGTCAAAATCCGATAGGTTCGGCCTTGTCGTCCGCCATCTCCAGATAAACCGTACGGCTTGGAAAGGCGAAGCCGCTGCCGGCTTCCTCGACGATCTGCTTGATCTTGCAGGCGAGGGTTTCCTTGATTTCGAGCCATTCGCCCCAGTCGGTGGTTACGGTGAAGCAATAGAGCAGAACGTCGATTGAGCTGTCCGAGAGGCGGTCGATGCGCACGAAGGTGGCGACGTCCTCGGGCTTGGCGAAGGCTGGATTGTCCAGGATATAGGCTTCGATCCGGTCACGGATGACGCCCAGCGTCTGGACGTCAGTGGAGTATTCCAGGCTGATCAGCCATTTGATCCGGCGGTGGCTCATTTGGCTGAAGTTGATTACGGCATTATCGGCCAGCTCGGCATTGGGGACATAGACCGGGGCCTTGTCGAAGCGGCGCACTTTTGTGGTGCGAAAGCCGATGCGCTCGACCGTGCCCTCGACCACGCCGTCGACCAATATCCAGTCGCCCCGGTGGAACCGGCGCTCGCCGATCACGAACAGCCCCGCGATCAGGTTTTTGAACAAGTCCTGCGCGCCAAGCGCCACGGCGACGCCGAACAGGCCCAGTCCGGCGACCAGTGGCAGCACCTCGATCCCCCAAATCTCGAGTACCGTCGCCCCGCCCAGCAGCGCCACCGCGATCCTGATCGCTTTGGTGAACCAGTCGATCATCACTTCGGTGAAAAAACCGTCGCCGCTTTCCAGAAATTTGCCGAACGGCTCAACGACCCGATACAGGGCCCAGAAAATGGTAAACGCTATCAGTGAGCGATTGAGTTCCAGCGCCAGCGATGCCGCCACACCGTCAAAGGCCAGTTGATTGGTGGCGAAAAACACCCCCATCACCACGGGAACGAAGCGGATGGGCTTGGCCAGCGCCTCGACCATCAGATCGTCGACGGTGGTTTCGGTTCGCAGGGCGATGCGCCGGATCTGGTGAATGACCAGCCGGGTGAACAGGCCGCGCACCAGCAGGAATCCGGCGAAGATCAACAGCGCCACGACGATCTTGCCGATGTCGAGGCCTAGAAAACCCTCGGTCCAAACGGATTTGACCAGGGTCCAGAAGTCCTGAATGCCGCTTTCGCTCACGCCCGTCTCCTTGAGTTGCATATCGCGCCGGTTCATCAGCAACGATGAGAATTATGTACGAAATTCCCGCGCCAAGTACAAATCCAGGCCGGCCCTTCGGTGATTCCTTGTGACAATGACTCGCAATTAGCGCACACTATAGGTGCGACAAATTGTCGCGGAAAGGAGATGGGTATGGTTGTCACAAAGCGGGTTCGGCCAGTGGTGAACGAGGCCGTCGCTGTTTTCGATGATGAAGACGAACTGCGGGACGTGATTGATGAATTACAAGGCGCCGGCTTTGACCAAACGGATCTGTCTGTTTTGCCGCCGCGCAAGGTGGTCGAAAAACAACTGGGTCACGAACTCCACACAGTCGAGGAAGTGGAAGACGATCCCGATATCCCGCGCGCGGCTCCGATCGACACCGAATCCTTGGGCGATGCACAGGGCGCTTTGATCGGCGGCCCGCTGTATGTGGGAACGAGCAGCGCGATCATCGGCGTCGCGGTGAATGGCGCGGGCCTCGTCACGATCGCCATTGCGGGCCTGATCGGCGGCCTGATTGGTGGCCTGATTGGTGCTTTGCTCGCCGTCTGGATCAAGAAACGCCACCAACGGCGGATCAAGGACCAGATCGATCACGGGGGTTTGTTGCTGTGGGTGCATATCCGGGACAAGGATCACGAGGCGCGGGTGAAAAGGATCCTGGCCCGACACCCGGCGCACGATGTTCATATGCACGGCGCACCGGCCGGATAATCAAGACGCGCGACCGCGGTTACTCCGACCCGGCCCCGAAGAAGGACGCCCGCGTCAGAAAGGTGTAGTCGGCTTCGAGCGCCATGAGCCCCACCAGCACCAGCAGACACAGGGGCGGGACCAATATGGCGTACATCAGCGCGAGGCGTTCCCAGAACATATGCATGAAGACACTGACGATCAGACCGGCTTTCATTAGCATGAACAGGACAATCAGGGACCATCTGAGGTAGCCCTGCAAGTGGAAATAGTCGACGAGATAAGACATCGTGCTGAGAATGAAAAGCAATCCCCAGATTTTCAAATAAATGCCGATCGGATGTTGTTGACCCTTTGCCTGCTCCATGTCGTCCCTCACCAAAGGTAAAATAATGCAAAGATGAACACCCACACCAGATCGACGAAATGCCAATACAGACCGGCGATTTCGACAATCTGGTAATTTCCCCTGCGCTCGTAATCGCCCCGCCGAACCTTTAGCGCCACCGTTGTCAGATAAATCACTCCCGCCGATACATGCAGGCCGTGAAAGCCAGTGATCATGAAAAAGCACGAGCCGAATTGCGCCGCGCCCATGGGGTTGCTCCACGGACGGACCCCTTCATCCATGATCAGTTTGGTCCATTCAAAAGCCTGCATCCCGACGAACGTGGCGCCCAGGGCCGCCGTCGCCAGCATCAAGGCCACGGTCCTGGCGCGATCGCGCCGGTAGCCGAAATTGACGGCCATGGCCATGGTGCCACTGCTGCTGATCAAGATGAAGGTCATGATCGCGATCAGGATGAGGGGGATTTCGCTGCCCGCGATGGTCAGGGCGAAGACCTCGCTGGGGTTGGGCCACGGCACCGTGGTCGACATGCGCACGGTCATGTAGGAGGTCAAAAAGACGGTAAAAATGAAGGTGTCGCTGAGGAGAAAGATCCACATCATGGCCTTGCCCCAGGGGACCTTCTTGAAGGCCTCCCGGTCCGAGGACCAGTCGGCCACGACGCCTTGCCAGCCTTCAGGCGGCGCTACGGTCTCTCCCCTGTTCGCCATGTGCTTTATCCTCCCTCAGGTGGACAATAAAAGACCAAACAAGATCAGCCAGACCGCGAGCAGGAAATGCCAATAAACGGCGCACAGCTCCACGCCCAAACCGAGCCGGGCCACTTCATGACCGCGCCAAAGCCTGGTGACGGTCTTGCCCCAGGCGACCAGGCCGCCAAGCAGATGCAGCCCGTGCAGCGCGGTGATCAGGTAAAAGAAGGCGTTGGCCGGATTGGTCGCCAGAAAATATCCCGATGCGTCGAGTTGTCGCCACGCCAAAAGCTGTCCGGCCAGGAAGGCGAAGGCGAAAACGCCCCCGGCAAGCAGACCGCGCCTTACCCCGTCTAATCGTCTCCGGCGTGCGGCAATCCGCGCCCTTTGCAACGCGGCACTGCTCAAGACCAGTATGGCGGTGTTGAGCCATAACAGCCCCGGCTCGGGCAGGGGCCGCCAGTCCGCAAGGGCCATCCGCATCACATAGGCGCTGACCAGGAGCGCGAACAGGACCGTGACCACGGCCAGAAAAAGGCCCAGGCCGAGCTTCGCCGCCGGCAAGGGCAATGCGCCGCCGCCGCGAAAGTCCACGACCGTGCCGCGGTCTTGCACCCACGGCTTTACGGTCAGCTTGTGAAGAATGCTCACGTCGCCACCTCTTTGTCGGCGGCGGCCCGATCGGGCGCCAGGTTTTGCGGCAGGAAGTCCTGTTCGGCGCCCGGCACGCTGTAATCATAAGCCCAGCGATAGACGACAGGCAGCGCAGGCCCCCAATTGCCATGCACCGGCGGGGTGTCGGGGGTTTGCCACTCCAGCGTCGTTGCCCGCCAGGGGTTGCCGCAGGCCGGCTTGCCCTTAAAGGCGCTCCAGACCAGGTTGAACAGGAATACGAGTTGGAAGACGCCGACGATCAATGCCGCCACCGTAATGCCGGCGTTCAGCGCCTGAGCGGATTCGGGGATGAAATCAGTGTCCCCGTAGGCGTAATACCGGCGCGGCATGCCCACGAAACCCAGATAGTGCATGGGAAAGTAAATCGCATAGGTTCCGAGAAAAGTGGCCCAGAAGTGAATCTTGCCCAGCGTCGTGTTCAACATCCGCCCGGTGACCTTGGGGAACCAGTGATAGATCGCCCCGAAGATGACCAGAATCGGCGCCACGCCCATCACCATATGGAAATGGGCGACCACGAAATAGGTGTCGGAGAGCGGCACGTCCACGACCACATTGCCGAGGAACAGGCCGGTCAGCCCCCCGACCACAAATGTGATGATGAATGCGATGGAAAACATCATCGGCAGCGTGAGGTGGATGTCGCCGCGCCATAGCGTCAGCACCCAGTTGTAAACTTTGATCGCGGTGGGGATGGCGATGATCAGGGTGGTGGTGGCGAAAAAGAAACCGAAATAGGGGTTCATGCCGCTGACATACATGTGGTGCGCCCAAACCACGAAACTCAGCGCGCCGATGGCCAAAATCGCCCAGACCATCATCCGGTAGCCGAAGATATTTTTCCGCGCATGGGTGCTGAGCAGGTCAGAGACGATGCCAAAGGCCGGCAACGCGACGATATAGACCTCGGGATGGCCGAAAAACCAGAACAGGTGCTGAAACAGCACCGGGCTGCCCCCGGTATAGTCGAGCTGTTCCCCCATCGAGACAATGGCGGGCATGAAGAAGCTGGTGCCCAGGACCCGGTCGAACATCATCATCACGCCACTGACGAACAAGGCGGGAAAGGCCAGCAGTCCCAGGATCGTGGCCATGACGATGCCCCACACCGTCAACGGAAGACGCATCAGCGTCATCCCCCGCGTGCGCGACTGCAACGCCGTCGTCACATAGTTCAGACCGCCCATGGTGAAGGCGACGATGAACAGAATGAGCGAGGCCAGCATGAAAATGATGCCCCACTCCTGCCCCGGTGTGCCGGGGAGGATGGCCTGCGGCGGATAAAGGGTCCAGCCGGCGCCGGTGGGGCCGCCGGGCACGAAGAAGCTCGCCATCAGGACCAGCACGGCGGCCAGATAGACCCAGTAACTGAGCATGTTCACATAGGGGAACGCCATGTCCCGGGCGCCGACCATCAGCGGGATGAGGTAGTTGCCAAATCCGCCCAGGAAAAGCGCGGTGAGCAAGTAGATCACCATGATCATGCCGTGCATGGTGACGAACTGATAATAGGCATTTGGATCGATAAAGGCGAAGCTGTCGGGGAAGCCCAGTTGCAGGCGCATCAACCCCGACAAAACCAGCGCCACCAGCCCCACCCCGATTGCGGTGATCGAGTACTGGATGGCAATGACCTTGTGGTCCTGGCTCCAGATGTACTTCGTCAGGAAGCTTCGCGGTTCGTGCAGTTGCTGTCCGTCTTCGGCAAGTGCGGCGTACGCCATCACAACACCCTCTGCGTTGACCCCTTATTATACGCCATATACGGATTTCGTCGGAGCCCCATCATTGCAGCCCCGGCCCCGCCTCGCCAATCGCGGCATCGGCCGACAACCGCGCGAAGGTCGGTTGTGCATTCAACCACGTCTGATACGCGGACTCTTCCTCCACAACGACATGGCCGCGCATCATGTGGTGCCCGATGCCGCATAATTCGGCGCATAGAATCTCGAATGTTCCGGTTCTGGTGGGGGTCAGCCAAAAATAAGAAACGAGGCCCGGCACCAGGTCCATCTTGGCTCGAAATTGCGGCACATAGAAATCGTGCAGTACGTCCTTGGAGCGCAGCAACACCTTGATCGGCCGGCCGATTGGTAGGTGTACCTCGTCGCTTTCCACCAGGATGTCGTCCTGACCGTTGGGGTCGTCGGGATTCAGGCCAAACGGATTCTCATAACTGATGTGCCGGGAATCAACCGTGCCCAACACGCCGTCTTGTCCTGGAAAGCGGAAGCTCCATTGCCACTGTTCGCCCACCACCTCAAACGCCATCGCGTCTTCGGGGACGGTGACGAACTGGGCCCAGACAAACAGGCCGGGCGCCAACATCGCCACCACGCCCACCGTCGTCAGTCCGGTGAGCCACAACTCAAGCTTCTTGTTCTCAGGCTCGTACGCCGCCTGTCTGTCCCGGGTATGCCGGTAACGGAACACCGCATAGGCCAAAAACAAAACGACCGCGGCGAAAACAACCCCGGTAATCACAAATGTAATGATGAGCGTGTCATCAATCGTCCCCCAATTGGAGGCAAGTGGCGTGAACCACCACGGGCTCAGGAAGTTAAAAAGGACAGAGCCAACGACCAATAAAACCAGAACGACTGCCAGAACCATATCTTATCAATCCTTACTTTAACAAGTTAGGGCTATAAGCTATGGATTCAAACTTGAAGGAGTGATTTCGCCCGCTTCGCCCGGGTGCGGAGGCACTCGTTCAAAATACCTCGTCTGCCCAACCGGTGGCCGACAAGGCGAGTATCCCAAGCACGGCAATCGCCGCGCCCGCGCCGGCGGGCCGGAGTCCTGCCGCCTTTTCCATGCCGACCCTCACGCGGGTGACCGGGCGGGAAGGCTATTTGCTTCTTTCAAACCTTCCTGGTCCGGCCCGTGACGCCTATGGCGGCCTCGTAACCAACGATCCGAGGATCAAATATATCCTAAAAATTGAAATATTTGCCTCTGACGCTAGATGTGATGTCTCAGTAGGTTGTTCATTCGATCCTGTCCTGAGAAGCTGATGTTTGCGAAGACAACAGCCGACAGGGAGGATCGAATGAACGTCCACAATAATGCTCGTCTGACGCCGCGCGGTCGAGAGATAATGATCTCGCGCCTGGAACGGGGGGGGGGAACGGACACTTCCATAAGGAAACCAGGATTTGCCAGCGCGCATCAATTGCCGGGCGGCGTCCTCATTCCTGTTATTCGGCCTTGATCTCCCCTTGGTCAGGGGGTTCTTGGACACCTGCCTCGTCGTCCCGCGGTTCGATCGCCGGTCTGATGACGCGCACTGGCTGCTTAATGCGCCAAGACTCATCAAAGCTCGTGAAAATATCCAGTTGAGCGCGCGATATTTCCTGTCCCGCGGCCAGCAGCAGCTTGCCGTCTTCCGTTTCGAGGTCCTCAACCAACCGGAAGCCGGGCATGATGCGATAGAGCGGCAGGCTGATGACTTCCTCTTCCCCTCCCGTCTCTTCATGATCGACGGCAAGGCAGGATCTTGCGATCGCCAGAAGTTCGGGGTCATAAAGAGCCGATTGTTTTGCCAGCGACCGGAAGGCGTGATTGTCGGGCGCGGACCCCGCGCAAACCTTGTTCAGGTCATTTAGTATCTTCAGGAGCCGGGCGCCCAGCGGCAGGTCTTTCCCGGCAACCGAATCGTCGGGAAAGCCGCTGCCGTCAAACCCCTTGTCCTGGTAATAAACAATCTCGCTTACAGGCTTCAGCCGGGGAATATTCTCGATAAGACTTTTTCCCACCGCCGGGACCTTGTGGCAGATCTTTTGTTCCGCCGGGGTCAGTTCCTGTCCCACCGCCTTCTTGGCCAGGATTTGCGGGGGCAGGGCGATTTGCCCGAGTGGGGCCAGCATGGCCGCCATGTTGATTTGCCAGGCCTTGTTGCGCTCAAGACGTTCGGCAACGGTTGAAGCCCAGGCCCGAATTACGCCAACTTTACCGAATGATGCGGGATTGGTCAGGGCCACGACGTCGGTCAAAAGTTTCACGCTGCCCGCAAGGGTTTTCTCCAGTAAATCCCGCTCCAGCGTCAGCAGGCGATATTGCTCGATACAGATATCAAGCGAGGCCTTGAATTTTTCGGGGGGGCATGGCTTGGTATTGAAGCGAAAGATATTACCGCTGTTGATCGCGCTAATTGCTGTTTGCTGATCGGCGTTTCCTGTCAGCATCATCCGGACGCTGAGGGGCGCAATTTCCTTGACCTTACCCAGAAATTCGATGCCATCCATGCCGGGCATGCGCATATCCGCGACGACGACCGCGAACGGCCCGTCCCGTTTGATTGCCTTGAGCCCCTCTTGCCCGCTTAAGGCCAAATACAGATCGTAATGTTTGCGAAGTTGCCTTCTGTAGCCCGACAGTATATTGGCGTCGTCGTCAACCAGTAGTATTTTCATTTTCAGAAATTCTCTCCTTTAACCGGGCGCAGGTTTCCGCCCAGGTCATTAACCGGTCAGCAGCGCCAATACTGTTAAGATAGCTGAAATTGATCATCTTTTTTAAATTCAGTTCGGGACATTGACAGTTAAATGAATGGGCGAGACCGTTGGCGACATGCACGATTGTCGAAATGTCGACCACTTTAAACCCGCTGTCCTGGATTCGGTGGTGATAGGCGGCGGCTTCGATAATTTCATTCGGCAAGCCCCAGAGCGCCAGCAAATAGGCCCCAACATCCGCATGGGTCGAGCCGAGTTCCTTTTTTTCGATCTCGATTATCGATTGATGATCGCATTGTGTGTCGGCCATGGTTTTTTCGTATCGTTTGCCCAGACTGGCGTGGAGCACGAACCTTCCGATGTCATGGAGCAGCCCCGCGGTAAATGTTTTGTCGACCGTCTTTTGGTCCATTTGCTCGTTTTTGGCGATCGTCCGGGCATAACCCGCACAACACAAGCTGTGTTCCCACAACTGCTGCAAGTACTTTTTCTCTGTCGCGCTTCCGTCGATCCGTGCCATAATCCCCTTCGTAAGAACCAGGGAACAAATTATTTCGGTTCCCAGTAAACTGACCGCCTGGACCGTTGTATTGACCTCCCGGCCAATCCCGAAATACCCGGAATTGGCAAGTTTGAGAATGTTGGCGGTTAACCCCACATCTTGCGATACAATCTCCGCGATGTCTTGAAGCGAAGCCATTGGCGAGTCGGCCAGCTTGATCAACCCACTGTAGATCTGCGGGAGAGTTGGAATATTCCTTAGCCCTGAAACCAGGGTTTGCAGGTTCTTGTCCGAGACAACGGCCTGTAAACCGAAGGCCCGTTGCAACACTCCGACCAGGATATCCGTGTCGCAGGGCTTCGAAATAAACTGGTGGCTCGGCCCGATCAGACTAAACATAGAACTGCGATCGGTTTGCCCTGACAGCACGATGCGGATGGTTCGGGGTGCGCGCTTTTCGACTTCGCGCAGCAATTCGGCGCCGTCCATCTCCGGCATTTGCATATCCGTAACCACGGCATCGAAGTCGGATTGATCGAGCAGTTGCAGGGCTTCCTGGCCGCTATTGGCGAACGACAAATCCCAGCTGTCGCGCATCTTGCGAAGATTACGACGAAGGCCTCTAAGAACATTGGGTTCGTCGTCGACGAATATAATGCGCTTTTTCATTGATTCGCCGTTTCCTCCTCGTTCGGATTGGCAAGGGGCAGGCGAATGATAAAAGTCGTGCCTGCGCCTTCCTCCGTTTCGAACGACAATGTTCCGCCGTGCTTCCTCGTGATGATTCGATGCGACAGGGCGAGCCCCTGTCCGGTGCCTTTGCCGGGTTCTTTTGTCGTGAAAAACGGGTCAAAAACTTTCCCGGCGATCGCCTTCGGAATCCCGGTGCCGTTGTCGTGTACCTTAATGACGGCCCATTCCGGTTCTTTGACCGTGCTGATTACGATCTCGCCTTTTTCATCCCTGCCAGTCGCTTCGAGGGCCTGGGCGGCGTTCACGATGAGATTAAGGATCACCTGATTGAATTCGTTGGGCAGACAAGGCACGTGAGACAGCGATTTGTCAAAATCTGTGCGCATGTCGGCAAAGTATTTCCACTGGTTCCGGGTAACGGTAATGGTGGTCTCAATGGCCCGGTTGATGTCGATCGGAAGCTTTTCCGCCGCGCCGGGATGGGAGAATTCCTTGATCGCCTTTACAATTGTGCTCACACGTTCGACACCCTCGAGCGATTGTTCGATTGCCTCCGGGATGTCACTTTTCAGGAAATTGATTTCAGCCGCGCTTGCCGCATTTCTTGTGGCGGCGACTTCGTCTTCAAGTCCGGCTCTGCCCGAGACGGCCTCGACGAGCCGGTCATTCGCCTCCAGGACCTTGTTGATATCGACGAAGGCGTCTCTCAGGAAGCGAACATTGTCGCCCACATATTGCACGGGTGTGTTGATTTCATGGGCGATACCACCCGCGAGGGTCCCGAGAGCCTCCATCTTTTGCGCCTGAACGAGTTCTTGCTCCAGCTCGTTGCGCTTTCTTTCGGCATCCTTGAGAGCGGTAATATCGTTGGAAAACACATAAAATCGCCGGCCGCTCGGGGTTTGACAGATGCGTTGCTGGAATATGCTGTCATTGATGGCAAGTTCCCGCACCACCAAATCCTTGCCGCTGTCCTTGATCTCGGCGATGATACTAACGACCCCCGACAGTGCCGGATGGTCGAAGCCTGTTATCGAAACTCCGGGGAAGACCCGCCGGGCCTTGTCGTTCAGGTATGTCACCCGCCCTTCCGCATCGAGCTCTATTACCGGGTTGGGGTTGAGTTTCGGAAGAACGGCGAGCCGCGCCAACTTCTCCTTCGTTTCCTCAGCCATCGTAACGTCCGTGGCGCAGCCCCGATAGCCCATGAACTTGTTGCTGGCGTCGAAGAAGGGGCGGCCGCCGCTCCGAAACCACCGACGCACCCCCTCATGGGTCACGTCGAATTTGAAATCCCGGAACGGTTCGCGGGCATCGAAAAATTCCTGAAATTGACGGAAGGCCTCAGGGTTCGATCTGGGACTGATCGCTTCACGCGGTAAGCTGGAATGGTCATCGTCTGACGGCGCTGCCAACAAGTCGTGGGTGCCCGGTGACATGTAGGTCGGTTGGAGATTGAGGTCCAGTTCCCAAAACCAGTCGGCCGAGGAGGACGCAAAATCCTTGAGGCGTTGCCCGGTCTCTTTAAGGTTCCGCTCAACGGCCTTGCGCTGTTTTATCTCATCGATCAGGACGCTGTTGTGTTTCTGTAGTTCCGTAAGGCGCCGCTCTTCGGAATCCTTGAGTTGGCGGGCGATTGGTCTTGCCAGCCGGAAAAATACTGTTGTTCCCACCAAAATCAGAAGAATGCAGATTGCGACTGCCCAAATAACCACCTTCACGAAGGGCGCGCGCACCTCGGCCAGGTCCATCTTTACGACCAGCCCCCAGTTAAAGAACTTGACCGGTTCGAAAGCGGCCAGCACCGGCTCACCGCGATAGTCAGGGCCATCGATTGTTCCGCTATGGCCGGTTAAAGCCTGGCGCATCGGCTCCGCAAGCATTGACTGCATTGGTATTGGAACCTGCCAGCCAACCTTGCCCTGATGGTTCCTCAGGAGGCGTATCATATTGTTATGCTTCAGCGTGCCGAGGACAATTTCGCTGGTCCTGCCAGGCGCGCTGTAATTCCCATGAGCTTCGCGGAATTGCCGCAGGGTTTGGGCGGCCGTCTCGTCGCCGAAATTATCCGCCGTGCGTTCATTGCCGAATCGAGCGATCGCCTCGATCATTCGGGCTTGGCTCTTCGCTGTTTCGACAAGACGGGCCCGCGTCTCTTCGATTGCGGTCCGATACAAAAGCGCGATCGACACCGCGGCCGTGGTCAGCGAAACGGCGGCGAATAACAATGCGATGATAATAAAGCGCGGCAGCAGATCGGACAGGCTCCGACCTCCGAAAGGCCTTTCCGAATCAATTCGTGAGTCAACTGACATTCAGTGCTCCCGATCCACGCAGCAAACAGAATGCGAGCTCTGCCTGCTCTTACTACTCCACCGTGCTTTATTCAGGCTCTGATTTTGAAAGGGCGAGGTTACGAAACAATTAAGAGGTTTGTGCTGGCACAATTTTGCAGAGTTTGGAGTCGCTTGCCGGACAAAACAGGCCAGCAGAGCAACCGAAATTTACCGCCTGCTCCACCTGTCGCATAAGTCATTGATTTTGTTGGTGCCCCCGGTCCGAGTCGAACGGACACTTCCCTAAGGAAACCAGATTTTGAGTCTGGCGCGTCTACCAATTCCGCCACAGGGGCTTTCGAGAGGAGAGAGAGCGAGATAAGAGCTTAGCCGGCCCGCCGGTCAATAGGGGTCCTGCGCCTGATTGCGGTTTTGTGCAAACTCGGGGCCGGGCGGCGGTTGTTGTCGGTTGAGGCGTGCCCTGCTATATGCCGGGATGGGCTCAGGTTGCAGCCGGGGAGCAATAACCGGGATTGAGACGGGGGAAACGCGGTGCTGACAAGGCTTTACGACTGGACCATGCATTTTGCCGGTCATAAGCGCGCGGTGATGGCGCTTGTGTTGATCTCGTTCGTGGAAAGTTCGATTTTCCCGATCCCGCCTGACGTGCTGTTGATTCCCATGGTGTTGGCGGCCCGCGATCGTGCTTTTCTGTATGCGGGCGTGTGCACGGCGAGCTCGGTGGTGGGCGGATTCGCGGGTTACGCCATCGGTTTTTATTTGTTCGACGCCTGGGGCCGGCCGCTGATGGAGTTCTACGGCTATGTCGAGCAATTCATGGCCTTCCAGGTGCGCTATAACGAATGGGGGGCCTGGATCGTCGCCTTTTTCGGGCTGACGCCGTTCCCATACAAGGTGATTACGATCGCCAGCGGGGTGACCAACCTCGATATATTCACCTTTACCGCGGCCAGCATCTTGTCTCGGGGCGTCCGTTTTTTCCTGGTGGCGGCATTGTTGTGGCGTTTCGGTCAGCCGATCCGCCGTTTCATCGAGCAGCGCCTCGGGTTGTTGACGGTGATTTTCTTCGTGGCGCTGTTCGGCGCGTTTGTGGTGCTGAAATATCTTTGAGAAAATCTGTATTGGCGCGCTATAGTTTGCCCATGTTCAGAAAACCTTCCATTCCCGCCGCGATGCCGGCGCTGGTGCTGTTGGCCGCGGCGAGCATCCTTGGCGCGGCTTTCGCGTTCGAGCATCTGGGCGGCTATGCGCCTTGCAAGCTGTGCCTTTATCAACGCTGGCCCTATGGCGCGGCGATTGTCCTGAGCCTGATCGCCATTTTCCTGGTCCATCGCCGGTACGACCGCCTGGCCCGGGCGTTTATCGTGGTTTGCGGGCTGGGCTTTGTGGTCGGCGCCGCGCTTGGCGGCTATCACGTCGGGGTCGAAGAGGGCTGGTGGCAAGGGCCCACGACATGCAGCGGCAGCGGCGGCGCGGACACCGTCGAAGCGCTGTTGGCGCAAGTCGAGGCCGCGCCGGTGGTGCGGTGCGACCAGGTTCAATGGCGGCTGCTGGGACTTTCAATGGCGGGTTATAACGTTCTGCTGTCCCTGGGCCTGGCGGTGCTCACGCTTTGGACCCGATTGTGGGGCTTCATCCCCGGCGTGCGGCGGTGATTGCGGAATCCCCAACCCATCCCGCGCGGACCGGGGCAGGACGCCTGCCCGGCGACCTTGATCCCCGGCAACTTGTTGAACGGATGATCCGCGTCGATCATGCCGGCGAATACGGCGCGGTTCGCATCTATGAGGGGCAACTGGCGGTGCTCGGGCGCGCGCGCTCGGCCCCGGCGGTCAAAAAGATGGCCGAGCAGGAGCGGGAGCACCTGGCCGCGTTCGCGGATCTGGTAGCCGATCGTCATGTTCGGCCGACATTGTTGACGCCGGTGTGGCATGTCGCCGGATTTGCCCTGGGGGCTGCGACCGCCTTGATTTCTCAAAAGGCGGCGATGGCGTGCACGGTCGCCGTCGAGGAAGTGATTGACAGGCATTATGCCGGTCAGGCCGCTAAATTGGGGGATGACGAACGGGAACTGCGCGACCTGATCGAGGATTTCCGCGGCGACGAACTGGAGCATCGCGCCCAGGCGCTGCGTCACGGCGCCTGCGCGCCTGCGCTGCTCACCGGCGCCATCAAGGCCGGATCGAGGCTGGCGATCTGGTTAAGCGAACGGATTTAGAGCGGAAAACGCTGTTTTGCCGGTCTATGGCTCAAGCGCGGTATCCCAATAGAGATAGTCGTTCCAGCTTTGATGCAGGTAATTGGGCGGGAAGACGCGGCCACATTCCCGAAGCTGCCACACCGTGGGCCGCTCGGGCGTGTACATCGGATGCATGTGGGCTTCGTCGCATGTACGACCGCCTTTTCTCAGATTGCATGGCGCGCAGGCGGTGGTCACGTTGGTCCAGCTCGTACGACCGCCTTTCGAGCGCGGCACCACATGGTCGAACGTCAGATCGTCGCCGACCCCGCAATATTGGCAGGTGAACCGGTCGCGCAGGAACAGGTTGAACCGGGTGAACGCCGGATGGCGCGCCGGCCGGACATATTTCTTGAGGGCAATGACACTGGGCACCGCCATTTCAAACGACGGCGAGTGGATCTTGCGATCATAGGCCTTGACAATATTCACGCGATCCAGGAACGCCGCCTTGACCGCGCTTTGCCAGGGCCAAAGGGACAGCGGGAAATAGCTCAGCGGCTGGAAATCAGCATTGAGAACCAGCGCCGGGCAGCTATCCAGTAATGGCAGCGACATATTCATGTCGTCATCTCGCTCCTCGTGATGCCAGGCCCACGATTCCAAGCGGTTCGACGTGATGATACTTAATTGCGCCCGCAATGGCCATGCCCTCATCCGATATTGAGTCAGCGATGGCAGGCGATATGCCCACTTTGTGCCTTTTATCCGCGATGCCGCCTCGGCTATCGTGGCCACGTTCGATCACTTGCCAGCCGGGACCCAAGCCAATGACCAGCCAATGACCAACCACTGGCAAACCGTGACGCGTTTCGCGCCCAGTCCGAGTGGCGAGCTGCATCTGGGTCACGCTTTTTCCGCGCTCACCTGTTACGAGGCGGCCCGCTCGACCGGTGGACGGCTCCTGCTGCGCATCGAGGACATCGACCAGGGGCGCTGTCGACCCGAATATGTGCAGCGGATTTATGACGATCTTCACTGGCTGGGCATCGAGTGGGAGCAGCCGGTGCGACGCCAGTCCGGGCATTTCGACGATTATCGGGCGGCGCTGGCCAGGCTCGATGAACTGGGCGTGCTTTATCCCTGCTTTTGCACCCGCGCCGACATCCGCGCCGAGATTGAGAAAAGCCCCAATGCCCCGCATGGACCCGATGGTCCGCTTTATCCCGGCGCCTGCCGGACATTGGCGGCCGAGCGGCGGGCGGCGGCACTGGCCGCCGGCCAGCCGTTCGCCTTGCGGATTGACGTGGAAAAAGCGATCGCGATGGCAGGCGGTCCGCTCACATGGTTCGACGAAAAGGCGGGCGAGATCAAGGCGAGGCCGGAGCAGTTGGGGGACGCGGTGCTGGCCCGCAAGGACGTTCCCACCAGCTACCATCTGGCGGTCACCGTCGACGACCATCTCCAGGGCGTCACGCTTATAATCCGGGGCAGGGACCTGTTCCATGCCACCCATCTGCATCGGCTGCTGCAAGCGCTGCTGGGCTACCGGACGCCCCGGTACCATCATCATGACCTGCTAACGGATGAAAACGGCCAACGGCTCGCCAAACGGTGCAAGTCGTTGAGCCTAAAGGCGCTGCGCGAAGCCGGCGCAACGCCCGAGGACGTCAAGAGGATGGTCGCCGAGCGGCCCAAGAAACGTCTTTTT
This sequence comes from Sphingomonadales bacterium, assembly GCA_046756385.1. Classification (GTDB taxonomy): domain Bacteria; phylum Pseudomonadota; class Alphaproteobacteria; order CAZZKF01; family CAZZKF01; genus JBHHWG01. The sequence goes on along the minus strand of JBHHWG010000006.1, from coordinate 32,188 downwards.
CCTTAGCGCGGAAAACGCTCTAAGTCGTGAGCGTTATTATCATGCAACGCCTGATATGAGTTCCACGATCTCGCCCATAATCTCGGCGATCTTGTAATCCTTGGGCGTGAAAATTCGCGCCACGCCTTGGGCCAGCAGGGCGTCGCGGTCCTCGGGTGGGATGATGCCGCCGACGATCACCGGTACACCGGCGCGGCCGATCTTGTCCAGTTCGCCAAGTACCTCGCCGACCAGCGCCGCGTGCCCGCCCGACAGGATCGACAGCCCGATCAGATGCACGTCCTCCTCAAGGGCGGCATTCGCGATTTGTCCCGGTGTGGAGTGGATACCGTCGTACACCACCTCGAACCCGCTGTCGCGGGCCGCCAACGCGATTTGCTCGGCCCCGTTCGAATGGCCGTCGAGCCCCGGCTTGCCAACGAGAATCTTGGGCCGGCGGCCCAGCTTTTCGGTCAGCGCCTCGACATCTTTGCGAACAGCCTCGAACCCGTCGCCACGGCTTTGCGCGCCGCCGCCGATCCCGGTTGGCGCCCGGTATTCGCCGAATATGTCGCGCAATGCCCGGCCCCATTCGCCAGTGGTCACGCCGGCGCGCGCGGCGGCGATGGTCGGCTCCATAATATTCCGCCCTTCCGAGGCGGCGGCGCACAGCCCGGCCAGCGCGCGATCGACAGCCGCCTGGTCGCGGGATGCGCGCCAGGCCTTCACCCGCTCAATCTGATCGGCCCCGGCGTTGTCGTCGACCTTCAAAATCCCGCCGCCATCCTGTGACGCGAGCGGGGATTGCGCAGTTTCCGTGAAGTGGTTGACGCCGACCACAACCTGCTCCCCGGTCTCGATCGCCGCCACCCGGCGGGCGTTCGAATCGACCAGCCGCTGCTTCATATAGGCGGTCTCGACGGCGGCCGCCGCGCCGCCCATCGCCTCGATGCGGGCCAGCTCAATGCGCGCCGCGTCCTTCAGTTCCTCGACCTTGGCTTCGACAGCGCCAGAGCCGTCGAACAGATCGCCATATTCCAGCAGGTCGGTCTCATAAGCGACGATTTGTTGCAGCCGCAGGCTCCATTGCTGGTCCCACGGTCGCGGCAGTCCCAGCGCCTCGTTCCAGGCCGGGAGCTGAACCGCGCGCGCGCGGGCGTTTTTGCTTAACACCACCGCCATCATTTCCAGCAGGATGCGGTAGACATTGTTTTCAGGCTGGTGCTCGGTAAGGCCCAGGCTGTTGACCTGCACGCCATAGCGGAACCGCCGGAGCTTGGGTTCCTCGATGCCATAGCGCTGGCGCGTGATTTCGTCCCACAACTCGGTAAAGGCGCGCATTTTGCACAGTTCGGTGACGAACCGCATGCCGGCATTGACGAAAAAGCTCAGACGCCCGACCAGCTTCGGAAAATCCGCTTCATCGACTTGTGCCGATGCCTTGACCGCATCGAGGACCGCGATTGCGATCGCCAGTGCGAATGCGAGTTCCTCAACCGGGGTCGCGCCGGCCTCCTGAAGGTGGTAGGAGCACACATTGACCGGATTCCATTTCGGAATCTCGCGGGCCGTAAAGCTGATGACGTCAGCGGCCAGCCGCAGGCTCGGCGCGGGCGGAAAAATATAGGTGCCGCGGCTCAGATATTCCTTGATGATGTCGTTCTGGACGGTGCCCGCCAATCCGGCGCGCCGGGCGCCCTGTTCCTCGGCGACCGCGACATACATCGCCAGCAGCCACGATGCCGGGCCGTTGATTGTCATCGAGGTGTTCATACGCTCCAGCGGAATGCCGTCGAACAGGGTGCGCATGTCGCCGATATGGCAGACCGGGACGCCGACCTTGCCCACTTCACCGGCGGCCATCGGGTGGTCGCTGTCGTAGCCCAGTTGGGTCGGAAGGTCGAAGGCGATCGACAGCCCGGTCTGGCCGCGCGCCAGATTAGTGCGGAAAAGCGCGTTCGAGGCGGCGGCCGACGTGTGCCCGGAATAGGTCCGGAATAGCCATGGTCTGTCTTTTGAATTGCCCGGGGACGCCTGTGGGTCCCGCCGCCTCTCGCGATTCGTCATTGCACGCTCCGATCCGTCGCTACAATTTCCTTGCCCGGGGCATGTGATATATCACTAATCCGGGATATGTAAGGTTCGATCGAATATTTCGTCTTGGAACTGGAATTCGAAATAACATATCATCCGACCGAGAATGGCAACTCACATTGGCCACAATCAGGGCAAGGCATTTTAAACCTGCGACCATGTTAGCTCGATTAATTGATTCAGTTACAATACGCCAGCGCCGCGGAACGTGACCAGGGTCAAGGACGGCGCGGAAAGCTCAAGGGATAAGAACACCATGACAGCCTTGGAACCACAGGAACAAAGCGCGCCTGCCGATGGCCGGGCGCACAAGGATTTATATGAGCTCGGCGAAATTCCGCCTCTGGGCCACGTGCCCAAGCGGATGTATGCCTGGGCCATCCGGCGGGAGCGGCAAGGCCCGCCCGAAGAGGCCATGAAGGTCGAGGTGGTCGACGTGCCGGAGCTCGATTCCGATGAAGTTCTGATTCTGGTGATGGCCGCGGGCGTCAATTACAACGGCGTCTGGGCCTGCCTGGGCGCCCCGATTTCAATGTTCGATGTCCACAAGTCGGATTATCACATCGCCGGATCCGACGCCTCGGGCATCGTCTGGAAGGTCGGGCGGCGGGTCAAACGCTTCAAGGTCGGCGACGAGGTCGTGGTTCACTGCAATCAGGATGACGGCGACGATGAGGAATGCAACGGAGGCGACCCGATGCTGTCGCCGTCGCAGCGAATCTGGGGATATGAAACGCCGGACGGCTCTTTCGCGCAGTTCGCGCGGGTCCAGTCGTGCCAGTTGATGCCGCGGCCCAAGCACCTGACCTGGGAAGAAAGCGCCTGCTATACCCTCACTTTCGCCACTGCCTACCGCATGCTGTTCGGCCATCGCCCCCATATTTTAAGGCCCGGCCATAACGTCCTGGTGTGGGGCGCGGCGGGGGGGCTCGGCTCGATGGCGATACAGTTGATCGCCACCGCCGGGGCCAATGCAATTGGCGTCATTTCCGATGAATCGAAGCGCGATTTCGTGTTGGCCCTGGGCGCCAAAGGGGTCGTCAATCGCAAGGATTTCGACTGCTGGGGCCAGTTGCCGCCGGTGACCGACGCCAAGGCTTATGGCGCCTACATGAAGAAAGTGCGTGCCTTTGGCCGCGCCATTTGGGCCATCACCGGCAAGGGCGTGGATGTCGATTTCGTGTTCGAGCATCCGGGCGAGCAAACTTTTCCGGTGTCTTGCAATATCGTCAAGCGCGGCGGCATGGTGGTCTTTTGCGCCGGCACCACCGGCTTCAATCTGACCTTCGACGCCCGCTTTGTCTGGATGAGGCAAAAACGGATTCAGGGCAGTCATTTCGCCAATCTCAAGCAGGCCAGCCAGGCCAACAAGCTAATGATCGAGCGTCGGGTCGATCCCTGCATGTCGGAGGTGTTCGCCTGGTGCGACATCCCGCGCGCCCACACCAAGATGTGGAAAAACGAGCACAAACCCGGGAACATGGCGGTGCTGGTCTCAGCCGCCCAACCGGGATTGAGAACGCTGGATGATGCGATTGAGGCGGGTGAAAGGTGACCGGGTTCGTGCGGCGCCCTGACTTGATTTTTCCGCCCGAGAAAGGGGAGGAAAATCGCTTTCTGTCTATGAAACTCTTTGAAGTAACAATATTTTTTCGATTACGTTAGTCAGCATAATTTTTTTTATGTTAAACGAAAAGGTCTTGTTGAATGGAGCAAGAATGGGGCTTTTACGGTCGTTCTGTCGAGATACGTGAAGTCCAGAAAATTTTGCAGGCCGGCCGCTGGTTTTTTTGTGCGATTTCGGGGCGTCGTCGGATCGGTAAGACTACGCTCATTCGCGAAGCATTGGCAAAAGAGCCTGATGCTTGGCCGTTTTATTTTCAGGTTCCGGATAGTGACGAACGCGGTGTAGTGCAGGCTTTCTGGGAAGCTCTGGAAGACGACGAGATGCCCATAGAGATTGTTAGTCAGGTGCGTGACTTCCACGGCATGGCCAGGTTAATTGGTGCACTGTGCTCACTTGGTGTGGTCGTCGTGATCGACGAGTTCCAATATTTCCATCGAAAAAGTCTTTCGCCTTTCACGTCATATCTTCAGGCTGAGGTCGACAGGCTTAGAGACACCGCTAAGGGTGGCTTGTTTGTCTTGGGGTCCATTCACACGGAAATGACGGCGATATTAGAGGACCAGGCGTCGCCTTTGTTCAATCGGGTGACACACCGCATCGAAGTCGATCACTGGGATTTCCAGACCCTGTTCGAAATGTACGAATCGCATGGAATAACCGATCCATACCACGTACTCTTTCTGTGGTCGCTGTTCGAGGGAGTTCCCAAGTTTTATCGCGACTGTTTTGAGCATGGCGTACTTAGAAACGCCAAAAACTATCGGCATGATACGTTGCGACTACTTTTTTTTGAGGGATCAAGTCCGCTCAAAGAGGAAGCAGCAAACTGGTTTTTGAGAGAACTGCGTGGACGTTATGACAGTGTCTTGAAGTTACTGGCGAACAAGGGGCCATGCTCGCATCGCGATCTTGTCTCGGAGTATGCCCGGGCCGGCTCCTCTGATGACAAGCAATTAGGCGCCTATCTCAAGGCATTGATCGAGCGCTATCGAATGGTCGATAAACTCAAACCTGTATTCGCCGGAGACAAATCCAGAAAAGCGCGTTACGTCATCGCAGATAATTTCCTCATGTCGTGGCTGCATGCCATTGCTCGCAATGTCCAAGCCACTCGCATACAACCCCTTCCTCGCCCGTTGAAAAGAGCAGACGAGTCACTGGTGAACCAAGAGGGTTACACTTTTGAAAAAATGGTTCGCCTGCTTACCGAGGAATGTTCAAGAAAGGCGGTCGGTGATTTTGAGCTCAGCGACTTTGTGCGAGGATATTGGAACAAACCAGCGGGTAGCACTGTGGAAATTGACCTTGTGGCATACAATGATGAAGAAAGGGTTTTGCGCTTGGGTTCTTGCAAGCGAGCCGCAAAGTCTCACACAGGGCAGGCGCTCCTAGATTTTGAAGGTCACATTTCAAAGTTTCTAGGAACCAAGGAGGGCCGTCGATTTACTGGCTGGAATCTGGAAAAAGTCTTGTACAGCCCATCCTTTTCAAACGAATTCAGAAAGAGTGCAAATAACAATGGATATATTTGCAGGGACCTAGACGATTTCCGGAATTTCCTCGCCGCGTGACAACTTTGTCCCTAGTTAGATTATCGGGGGAGCGCAATGACCTCAGACACCGTGAAACCAGCCTATCCAAACTTGATCGCAGATTGCGCCGATGCGCTCGAAGCAGCCGACAGATTGGCCGGCCACGCCCACTCAAAAGTCTCGGCCCTGGTCTCGGTTGACGGCAAGCCCACTGGCGCGCTGATCGAGCGGCGCCAGTTCGCCGCCCACGGCTATGCCTGGTTCACCACCTATGTCGAGGCCCTGAGGCATTTGCGGGACTGGGCCGGCGACCTGGAAGCCCAGGGCCACTTTGGTGAACTTGAGCAACTGATTCTACGGGCGGGATTCGGCGAATATCTGAGCCAGCTCGCGGGCGGCATCGCCATGAGCCAGTGCGAAATCGTCAGGCCCGCCGACCTGGGTCTGGGTGATGAAGCCATTGACGCGTTCCGCACGCCCGCGGTGCGGCGGCTGATGAGAGAGGGTAATACGCCGCGGGTGCGCGGGCGGATTGCCGAGTTGGTCGCGGACGGCGCGGCGACCGGCGCGTTCGGGGCTCTGGGCCTCGACGAGATGCTGGATATGATTCGCGATCAGTTCCGCCGTTTCGCCGAGGAGCAGGTCGTGCCGTTCGCTCACGAATGGCACCTCAAGGACGAGCTTATTCCGCTTGAGGTTATCGACCAGATGGCCCAGATGGGGGTGTTCGGCCTGACCATTCCCGAACAATATGGCGGGTCGGCCCTTGGCAAGACCGCAATGTGCGTGGTCTCGGAAGAGCTGAGCCGCGGCTATATCGGCGTCGGCTCCCTCGGTACGCGATCGGAAATCGCGGCGGAACTGATTCTTAACGGCGGCGCCGAGCAGCAAAAGAGCAACTGGCTTCCCAAGATCGCTTCGGCCGAGATATTGCCGACCGCGGTGTTTACCGAGCCCAACACCGGGTCCGATCTCGGATCGCTGACGACCCGGGCGGTCAAGGCGACCGGCGAGCATGGCGAGGCGATCTACAAGGTCACGGGCAACAAGACCTGGATTACCCACGCCGCGCGGGCCGATCTGATGACGCTTCTGGTGCGCACCGATGCCAGCCAGCCTGGCTATCGCGGTTTGTCGATGTTCCTGGCCGAGAAGCCCCGGGGCGGCGATGGCGGCGACGATTTTCCGGCTGACGGCATGACCGGGGGCGAGATCGAGGTGCTGGGCTATCGCGGCATGAAGGAATACGAGCTCGGCTTTGACGATTTCGAGGTTAAGGCCGACAACCTGCTGGGCCATGAGGAAGGCAAGGGCTTCAAGCAGTTGATGGCGACCTTCGAATCCGCCCGCATCCAGACCGCCGCGCGCTCGATTGGCGTTGCCCAGGCGGCGCTGGAGCTTGGGCTTGAATATGCGCGCGAGCGAATCCAGTTCGGCAAGCCGCTTTTCGAGTTCCCGCGAGTCCACGGCAAGATCGCCTGGATGGTGGTCGAACTGATGATTGCGCGCCAATTGTCTTATTACTCGGCCCGTGAAAAGGACGCGGGGCGCCGCTGTGATCTGGAGGCCGGGCGGGCCAAGCTGCTGGCCGCCCGGGTCGCCTGGTCAAATGCCGACAACGCCCTGCAGATCCACGGCGGCAACGGTTACGCGAAGGAATATCCGATCAGCCGGGTGCTGTGCGATGCCCGGATTCTGAATATCTTTGAGGGCGCGGCCGAGATCCAGGCGCAGGTAATCGCCAGAAGGCTGCTGGAAAGCGCCTAAGCCATACACAGGGGCCAAGCTTTGGTAAGACTGAGCAGGATATATACACGAAGCGGCGATAGCGGCGTAACGCGGTTCGCCGATGGTCAGCGCGTTCCCAAGCATGCGCCGCGCATTGCCGCTTACGGTACGGTCGACGAAACCAACGCGGTCGTGGGGATGGCGCGGCTTCACACCGCGGGTGAGGCGGACGCCATGCTGGCGCGAATCCAGAATGACCTGTTCGACCTTGGCGCCGATCTGGCGACCCCCGGAGAGGATTTCGATACGGACGAATCGCTGCGGGTGACCCAGGAGCAGGTCGACCGGCTGGAGCAGGAAATCGACCGGATGAACGAGGAACTTGAACCGCTTAGATCCTTTGTCCTGCCGGGCGGCTGCGAAGCGGCTACGTATTTGCATCTCGCGCGTACCGTAGCGCGGCGCGCGGAACGGGAAATTTGCACGCTTGCCGATGCGGAATCCGTGAACCCGGCGGCCCTTCGCTATATAAACCGTCTTTCGGACCACTTTTTCGTAATGAGCCGCCATCTGAACGACAAGGGCGCCGCCGACGTTTTGTGGGTGCCGGGGGGCAACCGCTAAATGCCGTGAAAACCGCATAATGCGGTGCGTTGACAGGGTTGGGGGCATGCGTTTAGTGTGCATCTCCGCTGGCCGGTGGCGGAGCGCGCCAACCAGTCAAAGCTTCCAGCCCGGCCGATAATCCGAACCGGAGCCGGCTGCCCTCAGTTAGAGCCCTCAGTTAGGGAGAGAGTGTTTCATGAAGATTCTGGTCCCGGTAAAACGGGTCGTCGATTTTAACGTCAAAATCAGGGTTAAGTCCGACAATTCGGGTGTCGAGCTTGCCAACGTCAAGATGTCGATGAATCCGTTCGACGAGATTGCGGTCGAGGAAGCCGTCCGCAAGAAAGAAGCCGGCGAGGCGCAGGAGATCATTGCGATCTCGATCGGCCAACAGCAGGCCCAGGAAACGATCCGCACCGCGCTGGCGATGGGCGCCGACCGGGGCATTCTCATCCGGACCGACCAGACCACCGAGCCGCTGGCGGTAGCCAAGCTGCTCAAGGCGGTGGTCGAGGAAGAGAAACCGGAACTTGTGCTGTTGGGCAAACAGGCGATCGACGACGATTCAAACCAGACCGGGCAAATGCTGGCCGCGCTGTTGGGCTGGCCACAGGGTACCTTCGCCTCGGAGCTGAAGTTTGCTGACGGCGGGATCGAGGTGACGCGCGAGATTGATGGCGGTCTTGAAACCGTGGCGCTTCGGCTGCCGGCGGTGGTGACCACCGACCTGCGGCTCAACGAACCGCGCTACGCCTCGCTGCCGAACATCATGAAAGCCAAGCGCAAGCCGATTGATGTCAAGACGCCAGAGGATTACGGCGTCGACATTTCGCCCCGGCTCACCGTACTGAAGGTGGAGGAGCCGCCCAAGCGGGAGGCTGGCGGCAAGGTCGAATCGGTGACCGAACTGGTGGAAAAGCTCAAAAACGAAGCGGGGTGCATCTGATGGCGAGCCTGGTGATCGCTGAACATGACAATGAAAATCTCAAGGATGCCACGCTCAATACGGTGACCGCGGCCCGCGAGATGGGCCAGGACGTCCATGTATTGGTCGCGGGGGCCGGCTGCCAGGCGGTGGCCGATCAGGTGAGCCGCATTGACGGCGTCGCCAAGGTGCTTCTGGCCGACGATAGTGTTTATGCCCATCCGCTGGCCGAGGCGCTGGCGCCGCTGGTGGTCGGATTGGCCGGGCAATATGAATTCATTCTTGCCTCCGCAACGACGACGGGCAAGAACCTGGCTCCCCGGGTCGCCGCCTTGCTCGATGTCGCGCAAATCTCGGAAATTGTAAAGGTCGAGTCCGGCGATACTTTCGTGCGCCCGATTTTCGCCGGCAATGCCATGGAGACGGTGCGGACATCCGACGCCAGGAAAGTGATCACGGTTCGCACCACTGCGTTCCAGGCCGCCAGTGTCGGCGCCCAAGAAGCGGATGTGGCGAAGATCGACGGCGCGGGCGCCGCCGATGGATCGTGCTTCGTCAGCCAGGAATTGAGTAAGTCGGAACGCCCGGAACTCACCAGCGCCCGGATTGTTATTTCGGGTGGCCGAGGCATGGGCAGTGGCGAGAATTTCGCACTGATCGAACGGGTCGCGGACAAGCTTGGGGCCGCGGTCGGCGCCAGCCGCGCCGCCGTTGACGCCGGTTTCGTGCCCAACGACTATCAGGTGGGACAGACGGGCAAGATCGTGGCGCCGGAACTCTACATCGCGGTCGGCATTTCAGGCGCCATTCAGCACTTGGCGGGTATGAAGGACAGCAAGGTGATCGTGGCGATCAACAAGGACGAAGAGGCGCCCATTTTCCAGGTCGCCGATTATGGCCTCGTCGCGGATCTGTTCAAGGCCCTGCCCGAGTTCGAGCAGGAGTTGGACAAGATCGCGGGTTAGGACCAGGCCGATGAAAAAATGCATGGCGGGTGAATGGGTGGGTCGAGCCGGGCCCGACTGGTGAAAGCGAAAAAGACGATGATCAAGACGGTTGGAATTATCGGCGCAGGGCAAATGGGGAACGGCATTTCCCATGTCTGTGCCCTGGCGGGCTGCGATGTCTTGCTCAACGACACAAGTTCCGGGCAAATCGCGCGGGCGATCGAAATAATCGCCGCCAATATGGATCGCCAGATTATGCGCGGCAAGATCACTCAGGACGATCGCGACCGGGCGATGGCGCGCATCCGGCCAACGGAGAATCTGGCCGACTTTGGCGAGGTGGATCTGGTCATCGAAGCAGCGGTCGAAAAAGAGGAAATCAAGAACAAGATTTTCGCCAAGGTTTGCCCCCACCTCAAACCCGACGCGATCCTTTCCACCAACACTTCGTCAATCTCGATTACCCGCCTCGCCGCCTCGACCGACCGGCCCGAGCGGTTCATGGGGCTTCATTTCATGAATCCGGTTCCGGTCATGAAACTGGTGGAATTGATCCGCGGGATCGCGACCGGCGACGAAACCTTTCAGAAACTTCGTGAATTCACGATCCGGCTGGGCAAGCAGCCTGCTAACGCGGAAGACTTCCCGGCTTTCATCGTGAACCGGATTTTGATGCCGATGATCAACGAGGCGGTCTATACGCTCTACGAAGGGGTGGGAACCGTCGAGGGCATCGATATCGCCATGCGGCTGGGCGCCAATCATCCGATGGGGCCGCTTCAGCTTGCCGATTTCATTGGTCTCGACGTGTGTCTGGCGATTATGCAGGTGCTTTATGACGGGCTGGGTGACAGCAAATACCGCCCCTGCCCGCTGCTGGTGAAATATGTCGAGGCCGGGTGGCTTGGCCGAAAAACCCAACGCGGATTTTACGATTACCGGGGCGAAACGCCCGAGCCGACGCGATAACCCTTTCCAATCTAACGGACACTATTTGCGGCTGGCGAACCGCCATCGGGCGGGTGGCTGATGACGTGGCGCAAAAAGCTGACGGCGTCGTCGCTGTCCCATTCGGCAGGCCCGACGAGGCGGCCAATTTCCCGGCCTTCGCGGTCGATGAGAATGGTCGCCGGCATGCCAAAAACGCCGAGGTCGCGTGCCGCCTTGCCCGGCTGGTCGACATAAAGATCGAGATTTTCGGCGCCCACCTGGTCAAGGAATTTGGCCGCCGGATCATGTCCGCCGCGATCCGAAGCGATCGCCAGAACCTGAAAGTTTGCGCCGCCGAGCAAAGCCTGAAGCCGGTCCAGCGCCGGCATTTCGCGTCGGCAGGGTCCGCACCAGGTGGCCCAGACATTTAACAGCACCACCTTGCCCCGGAATGCACCGAGCGCAAGTTCGCGCCCGTCCCGATCGGTGAAGGTGATTTCGGGAACTGGTTTCCAGGTGTCATTGAGGTTAAAGTGGCGAATCTCACCAACTGCCAGGTTCTTAAGATCGCCCGGAGTTGTTCGATCGCCCGCGGCTGTCCCCGAGGCTGCCGTTGTGATGCCGGCAACCAGCAACAGCGCGGCCCGAACCCAGTTGGCGAAATGCGTCATGTAAATCTCCTTTTCAAGCGGAGCACCTTTATGCCCGAAAAGCCGTCGACCGGAACCCCCAATAGCACGAATGCCATGTGGGGCGGACGCTTTGAGACCGGCCCGGATCAGCTAATGGAGCTGATTAACGCCTCAATCGATGTCGATCAACGCCTTTATGCCCAGGATATCGAGGGCTCCAGGGCGCACTGTACCATGCTGGCGGCGCGCGGCATAATCCCGGATGCCAGTCGCGATGCAATTCTGAATGGTCTGGACCGGATCCTTGATGAGATCGAGACCCGCGGACTCGACATCGATCCGGCCCTTGAAGACATCCATATGCATATCGAGGCCCGGCTGGCCGACCTGGAGGGCGCGCCAGCCGGTGAGCTTCATACCGCACGATCCCGCAACGATCAGGTGGCGACCGATTTACGCATGTGGCTGCGCCAAACCATCGATGGCCTCGATCAAAGCCTGACAGGGCTGCAGGCCGCAATTCTCGATCAGGCGGAGGCCCACACCGAAACCGCAATGCCCGGTTTTACTCATTTGCAGCCGGCCCAGACCGTGACCTTCGGGCACCATCTGATGGCCTATTACGAGATGTTCAAGCGTGACCGGGGCCGGTTCGCCGACTGCCGCGCCCGGCTCAATGAAAGTCCATTAGGCGCCGCGGCCCTGGCCGGCACGTCCTTTCCAATCGACCGGGAAATGACCGCCCGGGCTTTGGGATTCGATCGCCCCTGCGCCAATTCGATCGACGCGGTATCCGATCGGGATTTCGCGCTGGAGTTTTTAAGCGCCGCCGCGATCACCGCCACTCACTTGTCGCGGCTGGCCGAGGAGGTCGTGCTGTGGTCGACGGCACAGTTTAATTTCGTAACGCTGCCCGACAGCTTCTCCACCGGCTCATCGATCATGCCGCAAAAGCGAAACCCCGACGCCGCCGAGCTGGTCCGGGGCAAGACCGGCCGCATCGTGGGTTCGCTCAATGCGTTGCTGATTGTGCTTAAGGGATTGCCGCTGGCCTACTCCAAGGACATGCAGGAAGACAAGGAGCAGGTTTTCGACGCCGCCGACAATATCGGGCTGTGCATCGATGCCATGAGAGGCATGATTGAAGGGCTCTGTGTGAACGCGGCCGCCATGGGCGAGGCCGCCGCCGCCGGCTTCGCCAACGCCACCGATGTCGCGGACTGGCTGGTTCGCGCCCTTGGCATGCCGTTCCGTCAGGCCCATCATGTCACCGGGCGACTGGTCAAGCTGGCCGAGGACCGCGGCTGTGCGCTGGAGGATCTGTCGCTTGACGATCTTGGCTCAGTCGAACCCGCCATAACCGAACAAATATTCGAGATTTTCGGGCTTCAAAAGTCGATAGCAAGCCGGAAAAGCCTGGGCGGTACGGCCCCGGCACGCGTCAACGAAGCGATTGAAAGGGCACGGAGGGAAATTCAATGACACGGATGCTGCTGGTGACGATTTGCATGACGTTTCTGCTTTCGGGTTGCGGCCGCAAGGGCGATCTTGAACCGCCGCCCGCGGCGCTGCCCGACGCGGCTGACGAACAGACCGGCAATTAGAGATCGCGCCCCATGGACCATTTTCATTACCGCAATGGCGTGCTCCAGGCTGAAGGCATTTCGCTTGTGGAAATCGCCCAGCAGGTCGGTACGCCTTTTTACTGCTATTCGACCGCTACGCTTGAGCGGCACTACCGGGTGTTCGAGCAGGCGTTCGAGCAGCAAGATGCGTTGATCTGCTATGCCGTGAAGGCCAATTCCAATATTGCCGTGATCCGCACCCTTGCGCGGCTTGGAGCCGGGGCCGACGTGGTGTCGGAAGGCGAGTTGCGGCGCGCGCTGAAGGCCGGGATTCCCCCCGGACGGATCGTATTTTCAGGGATCGGTAAAAGCCGCGACGAGATGGCCTTTGCCCTCGATTGCGGAATCTACCAGTTCAATGTCGAGTCCGAGCCTGAACTCGCGTCCCTCAATGAGGTGGCGATGTCAATGGATCGGCGGGCGCCGATTGCACTTCGCATCAATCCCGATGTCGATGCCCGCACTCACGACAAGATCTCGACCGGCCGGAAGGAGGACAAGTTCGGAATTGCCTGGAGCCGGGCTCGCGAAACCTATGGCCTGGCGGCGGCGCTGCCGGGGATCGAGATTGTCGGCCTCGATATTCACATCGGCTCCCAGCTCACGAGGCTGGAGCCGTTCGACGCCGCGTTTCAAAAAATTGCCGGTCTGGTCACAATGCTGCGCGAGGACGGTCATAATATCGCCCGTCTCGACCTCGGCGGCGGTTTGGGGATTCCCTATGGCGATAGTGAAGCGCCGCCGTTGCCCAGCGAATATGCCGCGGCGATCAGGGGCGTGCTGGGGCGGTTGGACTGCCAGATCATACTGGAGCCGGGGCGGCTGATCGCCGGCAATGCCGGGGTTCTGGTATGCGGTGTTTTATATATCAAGAGCGGCGAGCGGCGCGATTTCGTCATTCTTGACGGGGCCATGAACGATCTGATGCGGCCGACCTTGTATGACGCTTTTCATCGGATCGTGCCGCTTGTTGAGCCAAGTCCGGACGCCGATTTCGCCCCGGTCGATATCGTCGGGCCGGTTTGCGAGACCGGCGATACTTTCGCCGTCGATCGAATGATGCCGCCGCTGGCTTCCGGTGAATTGGTCGCCATCTTGTCGACGGGCGCCTATAGCGCGGTTATGAGTTCGACCTACAACACCCGTCGGCTTGCGCCCGAGATATTGGTCGACGGCGACCGTTTCGCGGTGGTCAGGCCGCGACCGTGCTATGATGATGTGGTCAATCTGGACGTCATGCCGGATTGGCTGAACCCGTAGGGACTTTTGGCCAAAGCCGTGGAGACAGGGGCGGCGGAACAAGCATGCGGACTGCCGGCGACGATATTGCGGTGGAGCGGAAAATCAGGCTGGCGCGGCTGGCGCTGGCGTGGGAGCGCGCGTGGCCGCGCCTGTGGCCGCTCGTTGCAGTTGCCGGCTGGTTCGTTTGTCTGTCGCTTTTTGAGCTGTGGCGTCCCATGCCGGGATGGCTCCATGTGATGGTTCTGGCCGGGTTCGGACTGGCGTTCGCGGCTTTTTGCCACCGGGCGATACGGTCGTACGATCCGCCCCGCCGCCGTCAGGCCGTACGCCGGATCGAAAAGATCAACAATCTCGACCATCGCCCTCTCAGTGCGCTTGAGGATGCGCCGTCGGCCAGTGGCGGAGGGCCGGAGACCCAGACCTTGTGGCGGGTCCATCAGGAGCGCCTTCGAGCCAGGCTGGGCCGCCTGCGCGCCGGCTGGCCCGCGCCGGGCCTTGTTCGGTTCGATCCGCATGGGCTTCGGGCGGTCCTGGGTCTGGGGCTGGTGATCGGGTTCGTCTCCGCGGGGCCCGATTGGCCGGAACGTCTGTCACGGGCTTTTTCGCCCGGTTTCGCCCATGCCGGGGGCGTCGTGACATTGGAAGCCTGGATCACGCCGCCCGATTATACCGGCGTGGCGCCGATATTCCTGACCGGGACCTCGCCCGGGACCTTGCAAAGAGATGAAACAGCCGACCCGGGGCCCGTCGCGGCGCCGGCCGGCAGCACGTTCGAGGCCCGCGTCCATGGTGGCCGGCGTGCCCCGAACCTGGAGCTTGGAGGAAGCGCGGTCGGCTTCAGGGAAACAGGCGGCGCCGGTTATGAGGTGGAGATTGCGCTCAAGAAAGGGGCTCTTCTCCGTGTCGCGCAGGGCGGCGAAACCATCGCGTCCTGGCCGATTGAGATCGTTGCCGATCAGCCGCCGGCCATCTTTTTCTCCTCGCCCCCAAAGCCAACGGCTCGCCTGGCGCTCAAGGTCGATTATGAGTCCACTGACGATTATGGCGTCGAAAGCGCCAAACTGCTCCTGGACCTGGCGGAGCCGAGTGCCGGCCCGGGGTTCGGGCGCGATGACACTGAAAACAGGCCTGTCGCCGAGACTTTGGCGCTGGAATTGCCGGTGTCGTCAGGCAGCGCCGGACGGGTCGCGGCAACGAGCTATCACGACCTGACGGCGCACCCCTGGGCAGGCATGCGCGTCACTGCCCGTTTGACCGCGCGGGACGCCACAGGCCAGGCGGGCTTCAGTCAACCCACGACATTGCGATTGCCGGAGCGCCGGTTCGAACATCCGGTGGCCAGGGAACTGATCGCGCTGCGAAAGCATTTGGTGCGCCGCCCCGCGATGCTGGCTTACGCGCAAACGCAGCTCGACACCATCGCCGAACGGCCGAGCCGGTTCGACCATGACCCGCTCGTCTTTCTCGGGTTGCGGGTGACTTATTGGCGCCTGGCTCATGGCCCGGACCGGGCTTCGCGCGCGGCGGTCATCGCCTTGTTGTGGGATCTTGCGCTTCGCGTCGAGGGCGGAGACATGTTGCTCGCCGAACGCGATCTGCGCGGCGCCCTGGAGGCGCTTGCGGCGGCCCTCGACAGCGGCGCCGCTCCCGAGGAAATCGAGCGGCTCACCGATCAGGTTCAGGCCGCGCTGACCCGGTTTTTGACAGCCCTTGCAAAGGCGGCGCGCGATCAGGACTTCCGGCAAGCGGGCCCGGCGGATGCTTCGACCGAAGCGATCGGGGCCGAAACTTTCCAGCAAATGCTCGATCAGCTTCGCACGCTCAACCGCCTGGGCTCCCGTGATGCGGCCCGAGCGCTGTTGTCCAGCCTGCGCAATATCCTGGAGAATCTCAGTCTCGGTCCGTCTCCGGGACAGAATGAGCTTGCACAGGCGCTGAACGAAGCCCTGCGGAATATAGACGGCCTGATGCGCCGCGAGCAGGAAATGCTCGATCAAACGGAAGATGTGGCGATCGGACGTGGCGAGGGCCTGGGGGAAGATGAAAGCCGCGCACGGGAACAGGCGTTGGCCGGTCGCCAGGAAGCGATCCGGAACCAGCTCAACCAGATGTTGGCCGAACTTGGCGGCGCGGGTATGTCCGTGCCCGGGAGCATGGACCGCGCCGGCAGGGCCATGACTGATGCCGCGCAGGCCCTGAAAAGAGGTAATCCGGGCACCGCGATGGAGGCGGAATCCGAGGCCCTTGACGCGCTCCTGAATGGTGCGGGCGAATTTGCCAGGGCGCTGGCTCAGGCGGCCGGGCCGGGCGGGGGTGGCGTCGGTGGATCGTCGGTCGATCCATTGGGCCGACCGTTGGCCGATCAGGGGAGGGCGAGCGAGGATGGTGTCGTTCCCAGGCAGTGGGAAATCAGGCGTGCCCGGGAAATTCTGGAAGAACTCCAGCGCCGCGCCAATGAACGACGGCGCCCGCCGATCGAGCGGGACTATATCGAGCGGCTGCTGAAGCGATTCTGAAAGGGCTCTAATTCGCGACGGGGGCGCGATCCAGCGCCCGGTTGACGGCCTTGCAAATCTGCTGCAGCGAAAACGGCTTGGAGATCACGTCATCGACCAGGCGATCGAGATTGTGCGCGCGCCGCATCTCGTCGGCGAAGCCGGTCATAAGCAAAATGGGCATGTCGGGATGGTCCGTCGTGACCTTGAGCGCAAGCGCCACGCCATCCATTACCGGCATCCTGATATCGGCCAGCAGAAGATCGAATTGTTGCCCACCAAGCTTGGCCACAGCCTGACCGCCGTCGGCAACGGCGGATACCGCATGGCCATCCGATTCCAGTGCCCGCGACACGAATTCGCGCAACGGGGCCTCATCTTCGGCGAGTAATATTCTAGCCATCCCTTGGTCTTTGTCTTTTCAGCACGCTGCTAGATAAGACTACTCCTCATGAGCGAAAGCAAGCTCCGCGAGTGACACCGCCTCCGGCGGGTTGTCGACCCGAGTCTCAAACGGTGTGTAACCTAGAGCGCCAAGCTCCGGGAGCGGCGGCTCGAAAGACCATTCGTAGATCAGGTTCTTGTCGCTGTCGAACAGGGTGGCGTTTATACGCGGCACCGGGACCCGGCGCCGCGCCGCGTTGGCGATTTCGCCCCGCACAATAAGCACCGGCCGGTTATTGGCCGACTCCATCGTGATATTAATGTCGCGGAACGACAGAAACCGCGTGCCGGGCTTGATGGCGTCGTCGGCCGTCTGAGGTTTCTCGGCGCGGCCGACTTCCAGCCCGAGTATATCGTAAAGCTTTTTCGAGGGCGGCCAAGCCTCGGCAATCGAATCGCGGAAAGAGACAATGCCGGTCACCAACAGGGTGACCACCGCGATCAGGACCATCCAGCCCATGAGGTCGGAACGGGACTGACTGCCCGGCGCCGCCGGCAGGTTGGAGCCCCTCGGTATCGGCCGCAGGCGATCGGTGCGGGGCCTGACGGGCATGTGTGCACGTTCCGGGGGCGGCGTGAGGTCGGCTACCGTCTCAGACGGCGCCTCGTACCAGCTTTGGCCGCATTTCGCGCAACGAACCAGCCGGCCCGT
This sequence comes from Sphingomonadales bacterium, assembly GCA_046756385.1. Lineage (GTDB taxonomy): Bacteria > Pseudomonadota > Alphaproteobacteria > CAZZKF01 > CAZZKF01 > JBHHWG01. The sequence goes on along the minus strand of JBHHWG010000006.1, from coordinate 14,730 downwards.
GGCCCCCAGGACCTTCGGGTCAACAAGATAACGCGTTGAACAGGCGGAACATTTAATTATCATGCTGTGTACGGCCGTTATGCTGATGAAAGTTATAGGCGGTCGTTTTGGCCAATGCAAGGTTGGTACGATTGCCGCAATGCGCGCGTTATGGGCGGCGGGAGCCGCGAAAATCGGTTAACTGGATCGAGAAATAGGGTATCAAGGCTGTGGAAACGGTGATCGCGAAAGGAACAGCGACGGGTGATACGCTTTGAAAATGTAGGCATGCGCTATGGGATTGGCGAAGAGGTCCTGCGCGATATCAGCTTTCATCTCGAACCGGGATCGTTTCATTTTCTGACGGGACCGAGCGGGGCGGGGAAATCGACTTTGCTGAAGTTGATCTATCTCGCCAACCGGCCCACCCGAGGCCAGATGACCCTGTTCGGGCGCGACGTCGCTGCGATCAAGCATTCGGCGCTGCCCAGGCTCCGTCGGCGAATTGGCGTGGTTTTTCAGGATTTCCGCCTGATCGAACATATGACCGCGCTCCAGAATGTGGCGCTCCCTCTCCGGCTGGCGGGCGCCAGGGAGAGCGTGGTCAACGATCACGTGCGGGAATTACTGACCTGGGTTGGGCTTGCCGATCGCATGAACGCCCGCCCATCGACATTGTCCGGCGGTGAAAAGCAACGGGTTGCGATCGCCCGCGCCGTGATTGGAAAGCCGGATCTGCTTTTGGCCGACGAGCCAACCGGCAATGTCGATCCGGAAATGGGCAAGCGGCTGATGTATCTGTTTGTCGAGCTTAACAAAATCGGTACAACGACCTTGATCGCGACACATGACCTGCGGCTCACCCAGGCTGTGAATGCGCCGCGGTTGGAGCTGCGTGACGGGCAGGTGGTGTCGGCGATGGAGGGCAGGGCCGATGATCGGCCGGCCGAACAGGAAGGTTGAAAGATGTTTTCGAGGGTCGACGTTCTTCCGAAAAAGGGTGGGCCGGAAGGCATTCTGACGTGGGTGATCGCGGTCATGGTTTATCTGACCGCCCTGGCGATGGGCGCGGGTCTTACGCTCCGCGATTCGGCCAGGGCCTGGCATCAGGATGTCGCGCGTACGCTCAGTGTGCAGTTTGCCGGCGCGGCCGTTCAGACCATGGAAAACGAAGTGTCCGAGACCCTGAAGGTGCTTCGCGGTTTCCCGGGGGTCGAGCGCGCGGAGCCGCTGACGCAGAGCGAGATCACCGCGTTGTTGGAGCCATGGCTTGGAACTGGCAATTTAACCGCTGATATGCCGGTGCCGCGAATGATCGATGTGGTGCTCAGGCCCGGCGCCGTGGTTGACCTTGCCGCCTTGCGCCAGACTTTGGGGCAGGTCGCGCCCCATGCCCAGCTTGACGATCACCAGCAATGGCTGGGACGGATCGTTGACCTCGTCGTGGCATTGCAGGCGATGGCGCTGGGCATCATTGTGCTGATCGCGCTGATTACGGTGGCTATCGTGGTGTTCGCGACCAGGGCCGGCCTGGCCACCCATCGGGACATCATCGAGATCGTGCATTTGATCGGCGCGCGGGACAGCACGATTGCCGCCGAATTTCAATGGCGGTTACTGGCGGTCGGTCTGAAAGGGGGCGTCATCGGCCTCGCCCTGGCGGTGGCGACCATGTTCGGCGTGGCCCGCTTGCTGGCGGGGCTCCAGGCGTCGTTCCTGCCCAAGCTTGGGATGTCGGCTGCCATTGCCGGCGGGCTGGCGGCACTGCCCTTGGCGATCGGGTTGCTCACGATGCTGACCGCCTTCGTCACAGTTCGGAGAACTTTGGCGCGAATAGTGTAGAATGGCACTCGAACGGCTCAAGACAGGTCGGGACTGCGATGGCCGCCCGAGGCGGCGGCTCGTTCCCAGCGCAAAGGAAACAGAATGATCCGCGGGTCATCGACAAGCGGTACGCATTTCCGGCCCGGTTTGAAGGCATTCTGGCGCGCTGGTTTGGCGGCGGCGCTGTTGTCGGCGATGTGGTTGGGCGGACTGCTTTGGTTCGTTCAGAGCCTGGAGGGTCCGTCCGGCGCCGAAACTGTCGCGAGCGACGGCGTGGTCGTGCTGACCGGGGGCAGCAGGCGCATTTCGGCGGCGCTCGATCTGATCGCTCCGTCGGACGGCAAGCGGCTTCTCATTACCGGTGTCCATGAAAACACGGGCCGCGACGCCTTGCGCCGCGTCGCCGGTGGTCAGGACAAGGTGTTCGATTGCTGCGTCGACATTGATCGCCTCGCTCTCGACACGGTCGGCAATGCCCGGCAGGCGGCGCAATGGGCGCGGGGTCACGGCTATCGATCGCTGACCGTGGTCACCGCGATTTATCACATGCCCAGAAGTCTGTTTGAATTCAAGCGCGTCATGCCCGATGTTGAACTCGTCGCCCATCCGGTTTATCCCGGCACTGTTGGGCCTGGGCGCATGGGTACCTGGCGCGCCGTGCGCGTAATCGCTCTGGAGTACAACAAATATTTGCTCAGTCTGCTGCGCGCCCGGTCCATTGACGAGCGCCCCAAGGAGATTGCGTCGTGATTGCTCTGCGCTCTGTTCTGTTCAATTTCCTGTTCGTCTTGTGGACCGCGGTCATGGGAACGCTGGCGATATTGAGCCTTGTGTTCCCGGAACGCTTCGTGATCTGGGTGCAAGTCACCTGGGGCAGGGGAGCGTCGTGGCATCTGTGCAAGGTCGCGGGAATCGATATCGAGGTGCGCGGTCGGCACAATATCCCCACCGGCCCGGCGGTCGTCGCCTCCAAGCACCAGTCGGCATGGGAAACCGGCGCCTTTCATAGCCTGCTGACCAAGCCATCGATCGTGCTGAAGAAGGAGCTGCTCTGGCTCCCTTTTTTCGGACTTTATTGCCGTAAGACCGGCATGATTCCGGTGGATCGGTCAGGCCGCGGAGCATCCTTGCGCCACCTTTTGCGCGTCGCGCACCAGGTTTCCGACGAAGGCCGCCCGATCCTGATCTTTCCCGAGGGGACCCGGGTCGCGCCGGGGGAGAAACACCCCTATCTGGTTGGAATCGCGGGGCTTTATAAAAGCCTTGACGTTCCGGTGGTGCCGGTGGCGCTCAATTCCGGGCTGTTCTGGCCGCGCGGGTTCTCGCGCCGATGTCCGGGAACCATTGTGGTCGAATTTCTTGACCCGATTCCGCCAAGACTTGGACGCAAGGAATTCATGGCCCGGCTCGAAGAGGCAATTGAATCAAAAACCGCCGAGCTGATCGAGGAGGCGACAAGTGCCGGCGCTGCTGTGGATAACTCCCTCGGCGTCCCCCTGTGAAAGCCGGGGATTGTTCGAAAACATCTGTTATTATAATTGCTTGTGAATGTTTGCCTTGTGGACCTGTCGTGGGAAACATAACAGGAACATTTGCTTGACCCGGTCCCGTCCCGGCCGTACAATTTTTACCATGGGGCGAAAATCAGGCCCCTGCGCCATAGCATTCCGAGCGACCACATGCCGCCTGCCGCACCGATTTCCCAGCAAATCTGGGACATGAAATACCGTCTGAAGGACGCCGAAGGTACGCCCATTGACAAGAGCATGGACGACACCTGGGCCCGGGTGGCCCGTGCGCTTGCCGAGCCGGAGCGGGAAGAAGAGCGGGACCAGTGGGCACAGCGGTTTTACCAGGTCATGGCGGACTTCCGTTTTCTCCCCGCCGGCCGGATCATTGCCGGCGCCGGAAGCGGCCGCAATGTGACTTTATTCAACTGCTTTGTCATGGGCATCATCCCCGACGGCATCAGCGGGATTTTCGGGCAGTTGCGCGAAGCGGCGCTTACGATGCAACAGGGTGGCGGCATCGGCTACGACTTCTCGACGATCCGTCCCAAGGGCGCGGCGGTCAAGGGGGTGGGGGCCGACGCATCGGGGCCGCTGTCGTTCATGGATGTGTGGGATTCCATGTGCCGCACCATCATGAGCGCCGGCTACCGGCGCGGTGCGATGATGGGAACGATGCGCTGCGATCATCCGGATATCGAAGCGTTCATCGAAGCCAAGCGGGACCCGGGACGGCTGCGCATGTTCAATTTGTCGGTTCTGGTGACCGACGAGTTCATGACGGCTGTCAAGGAGAACGGCCCCTGGGACCTCAAGTTCGGCGGCACGGTCTACAAGACTTTGCCGGCGCGCGGGCTGTGGGACAATATCATGCGTTCCACGTTTGATTTCGCCGAACCGGGCGTGATCTTCATCGACCGCATCAACAGCAAGAACAACCTCTATTACAACGAAACGATCACCGCCACCAACCCGTGCGGCGAACAGCCCCTGCCGCCCTACGGCGCTTGCCTGCTGGGCTCGGTCAACCTGGCGCGCCTGGTTCGGGAGCCGTTCAGCGCCGATGCCCATATTCCAGCCGACGAGCTTGAGGCGGTTGTGCGGATCGCGGTGCGGATGATGGATAACGCCATCGACGTCTCGAAATTCCCGCTCGACGCCCAGCGGCACGAGGCTGAGACCAAACGGCGGATCGGCCTCGGGGTCACCGGGCTTGCCGATGCGTTGATCATGTGCCGGGCGCGGTACGGCGCGAAACATTCCCTGGATCTCGCCGAGGCCTGGATGAAGACCATCCAGCGCAGCGCCTATCTCGCGTCCGCGGAACTGGCCGCCGAGAAAGGTCCGTTCGCGCTTTACGACCGCGCTCTCTATTTGAAGGGCGAAACCATCCGCGAACTGGACGATGACATTCGCGACGCGATCGCGCGGAACGGCATTCGCAACGGGCTGCTGACCTCGATCGCGCCCACTGGCACGATCTCTCTGTTCGCCGACAATGTGTCCTCGGGCCTCGAGCCGGTATTCAGCTTTTCCTACAAGCGCAAGGTGCTGATGCCCGACGGCGCGCGCCGCGAAGAGGCGGTCAGCGATTACGCCCATCGGCTTTACCAGCGCATGTTCGGCGAAGAGACGCCGCTACCCGACTATTTCGTCACGTCGCTGACGCTGACACCGAATGATCATGTGCACATGCAGGCGGCGGTTCAGAAATATGTCGACAGCTCGATTTCCAAGACCATCAACTGCCCCGAGGATATTTCATTCGACGCTTTCAAGGATGTCTACATGCTGGCCTACGATGCCGGCTGCAAGGGGTGCACCACCTATCGCCCGAACGACGTGACCGGTTCGGTGCTTGAGGCCAGGGGCGAATCACCGAAGGACAAGGAGGCCGACACTGGCCAGGCCGCATTGCCGCTCGACGAGCCGGCCAAGAAGCCGGAGGATGTGTTCGATGCCGGCGGTGTGGTCTATATGACCAGTCCGCTGGACCGCCCCGAGGCGCTGCCCGGCAGAAGCTACAAGATACGCTGGCCCGACAGCGATCACGCGATGTACATCACCATAAATGATATCGTTCAGGATGGGCGGGTTCGCCCCTTCGAGGTATTCATCAATTCCAAGAATATGGAGCATTATGCCTGGACGGTGGCGCTTACCCGCATGATCAGCGCTGTGTTCCGGCGTGGTGGCGACATCTCCTTCGTGGTTGAGGAATTGAAGGCGGTCTTCGACCCGAGGGGCGGGCAGTGGGTGAAGGGACGCTATTTGCCCTCCATGCTGGCCGCGATCGGCGAAGTGATCGAGCGTCACCTGATCGCCATCGGCTTCATTCCGAGGCCGGAATCGGAGCAGGACCGGTCCGACGCCAAGACTGTGGTCGTCAGTGATCGGGACGGGCTTTCCGATTCCCGGATGCGGCACTGTCCCCGTTGCAGCGCTCCGTCATTGGCACGTCAGGAAGGCTGTGACACGTGCCTGAGCTGCGGCTACTCCAAGTGCGCGTGATCATACGCCTCCGATAGACGGCTTGCCCACGTTCCCCTCAACGGTTAGACAGAAGAGATCTGGCCGTTGACGGAGAGCCCCATGCGCTATCTCACCCTTGCCGCGATCATCATGCTGACCATTGTCGCGGGTTACTCCGCCCTTTGGTTTTATGCGGCCGGGCGGGTTGAGGACGAAGTCCGGACCCGGATGGCGCAATTTGAGGCGCGGGGGTCGCGGGTCGAGGCCGGACTTGAGATTTCTGGCTTTCCATTCCAGATCATTGCCGACTTCGACCGGCCAGCCGCATCGTCGGGGGCGTCCGGCACGGCGTGGTCATGGTCGGCCGATCATGCCCGGGCGCTGATCCAGCCGTGGGACCCGGATCGGATCGATCTGGTGCTTGATGGCAAGCATTCGCTGGCACTATACGATGGCGGCAATGAGGGACGGGAATTGATCACATCCGAAATCGCGATCGCCCGGGGACGGGCCAGCCTCGCATTCGATGCTGACGGGCTGGTTCAGTTTTCCGCCAGTCTGTCGCATGTCGGCCTCGGCAATATCGCCCCTTCCGCGCGTGGCTTGGCGGTTCCGGCGGTCATCGATCACCTTCAGCTCCTGGTTCGGCGCGGCGATGACGAGGGCGTCCGCGCGTTGTTTGATGCCGACGGGGGCGCGCAAGCAGCGACAGAGGTTGGCGACGCGCCCCTGGCCGCGGTGGTGGCGTTGAGTGTCAAGGGGGCCACCATCCCGGGCCTGAGCCCGACCGTACTGGGACCGGCCATCACGGCATTGGAGGCCGAGTCCGGTCTCTACGCTCACGAGATACCGGCATTTCAAGTCGATGAACTGGTGACGTGGGCGGCACGGGGGGGACGGCTTCAATTAAGCTATTTCAATCTCGACTGGGGCCCCCTGAAAGTCAAGGCCAGCGGCCCGATCGCGGTGGACGGAGGGGGAAGGCCGATTGTCGCGCTGGAAGCTTTTGTGACCGGCCACGCCGGGCTGTTCGATGCCTTCGCCGAAAGCGGCCTGATCGAACCATCCCATGCGGCCTCGGCAAGAATGCTGGTCGACTTGCTGCCCCGGCAAGGTCCCGAGGACGCATTGATGCTTCCGATCATCATCGACCAGGGATTACTGTATTTGGGGCCGGTTCCAATCACAAGCGTCGGTGCAATCTCCGATCTTGCCCCGGCGATGCCCTGACTTTCTGCGCTAGTCGTGGGGGCGGCGTCCGAAATCGGGCTCGCTTGTTTCCTGGCCGGCGTCAACGATGCCGCGCCGTATCTCACGGGTGCGGGAAAACAGCTCATGCAAGGTATCGCCCTCGCCCCATCGGATCGCCCGCTTCAGTGCCGTGAGATCTTCGATAAAGCGGCCGAGCACCTCCAGCACCGCTTCGCGATTGTTCAAAAACACGTCCCGCCACATCGTCGGGTCCGAGGCCGCTACCCGCGTAAAGTCCCGAAAGCCGCCGGCGCTGTATTTGATTACCTCGGATTTGGTGACTTCTTCCAGGTCCGATGCCGTGCCCACGATATTGTAAGCGATCAAATGGGGGACGTGGCTGGTGATGCCGAGCACGATATCGTGGTGCCGGGCGTCCATGATTTCGACCGTGCTGCCAAGGGCCCGCCAAAATCGGGTTAGCCGGTCAAGCGGCTCGGCGGCCACGCCTGGCGACGGGGTGAGGATGCACCATCGGCCTTCGAAAAGTTCGGCGAATCCGGCCTCGGGACCCGAATGCTCGGTTCCCGCCACCGGATGGCCGGGAATAAAATGAACCCCCTCGGGGACGAACGGACCGACCTCGCGAATCACCGCCTGCTTCACCGATCCGACGTCGCTCAATATCGCGCCGGGCTTCAGTTTGGGCTCGATGATCGCGGCGGTCTCGCCATAGGCGCCCACTGGCACGCACAACAGCACAAGGTCGGCCCCGTTGACGGCGTCCGCCGAGCGCGCTTCGGCACGATCGACAATGCCAAGGGACAGGGCCTGCGCCCGTGCCTGAGCGCTCGAATCCGCACAGACCAGTTCCCGCGCCATGCCGTTCTTCCTCACCGCGCGGGCGATGGACGAGCCGATCAAACCAATGCCGATCAGCGCGACGCGGTCGAACCGGGGTTTTTCGAAATTTTCTGTTGCCATCGTTCGTTTCGCAGTTGCATCAGGAGCCCACGAAGTCCGCCAGAGCATTTTCAGTCATTACCGGATCAAGTTCGACTTTTTATGCATCCCCATTATCGGCGCCCAAAAATCCTTGTATAGCGCTGCTATACCGCGGTTTTTGGGCGCCGATAATGGGGCGCCTAAAAACTCTCCTTTTGACCCGGTAATGACTGAAAATGCTCTAGTCCGTCGATCACACCCCGATTCTCATTCTCGCGACCTACTGTAAGCCGTAAACAGTCGGACAGGCCATAGGCGTCCATGGCCCTGAGCAAATAACCTCGCGCGCTAAGAAATTCGTCCGCCGCGCGGGCGGTCTCGGGATCGCCGAACCGGATCAGCAGGAAATTGGCGACGCTTGGCGCCACTTCAAGACCGAGTTCAAGCAGGCGTCGCTCCAGCCATAGTCTCCAGACGGCGTTGTGCTCGCGCGCCTTATTGATGAAATCGGTATCCTCCAGCGCGGCAACGCCCGCGGCCTGGGCGGGGCCCGAGATATTGAAGGGGCCGCGAATGCGGTTCAGCACGTCGATCAAGGGCGCCGAGCCATAGGCCCAGCCGAGCCGAAGCGCCGCGAGTCCGTAAATCTTGGAAAATGTTCGGGTCATCAGAACATTGGTCGCGGCCCCGGCGAGCTCGATCCCGGCGGCATAATCGGTGGCGTCGACGAATTCGGCATAAGCGGCATCAATGACCAGCAAAACGGTTTCGGGCAGTCCGGCGTGCAGCCGCTTGAGCTCGTCTCCGGTCAGGTAGCTGCCGGTCGGATTATTGGGGTTGGCGATGAACACGATCCGGGTTCGGGGGGTAACCGCGCCCAGCAGGGCGTCGACATCCGATCGCAAATTGCGCTCGGGCGCCATAACCGGCGTGGCGCCGACCGAGCGTGCCGCGATCGGGTAGACCAGAAAGCCGTGTTCGCTGCTTAACACCTCGTCGCCCGGTCCGGCGTATGCCAGGCAGGCAAGGTGAATGATCTCGTCGGAGCCCTCGCCGCATATAATTTTTTCGGGATCCAGGCCGAACCGCCTGCCGATCGCCGCCCGCAGATCGACCGACCCCCCGTCGGGATAGCGATGCAACTGGCCGGATTGTGCCTGGTACGCCGCTATCGCCTTGGGGCTGGTGCTCAGGGCCGATTCGTTCGCGGACAATTTGACGGCCTCGTTGGCGCCGGCAGCCGTCGACCGGCCACCGACGTAAGGCGCAATGGCCAGAATGCCGGGCTTCGGCCGCGGCCCGTTCGCCTGCGCGCTCACGACCGCTTCACGTCGTCTGGCCGCGTCAATCTGATCGTCGCCGCATGGCCGCCGACCACCGTAATCGCGCTTAACTGCCCCTCGCTGGCCCCGATCAGGTTGGCGAGATTTTCTTCAATCTCCGTAATGTGTTGTGGAACCTCAATCAAATGCCGCCAGCCTGTCCGGTCCTGATCCGCGGTGCAGGTCGCCAGCACCCGCGCGGCCAGCTCCACCTTTTCGAACAAGGCCACCAACCGGACGCGGCTCACTTCATCTTCCGTGGATACCGCGATCAATGTCACGTCGTCGCCGGTCCGGCCCGGATCCATGCGGCCAACGACATATCCCGACAGCCCGTCGTCGGCGCATTCTCCTGTCTCGGCCACAGGGAGTTTGGCGATTATGCGCGGCGCATCTCGCATGCCGCTTAGCAAATGTATCCACCAATCATGGGATTGATCGACATCGGGCGCAGGAAAAACCCCGAGCGATCCCTTGTCAGGGTCAAGCGAGGCAAAGACATGGGTGACGCTATCTTGCAGGCCCATGGGCACCGTCGTCCCAAAATGGCCACGAGCCAGATCCCAAAGGCCTTGCGGATCGTCGGCGCCAAAAAGCTGAACCGACACCGGCTGCTGAATCTGGACACAGCCCATTATGAGCGTGCGCCACATACCGGCAATCACACCCGCCGAAAGGGCCCCGCCGTGGCGGTCCAGCAGTCGCCTCAGGATCAAGGCTTCACGGTCGGGCCGGATTATTGGCGCGGAGCCATCTTCGCTCTTCGCCTTGATCCCGGCAATCCGGGCGACGATTTGAGCGCGCTCCATGAACAGGTCATGGGCGGTGTCATCCAGCCGGTCGATCCTGGTGCGTAATTCCTCGAGCGTTCGCTTGTCACTTTTCATTGGATGCGCCTGCTCCTAAGCTCTGCTCTCCGGCAATATCGTCGCCCCCATGATATCAAATCCCGATGAGGACGACTCACTGAGATTTGGGAGCTTTGGAGGACGCTGATCATATTGATTGGAGACAATCAATAGGGTCAAGGACTAGCGACCAAGGGGGAGCGCAGCCCGCGTGACGCTTGAACGCGGGTAAAAGGCTCATGCTTAATGAGCCTTGGTATAGGTCGACATAGCATTCATCAAACATGGCGTCAAAATCAAAGAAACCATTGACAGTCGCGCCCAGTGATTCGTAGCAATATCAGACGACACGGCGCTTGACCATTTTTGGACGGCAATAGTAATGACCGAACCAGTTGACGGGCATATCCGCGCAGAGCCGGACTTGGGCGAGACGGTGGTTCTGGGCGCGGACCGGCCGCTCAAGCTCAATTGTGGTCAGAATCTCGGCCCGTTCACCATGGCTTACCAAACATACGGCAAGCTGAATGCGGCACGCACCAACGCGGTAATGGTCTGTCATGCGCTGACAGGTGATCAGTTCGTCGCCGGCACTCATCCGGTATCCGGAAAACCGGGCTGGTGGCGCCAAATGGTCGGGCCGGGCCGCCCGATCGATACCGACCGTTTTTTTGTGATTTGTTCAAACGTCCTCGGTGGATGCATGGGAACCACCGGACCAAAAGATATCGAACCGGGCGCCGGCGAGCCCTATGGCTTGCGTTTTCCGTCGATCACGATCGCCGACATGGTCGCGGCCCAGGCAAGGCTGCTCGATCATCTGGGGATCGACGATCTGTTTTGCGTGATCGGCGGCTCAATGGGCGGCATGCAAGTGCTGCAATGGGCCGTGAGCTTTCCGAACCGGGTGTTCGCGGCCGTTCCAATCGCGACCGCCGCCCATCATTCGGCCCAGAATATTGCGTTTCACGAGGTCGGTCGCCAGGCAATCATGGCCGATCCCAACTGGCATGGCGGCGATTATTTCTCTCAGGCCACCCATCCCCATGCCGGCCTGGCGGTGGCGCGCATGGCGGCGCATATCACCTATCTGTCCGAGGCCGCGCTGACCCGGAAGTTCGGGCGCAATCTTCAGGATCGTGAAGCGATAAGCTATGGTTTCGGGGCTGATTTCCAGGTCGAAAGCTATCTGCGCCACCAGGGGATTACCTTTGTCGACCGGTTTGACGCCAACTCCTATCTCTACATCACGCGCGCCATGGACTATTTCGATCTGGCGGCCGACCATGGTGGCGCGCTTGCCAACGCGTTTCGGGGCACGCCGACCCGGTTCTGCCTGGTTTCATTCACCAGCGACTGGCTATTTCCCCCTGCCGAAAGCCGCGAAGTGGTTCACGCTCTGAACGCCGTTGCCGCGAATGTCAGCTTTGTCGACATTGAAACCGATGCCGGTCACGATTCCTTTCTGCTCGACGTCCCGGAAATGTTCGCAACGCTGCGCGGCTTTCTCGGGGCGGCCGCCGAGCATCGGGGGCTTGCTTGACAACAGCGAACAAGCCAGAGCCAACCCCAGGCGGCGGCATGCGGACCGATCTGCTGCGCATTGCCGAAATGGTCGAACCGGGAAGCCGGGTTCTCGACATCGGCTGCGGCGACGGTACGTTGCTCGACTATCTCGCGCGGACGCGAGGCGCGGACGCGAGGGGGGTCGAGATCAGACAGGCCGGCGTCAATGCCTGCGTGGGGCGCGGACTATCGGTGGTCCAGGGCGATGCCGATACCGACCTGACGGACTATCCGACCGACGCCTTTGACTATGTGATCCTGAGCCGGACCCTGCAAGCCACTCATCAGCCCCGGGAGGTGATTGAGCAGTTGCTGAGGATCGGGCGACGCGCCATCGTTTCGTTTCCCAATTTCGGATACTGGCGGGTGAGGATTCAGGTGGCGGCACGGGGCCGCATGCCCAATACCGGAACCTTGGATACCCCATGGTATGCGACCCCCAATATTCACCTGTGTACGATCCGCGATTTCGTGGAGCTGTGCCGCGAACTCGATACTGACATCGAGCGGTGGCTGGCGACGGACGGGCAAGGCCGACCGCTGCGCCTTCTCGGCTCGTCGCTCAGCCTTGCCAATTTCTTTGGCGACCAAGGCCTGTTTCTGTTGCGGTACAACAGCAACCGCAAGGGCGGAAAGCGCGCTAACGGGGAATGAATGCCGGCTGTTTGACGCGGGCCGGGTGTCTCTTGGTCTTCGCGGCATAGATCCTCTTCTCGGCCTCGACGATAAGGACGCCGGCGAAACTTCGCCACAGCCTTTCGCCCAAGGGTTCCAGGCCGTTGAGCGCGCGCAGCATGACCCGCTTGTCGGACGGCGGCATGTACAGAGCCGATTGCCAGCGCAGCGGGGTGAACATGCAGTCCGCCAGCAGATGTGTCAGTTGTGGCGCGCTGTAGGGGCGTCCATGACCGAATGGCGTTCGGTCGAGTCGTGCCCAGATGCCGCTTCGGTTGGGCACGACGATCCCCAACCGGCCGCCGGCCCTCAACACCCGCCAGATTTCCCGAAGGAGCGTTCGAACTTGTTGGCTGTGCTCCAGGCTGTGAACGAGGACCAGTCGATCGACCGACGCGTCGGGGAGCGGGATGACCGTTTCGTCGACAAGGCTCGCCAGATTGGCCTCGCGTCGAGGCCAGTGCACCACGCCCTGCCGCGCCGGCATCAACGCGATCGTTCGGATGGCCTGATTGCCGATCGGGTTGAGAAAAGGCGTGGCGTAGCCGAGGCCAAGCACAGTCAGGCCCCGGACATCGGGCCAAAGTTCCCGGATCTTGCGGCGGATCAGCCGCGCTGTCACCCGGCCCAGTGGGCTGTTATAATAGTTTCGTAGTTCGACGACATCGAGGTACATGTGTTCGCTCGTCGCTGCCGACCAGCCTGGCGAGGCTGGCCCAACACTGTGCACGGTGGCGGGCCGCCGGTCAGCCTTCGCGATATTTCGCGATTGTTTTCGCGATCGCCGCTAGCAGACCGTCATAGCCCTTGTCCTTTAGCACCGCGCCAAATTCCGACCGCCGCACGGCCAATTCACTAAAGGTTCCATCCAGATATATATCCAGAATCACCCAGCCCCGGTCTTTGCGGCGCATCAGATAGTTGAAGGCCACCGGTTCGCCGTTGGCCTTTATGAGTTGCGTCTTGAGCAGGATCCGGCCCCGTTTGGCGGGTTGCTGGTCCAATATCTCGAAATGCTGCCCTGAATAATCGTTGAACCGCCCGGCATAGCCCGCTACCGTCATTTGCGTAAATGCGTCGCGCAGTGCTTTGCGCTGGTCGGCGCTCAGTTTTTTCCACCGTCCGCGACCCGTTGCGACGCGGGCCATGGTAAAGGTGTCGAACGCGGCAACCACCGTCGGTTCGAGAAGCTCGTAACGGCCGTCATAGCCCAATTCCTGGGCTTGGCGCATTGCCGTGATCAAAGCTTCATGCAGCGTCTCGATCACCTCGCTCGGGGATTGCGCCGGGGTTGTTTCAGATTGTGCCGGGGTTGTTTCAGATTGTGATTGAGCTTGGACCGGCGCGGCGATAAACAGAAAAGCCGCAATCGCACAAAGTTCGATGCGAAAACGACAGAATTGAAAAAAACCGAGCATTCAAATTGCCTTTCCAGAAATGTTGAATACCGTGTCCGCCATATTTGCCCGGTTCATTATCGCCTGGGTCCGCGCCGTGGAACGTGCCGCTGTGGCGGTGATCGTCGGCACAATCGCCATCTCCGCCATTCTGTTCTACTACACGGCCGGGAACCTGACCGTCAACACGGATACCGGTGACATGATCAGTTCGGAACTGCCGTTCCGGCGGGTCTATGGTGAATATAAAAGGCTGTTTCCGCAATTCGTTGACAATCTCCTCGTGGTCATTGAGTCCGATACGCCGGAGCTGGCCGGGGACACCGCCGCAATGGTCGCGGATCGGATGCGACATAACGGCCTGGTGTTCAATCACGTATTCGCACCGTCGGCCGAGCCGTTTTTCGAGCGCGGCGGGCTGATGTATCTCGATGTGGACGAGTTGGTGGAGATTATCGACCGGCTGGCCGAAGTCGAGCCGTTGCTGGCCACCTTGACCGGGGATCCGTCGCTGCGGGGACTACTTGACGTGCTCGGCCGGGCAATCGACGACGCCATCGAAGACGGCGTGACGCCGGCCGGCCTGATTGATGCATTCGACAAGATCAGCGCCGTCGTCGAGGCGCGGATCGACGGTCGGACCCGTTATCTTTCGTGGCAGAACCTGCTGGCCGGCGACAATCTGGATCTGACAAAGACCCGTCTGTTTATCGTTGCCCAGCCAAGGATGGATTTTTCCAGCTTGCAGCCGGCACGAGCCGCGCTTTCCGAAATCCGGGCCATGTCAAGTCAGATCGCGGCCTCGGCCAACGGCGACGTCACAATCCGCATCACCGGCCAGGCCGCGCTTAATACCGAAGAGCTTTCCAGCGTATCCAGGGGCGCTTCACTGGCCGGGGCAATATCGCTGCTGTTGGTTTCCGTGGTGCTGATCGTTGGCATGCGCTCGGTCCGGCTGGTCGGCGCGGCGCTGGTGACCCTGATCGTCGGCCTGATCTGGACC
>JBHHWG010000005.1:0-70533 GCA_046756385.1 Sphingomonadales bacterium | reverse complement strand
GCACTTGCGGAAGCGGTTGCCTTGACGAATACCTCCGACGGCGAGATCACCGGAATTCACGCCTATGCCGCCGCGTTGCACGACCGGCGCTTCCGCCAGATGGAGGGGGGGCTGCCGGACCGCTATCGCGAAGAGCAGGAAATGGAGCATCAGCGTGAAGTCCATGACGATCTGATCACTCAGGGCCTCAATATCATCAGCGACAGCTATCATGACGTCGCCGACGAAGTTTGTGCCGAGGCCGGGCGACCCTTCAAACGCCTGAGCCCCGAGGGCAAGAATTACCGGCGCATCGTCGAAGCCGCGGCCACGGGCGAATATGATGTGCTGGCGCTGGGCGCTGTCGGGCTGGGGGCGGTTCCCGGTTCCATGATCGGCACGGTGTGCGAGCGGGTGGTCCGGCGCTGCCCGATCGACGTCCTGGTGATCAAGGATGCCAAAAAGGCCATTGGCGAGGGCCCGATCGTGGTCGCCCTTGACGGCTCGGATCAGTCCAACGGCGCGCTGAAGACCGCGCTCGACATCGGGCGGCGGTTGGGCGCCCCGGTCCACGCCATCGCGGCTTACGATCCCTATTATCATTATGTCGCCTTCAACAAGATCGCCGGGGTGCTGAGCGAGGAAGCCGGTGAGGTTTTCCGGTTCAAGGAGCAGGAACAGCTTCACGAGGAACTGATAGACAGCGGAATCGCCAAGATTTACCAGTCTCACCTTGAGGTCGCGCGACAGATCGCCGACGACGAAGACACCGAATTGACGTGCGAACTTCTGGACGGCAAGCCGTTCGTCGCAATCCGCGCTTATGTTGAAAAAGTCGGCGCAAGCCTGCTGCTGGTCGGCAAGACCGGGGTTCATGCCGATGCCGATCTGGACATAGGCGGCACCACCGAAAACCTGCTGCGCGTGTCGCCGTGCCATCTTTGGATCGGCCAGACGACATTTGCGCCGCCGCTGGAAATCGTGGCCGAGGAAACCATCGCCTGGAGTGAGGAAGCCGAGGCGTTGCTGGCGCGCGCGCCGAGCTTCGTTCAGGGCATGGCGCGTAAGGCGATCCTGCGCACGGCTCAGGCGGAAGGTCATACCTTCATCACCCGGAAATTCGTGGAAAACGTTACCGGCAGCCTGATGCCCGGACGCGGCAAGTCGCCGACCCAACCGGCAAGCGTCACCTGGAGCGCCAAGGCCGAAGCCATGATCGCCGCCCTCGATGATCCGAGCCTGGCGTCCAATATAAGGCTCAGGGCTGAAAAACACGCGATTCACGGTGGCGCCGATCAGGTGACGCCAGACCATGTCGCCCACTTCCTGGGCTCCGACCATCAGCCGGACCGTCAAGCCACCTGGTCGGCTTCCGCCCTGGCCCGGCTGGCCCGGGTGCCTGAAGCAATGCGCGATCCGACCCGCGCCCGCATCGAGGCCGTGGCCAGGGAGCGCGGCGCTGTTGAAGTGACCCTGGACATCGCCGAGACCGGGCTCGATCAGGCCCGCAAAGCCATGGAACAGGCAATGGCGGGCGGCGGTGGCGACGTCGCGGCAGCGGACAAGACCGCACCCGCCGCCAAGCCGAGCCTGTGTCCCTTCGCCAATATGAAACGCGAAGGGAAGGCCGGGCGGATGCCTGAGCCATCCGCGAATTCACCGCTCGAATGGACCCCCGAAGCCGAGGCGCGAATGGAGCGGATCCCGGAAGGATTCATGCGCGCCATGTCTCGCGGCAGCATCGAGAGATTTGCGCAATACCACAACGAAACCACGATCACGCCGGAGCTGATCGACCGCAAATATTCGGGCTGGGCCGAGGGTTCGGCCAAGCAGGAGCAGACGATGGCGTGGCAGGACAGCGTCCTTGATCGCCTCGATCGCATACCGGATTTCGTGCGCGGCATGGTGATGCTCGAAGTCGAGCGCTGCGCCCGGGAACTGGGCCTGGACGAAGTCTCGAAGGATGTGTTCGAACAGGCCACCGAATCCTGGAAGCAAAGCGGCCTGTTCCATTCCGACGCCAATCCGGATCTTTACAAATAGGCAGGAAACTCGGCGACCTGCGGGCTGTCCGTCCGGCTATATCATCCGGTCGACGACATTTCTGATCAGGCGGCGCCCCACCTGACCGTCGAGGCTCATGATCGATTCCGGGTGGAACTGGACCGCTGCAATCGGGAGCTCGGCGTGCTCAACAGCCATCACCAGGCCGTCGTCGGTCTCGGCGGTGACCCTGAGCGCGGGCGGCAAATCATCGCGAACCGCATAAAGCGAATGATAACGGCCGACCGTGAAATTCGGCGGCAGACCCTTAAACAGATATCCCCCCGACACCCGCAGTTCGGATGGTTTGCCGTGCATGGGATAGGGCAGCACCCCAAGACTGCCGCCGAAATATTCGGCGAGGGCCTGCAAACCCAGACAGACGCCGAAAATCGGCAACCCCTGCTCCAGAGCCATGTCGATGGTGGCCGAAAGATCGAAATCCCGTGGCCGGCCGGGGCCGGGCGACAGCACGACCAGATCGGGAGCTTCTTCCCGCAGCCGGTCGGCCGAAAATCCCGACCGCAGGGTCACGACATCGGCCCCGGTCTCCCGGAAATAGCCGGCCAGCGTGTGCACGAACGAATCTTCGTGATCGACCATCAGGATCCTGGCGCCCGCGCCCGGCCGGCTATCCTCGGCCGTTGCCCGGTTCAGGGGCTCATCGCCGGTGCGGGTGATCGCATCAATCAGCGCCGAGGCCTTGAGGCGGGTTTCGGCCTCTTCGGCTTCCGGGTCGGAATCGTAAAGCAGCGTCGCCCCGGCCCGGACCTCGGCCACCCCGTTCTTGATGCGCACGGTGCGCAGCGTAAGGCCGGTGTTCATGTTGCCGTCAAAACCCAGAAAACCGATCGCGCCGCCATACCACTGGCGGGGCGAGCGTTCGTGATCCTCGATGAATTGCATCGCCCGATGCTTGGGGGCCCCGGTCACCGTGACCGCCCAGGCATGGCCGAGAAAACCGTCCAGGGCATCGAAGCCGTCACGCAACCGGCCCTCGACATGATCGACGGTGTGGATCAGCCGGGAATACATCTCGATCTGACGGCGGCCGATCACCTGGACGCTACCGGGCTCGCACAGCCGCGATTTGTCGTTGCGGTCGACGTCGGTACACATCGTCAGCTCGGACGCATCCTTGTCGGAGTTCAATAATTTCCGGATTTGCGCCGCGTCCTCGATGGCGTCGCGGCCCCTGGCCACGGTGCCGGAAATCGGACAGGTCTCGATCCGCCGGCCCCGGACCCGGACATACATTTCCGGTGACGCGGCCACCAGATATTCGCCCGCGCCCAGGTTCATCAGCGCGCCGTAAGGCGACGGGTTGCGTTTTTTCAGTCGCAGAAACAGCTCGGACGGCGGCGACGGGCAGCGCTCGAAAAAGGTCTGGCCGGGCACCACCTCGAACAAATCGCCACGCTTGAACGCCTCCTTTGCGGTGCGCACCCCATCCGCATATTCGCCCGGTTGGTGATCGCATTTCCGCTCGGCCCCATCGGCGGGCCGGAACGCTTCGTCGGCGCCGTCGCGGGGCAAGGCGGCGGTGGTTCGACCCCCAAACTCGAATTCATACCGGCGAACCATGGCCGATTCCCGACGATGATCGACCACCAGGATTTCATCCGGGAGATAGAGCACCATGTCCCGTTGGTCTTGGGGCCGCGTCAGGCGTTGGCGCACAGGCTCGAACTGGAAGGCGAGGTCATATCCCAACGCGCCATATAGGCCGAGATACTTGTCATCGGGCGCCGCGAAAGTGTCGATGATCGCGCGCAGCACTGAAAAAACCGAGGGCTGACGGCTGCGCAGTTCCTCGGCAAAGCCGCCGGCGGCGGGTTTCACCCGGCCTTCGATCACGCCGTCCGCGGCCGTCATTTCCTCGATCGCCTCGAGCCTGCCGATGGTCTCGACCAGCGGCGGCAGCAGGATCTCGCCGCGCTGGTTCAGGGCCCGGACGCAAAAGGTCCGTTCGCGCGATGTGATTTCCAGCGGCGGATTGACAAACCCGATGTCCCACCGGCTGTAGCGGCCGGGATATTCGAACGAGGAGGCCAGCAGCACGCCGCGACGGCTGTCCAGCGCCGCAACGATGGGCGCGGCGGCGTTCTCGTAGGGTTTTACGTCGGTCGCCCGGCGGACGACGCAACCTCCGTGGGTGGTAAAGGCGGCGTCCCAGTCGGCGGAAATTGTTTGCTCGATCATAGTCATCCTCATCACGTCCTGGTTCGAAATCCCGGATTGGCGGGATCGGTGGGATCGCCGCGGATGAGGCTGAAACCGGCTTTAAATGAAACAGGCCGCCAACATCCGTGGCGGCCCTTTGGGAATATGGATTAACTAATCACCCTGGCCGCCGGTTCAGACCGGCCACCACCATGACTGGCGAAGGGTATCGTTGTGCATGTCCATGCCCCCGATGTGACAGGCCCCGGGACAAATGTCAAGCACCCAAAGCGGGCTCCTCAGGAATGGGCCCTGATGCGCCACATTCCCAACAGAAACAGCGGCGCCAGAAAGATGGCGACGAACACCCAGGTCAGCGTGCCGTAGCCCTGGGCGATCAGGTCGATCAGGCCGATCTCGGTCGCCCCATAAGTCGCCAGGATCAGGATCGTGACCGCGATCGCGGGCCGCAACCATCGGGGCATTACCGCCTTACGCGCCTCGAACTCGGTGGCCACCCGTTCGTTGATGGCATGGATCATGGCGATGCCGGTCTCGATGAAGGTGCCGAAAATGACGATTTGAAACAGGATCAGGAACCTGGGCGCGCCCAGTTCGCCGACCAGAAAATTGAGCGGCACTTCCTGCGTGGAAATTTCCGGATAGAACGCCACCACCGCCAGGAACAGCAGCAGGCCGGGGATCATCGCGATCGGCCCGGCCAGCAGCCCCGCAACCACCGCTTGACGGCGGCTTGCCAGATGGCGAATGCAGAACAACACCGCGGCGATTCCGGCCACGTTGTAGCCGGCGTAGCTGACGCCGCCCTTGAACCAGCCCGCGCCGACGCCGTACTGGCCGAAATTGCCGACGATCCGGTCCCCGAACACCACGAACACCCAGACCACCAGAACGATATAGGTGGCGTAAAGCACGAACGACCAGCCGGCCAGAAACCGCTCGATCGCCCCGCTGCCGTAAAATGCCAGAAAGCCGATGGCGACCAGCAGCCCCAGGGTGCCGACCAGCGGATCGAGGCCGAAACTCGCGGCGACGACAACCCCGGACGCCGCGCCCACCACCGACAGCACCAGCAGCAGCAGCGCCAGATAGGCGAGTTCGAACAGAACCCAGCCCGGCCCGATCAGTTCCTTGAAAAACGACCGATAGTCATAACTGCGGCTGGCCCGCGCCAGCTCGAAACTAAGCGCCAGCGTCACGCTCCAGATCACCGTCGCAACCCCGATCGCCAGCAGCCCGCCCCCCGGCCCCGAGGGCAAAAAGAACGCCGCCAACTCCCGCCCGGTCGCATAACCGCCGCCAATGATCACCGACTGAAAGACCACCCCGGGCAGCAGATAATGACGAAAAAAACCGGACTTCACGAACCGCACTCCCCGTCACCAGAGAACAAGCATGGCGCGAGCGGCAGTGTGCACGGAGTTGGAGCGGTTAGGCAATGGGGATCACTAAGAGATGATCTTCGACCGCCTTAATTACGTCTACAGATAGCGGCAGGTTTGCCTTTTCCGCCTGCCAGTGCTGATGAAACAGGGCGACGGTTTCACGCGCGGTATCGAGAACAAGCTTTTCCGGCAGCAGGGCCTTGGCGGCAAGATGGGAAAGCTCGTCCTCCGAAAATTCATTGAAGCGCTTGGTCCGGCTAAAATTCAGAGCGGCGTTGCAATCCGGCATGTACGGAATCGTTGAAACAAAATCATAGGCCGGAGCCAGCGCGGCATTACGCCGGTCCGAATAGATCATCGACCAGTTTTTCATGTGCATATCGGCATTGCCGATCAGCACGTTGAAAGTCATACGCCGGACAAATTCGACAATGTCGGCCTCGCCACCCTCGGCGGCAATCACCCTTGCAATGCTCCGGTGACTGGCTCTTTTGTATTTGTCCTCGGGATAAATCCCGAAAATTTGCGCAAAGTCCTCAATGTGAACGGCGTAGCTGCCCTGCTGCCGGTCAAAGCGCTCGATGACGAGGGCTTGCCCTTGCAAAGCCCCGATATCTTCTGGCAAATTCTTGATCGCATCGATATCGACGAGTTGCAGTGCCGGTACATCCATGCCGATGAGCCGGGCCAACGTCAACATCGAGAATTCGTTCTCGGGTACACCGGCAAACTCACGCGAGGGCAGCTTCACGATCCACGAACCGCCAATACCTTTGGCAGGAATTGTCAGTCCGCCGCGAGCCTCGTTGATGGCCGAGAATTTGAGTTGCACTCCGGCCAGCGAGAACCTCAGCGCGTTTTCGCGACGATCATTATCATGATTGTCATCGCCATCATCATGGGCATCCGGCGGCCATGCTTCACCATCAGCAGGCTTGATGGTGATCGCCCCTGGCAAATCCACGCCGAGCACCCAGAGCAGGAAGAATTCGCGCACGGGATTTACACCGGCACGCTCGGCCAGATAAGTGCGCATATGCCCTTCAGGGAGCAAATTCGAAAAGAACGGCATTACCCGCGTTTGGGTGGGCCTGAATTCGGTGATCAATTCACCGAACTGGTCCTTGAAGCTCAGCCCGAGCACAGGCCGGTTTTGATCCTCGATATAGGCATCGTTGAAGGCAAAGAGCGTGCGGTCACCGCCAACACGAGTGAGTGTGCCAATCGGCTCGTCATAAAGCAGGACATCGAGGACGGAGACATCAGCCATGATCGTCCTCATCAAGACTATAGGCAGGGCGCACGGATTCTATCCGCGGCACATTGACTGAACTGTGCGCCAGAGCGTTGCGCAAACTTTGAATTTGGGAAAGTGACTGGCGGATAGCGCTCAGATTCCCAGCGTTATTCCTGAATGCCTTCAGTGTTTGATTGATTGTCCGTATCGCTTCAAGATCAGGTCGTGAAAGCGGAAAATGCTGAAGTTCCCTCACCTGGCGCTGGAGCTGCGCCACTTCCCTTGTGGACAGAGCTATCTTGGGCAAGCTCCCAATGGTGAGCTGAAGACGCGTCAGCTCTTGGTGGGCCAGACGCAAATCCTGGCCGCTCTTCCCGTGGGTGCTGCGTGCACTGCTTCGTGCAATCGATTTGACGGCAGGCACCGCTTTGCGGGGCACGAGCGTCAACTCCAGCTCAAGAATACGGGCCAACGCGATCAGGCTTGAAACTCTGAGATCAACAGCCCCGTTCTCAATCTTCGAGATATGGCCCTGCGGCACGCCTGATTTGGCGCTCAGCTCCCGCTGGCTGAGCCCCTTGTTTTCTCGGGCTGCCTTCAGGGTGCTGGCGATATATTCGGTGGCATAGTTCATCTTGATGCATAATTCTATATTTGAGACAGCCTATAATGTCTTTTAATATATCATTCCCATGAAAGCATTTCAAGATCGATATGCCAGCGCATATCATATAGCATGTCTGATGTATTTTTACATATCACAACACCGTGCGGGGTGTCGGGGCTATTGCCAGAGAGGACGGTGGCAGCGGGTATGCAAGGCTTTAAGGGCGCCGCCAGGGCGGCATATAAACAGCCGAACTTGATTCCGGTTAAGTTAAAAACGCTCTAAGCACCTAAAAAGGAATGACCGCTTCTTGGCTATTGACGTTCCTTCCCAAGTCGATTGCGGTAGTTCGCTATTCCGGTCCCAAACCGGACCTTCCCGATCAAGCTTTTAGATTCTTTCGTGGGAATGGTATTTCGCCCATCCCATGAAAGTAGGGCGTTTCAATGCGCTCCCAGTCGCGCCCAGTAATGCGCACTGGCACAGGCCTCCAGACCAACCAGGCACGGCGGCAACCCGGCAAAAAACTTCAGCACCTGGCCGCGCCGCATCTTCCGGCGCAAAACCATCCGCCCCTCACCGTCCGCCCCGTGTACTTGAAACACCCTCTTTGCCAGATCCAATCCAACTGTCGTAATATCCCTCATGGTCGCCTCCTGTTGATGAAGTTCAGCAACTTCCATTATGACGCTCTCGGCGCCGGGACAAGAGGCGTCCATGCCATCAAATTAACTTGATTTACACCACCAGGATCCGGTGTCGGTCTTTGTCCAGGCTTGTGCTACCATGCCCGCCTGGATTGGGAACCTATTCCGGCCCGAATGAGAGCGACATGATCCTGGAGCACGCAACCTGCATTGATCTTGACGGCGCCGGTATATTGTTGCGCGGTCCGTCGGGCAGTGGCAAATCCGACCTTGCCCTGCGGCTGATCGACGGCGGGGCCAGGCTGTTGTCCGACGATTACGTTTCCTTAAGCGCGCGCGACGGGCTGTTACACGCCACCCCGCCCGAATCGATCGCCGGCATTATGGAGGTGCGCGGCATCGGTCTGATCAGTTTGCCGAATGCCAGTTCATGCACCGTCAGCCTGGTGGTCGATCTGGTTGACCGGGAACAGGTGCCGCGTTTGCCCGAACCGGAACAGATCGAGATTGACGGCATCATGGTCAGCCGCATTGTCCTGGACCCGTTTGAAATTTCCGCCGCCGCCAAGATCAGGCTGGCCGTCGAAGCGACCCAGGACAGAATAAGGCGCGTTTGATGGTCAGGTCATCGGATACCGCGAACAGCTTGGCCCGGGAAACGGCCGCGCCAATATCCCGATTGCGCATCGTACTGGTGACAGGGATGTCGGGGGCGGGCAAAAGTTCAGTGCTCAAGGCGCTGGAGGATATCGGCTACGAAGCGGTGGACAATCTGCCATTTTCGTTGCTTCCTAATTTGATAGAGGTGATCGACGACAACCCGGATCACCGCCGCCCACGTAGTCTGGCGATCGGCATCGACAGTCGCACACGCGCCTTTCGGGCGGAGCGATTCGAAAGCCGAACCGCGACGCTCAAGGCCAATGACAACCTCGACGTGTCGCTGGTCTTTTGCGACTGCAGCGACGAAATTCTTCATCATCGCTTCACCGAGACCCGCCGTCGCCACCCCCTGGCCGGGGACCGACCGTTAATCGAGGGCATTGAGCGGGAGCGGCAAACAATGAACCGGCTTCGCGAGCGCGCCGATTATGTTTTCGACACCACCGACCTGACGATCGCCGACCTGCGCCGCGTTGTTCGGGGACATTTCGAACTGGAGGGTGACGCATCCTTGACGTTGTCGGTGGTGTCTTTTTCCTATCGGCGGGGATTGCCCCGAGAGGCGGATCTCGTTTTTGATGTCCGTTTCCTGGCAAATCCTCACTATGTGGACAAACTCAGGGATGGGACCGGAAAGGATTCTGAGGTCGGCGCCTTCATCGCGGCCGATCCCTTTTATCAGCAATTTCTGGACCAGACGCGGTCTATGATTCTTTCGTTGCTGCCGCGCTACCAGGACGAGGGAAAATCATATCTCACCATAGCATTTGGCTGCACCGGCGGCCGTCATCGCTCGGTCTATCTGGCCGAGCAAATCTCGGTTATCCTTGCAGACGCGGGCTACAAGGTGCAGATAGTCCACCGCGAGCTTGATCGAAAATGAAGCGTTTAGGGAAAGTTTCATGATCGGATTGGTGCTTGTTACGCATGGCAGACTGGCGGAGGAATTTCTGGCGGCGACCGAGCATGTCGTCGGTCCTCAAACCGAGGTGCGCTCAATCTGCATCGAGTCGGACGACGACATGGAACAACGTCGTCAGGATATCCTCGACGCGGTCGCTGATGTCGACAATGGAAGCGGCGTGATTTTGCTGACCGACATGTTCGGCGGCACTCCGTCAAATCTTGCCATATCGATTATTGAAAACGCCAATGTCGAAGTGATTGCCGGCGTCAACCTGCCCATGTTAATCAAGCTCGCCAGCGTTCGCGAACAGGCGACCCTCGATAATGCGGTGGCCGCGGCGCAAGAAGCGGGGAGGAAATACATCAGTGTTGCATCCCACCTGCTGGCCGGTGAAGAGTAGCCGCCGTCGCGGCAGGATTTTTAGATACATCCCTCAAAAATGGACCATCAGGACAAGCATTCCCAGCGTTCGGCCGACGTCGAAAAAAATATCCGCCGACAAACCGTCAGAATTGGCAATCGGCGCGGCCTTCACGCCAGAGCCTCGGCGAAATTCGTCAAGATGGCCACGCGATTCGACGCTGAAGTGACGGTCACCAAAGGCGACATAATCGTTTGCGGCACCTCCATCATGGGCCTGATGATGCTGGCCGCCGCAACGAATTCCCAAATCTCCATCGAAGCCGCCGGCCGTGAAGCCCAGAACGCATTGCGGGCCCTGGTCGATCTGGTGGAAGGCAACTTCGGCGAGGAATAGACAGGTCCTTCGACCCAAATGCAAATATAAAGATATCTTTATGATTGCCCAACGGCCCCCACGTTGCTATATAGCGGCATTTCATGGGGCGGGCTCCGGATTGCCGGCGCCAACGGTCTTTGCCAACAGTCTTGAACGAATTCATTTCAACTTTGCAGGAGGTCCCGATGGGCCTGTTTTCGGACTACAAAATCGCCGACATCGAGCTTGCCGATTGGGGTCGCAGCGAAATCGCCATTGCTGAAACCGAAATGCCCGGTCTGATGGCGTTGCGCGACGAATATGCGGGCCAGAAACCACTTGCCGGCGCCCGGATCGCGGGCTGTCTTCACATGACGATTCAAACCGCCGTGCTCATCGAAACGCTGGTCGCCCTGGGCGCCGAGATTCGCTGGAGCTCGTGCAATATCTTTTCGACGCAGGATCACGCCGCGGCGGCCATCGCCGCCAGCGATATTCCGGTTTTCGCCTGGAAGGGCGAGACAGATGAGGAATTCGACTGGTGCATCGAGCAAACGGTCGTCGGTACAGATGGCTGGCGCCCGAACATGATACTGGACGACGGCGGCGATCTGACGGCGTTGATGCACGACAAATATCCCGAGCTTTTAGAGGATGTTCGCGGCCTGTCGGAGGAAACCACGACCGGTGTGCTGCGGCTCTATCAGATGGAGAAGGAAAACCGCCTTCAGGTCCCGGCGATCAACGTCAATGACAGCGTGACCAAATCAAAATTCGACAATCTCTATGGGTGCCGCGAAAGTCTGGTTGACGGCATCAAACGGGCGACCGATGTCATGATCGCGGGCAAGATCGCCGTGGTTTGCGGTTATGGCGATGTTGGCAAGGGCTGCGCGGCCGCCCTGCAACGCCAGGGCGCCCGGGTCATGATTACCGAGATCGACCCGATCTGCGCCCTGCAGGCGGCAATGGAAGGCTATCAGGTCATTACCATGGACGATGCCGCCGCGACCGGCGACATTTTCGTCACCTCCACCGGCAATATCGACGTCATCACGCTCGACCATATGCGCCAGATGAAGGACCGGGCCATCGTGTGCAATATCGGCCATTTCGATTCTGAAATTCAGGTGGACGCGCTTAGCAACTACACCTGGCACGAAGTCAAGCCCCAGGTCGACGAAATCGAGTTCCCGGACGGCAAGCGGCTGATCCTGCTGGCCAAGGGCCGGCTGGTCAATCTGGGCTGCGCCACCGGCCACCCCAGCTTCGTCATGAGCGCATCGTTCACCAATCAGGTCATGGCGCAAATCGAATTGTGGAACAACCACGCCAAATATGAGCGTAAGGTCTATGTCCTGCCAAAGCATCTCGACGAAAAGGTGGCTTCGCTTCACCTTGACCGGCTTGGCGCCAAGCTTACAAAACTGAACGACGATCAGGCCGATTATATCAGCGTGCCGGTCAACGGCCCGTTCAAGCCCGACCACTACCGATACTAAGCGGGATTTTCGGGGGCGCGCCGTGATCAGGACATGACAGCGCGCCCAACCCGGCTCCATCCCCATCCCGGCATGGACGAAAGCTGGCATGGAGGCTTGTTTTTATCCATGCCAAGGCATTAATCTCTGTCGGAAAATAGCTACCCGATGGACATCACGGATGCACGTCCACCTGACATTTAGCCTGGCGGCGGCGGCATGAATCCTGGACCCAATCCGGGATTGTTTACAGTGATTGGCTTCCTGGCCATTGCCTTGCTGGCCATTGGAAGTCTTGCCGGCATGGTGTGGGCTCTTATCCGAGGCAACGCGGTGCGCCGGTCCGCCCAACTAGCCGAGGAGGTTTTGACGTCCGCCTCCGGCGGTTACCTGATTATCGACCGGCAAGCGCCGGATCATTGTTGCCCCAGGCTTCTGGAATGGCTGGATATCGCCACGCCGGTGACCGAATGGCGGCAACTCGCCGCAACGGATGGCGCCCACGGCATCGACCCATCGGATTTTGCTGAATTTGCCGACGCCCTGACAAAACTTACGGCGATCAACCACCCCTTCGCCATCACGCTTCATGCCGCAAACGGACAAAAAACCCTGCGGGCCGAGGGGCGGGCAAATGATGGCCCCGCCTCCCCGCGACACATAATCTGGTTTAGCGACATCACAGACCAGGCGGCCCGTGAGAAACATCGGGATGAACGCATCTCGGAGGTGACACGGGCGAATGACTATCTGACAGCCATACTTGGCGCCGCGCCGTTCCCGATTTGGCGGCGAAGGCGGGACTTGAAGATTGAATGGGTCAACAAAGCCTATGTCGAGGCGGTCGACGGTCAATCCGCCGAGGCGGTGATCGACGCGCAAACCGAGCTGGTTTCGAATGCGCTGGCGCGTTCGCCAAACATGGCCGCCGGGGAGGCGCTGGCGAGCAAGACGGCCAGGACCGAGCAACATTTTGTGGTCATAAAGGGCCAGCGCCGGGCGATTGCAACGACCGACGTTCCATTGGCTTCTGGCAAGGCGGTAGCGGGTTTCGCGATCGACAACACCGATCTGGAGTGCGCTCGCGCCGAACTGTCGCGCCACATTGAGGCCCATTCAGAAACCCTCAACAAGATGTCCTCCGCAATCGCCATATTCGGTCGCGACAGTTTTCTGGAATTCTTCAACAGCACATTTGCCCAATTATGGCGGCTGCCGGAAGACTGGCTTGCGACCAAGCCGCACCACAGTGAAATTCTGGAATCGATGCAGGCCAAGCGGCGGCTGCCGGAACAGGCGGATTTCCCGGCCTGGAAGCGTGAACAGCTCATGCTTTACACCGAACTCATCGCTCCCAGGGAAGAGCTGTGGCATTTGCCGGACGAGTCGACCCTGCGGGTCGTCACCCAGCCCCACCCGTTCGGCGGCCTGCTGGTCTTGTATGAGGACGTGACCGATCGGCTGAAGCTTGAGGCGCAATACAACACGCTGACAGCGGTGCAGCGCGAATCCCTCAACAATCTGTTCGAAGGGGTCGCCGTTTTCGGCAGCGACGGGTTGCTCAAGCTCTATAATCCGGCCTTCGCCAAGATCTGGCGGCTCGACGACAGCTTTCTTCAGAAAACGCCGCACATCAAGGAAGTCGTCGAGCGATGCCGCAAACAGTTCGATCATGACGAGGAATGGCGGAAGGTCACGGGCGCGATTCTCGATCATGCCACCGAACGCACGTCAAACGTCGGCCGCATGCACCGGCCGGACGGCACCGTGATTGATTATGCATCGCTTCCCCTGCCCGACGGTGCGACTTTGTATACCTATCTCGACGTGTCGGACGGGTTTCGCATCGAGCAGGCACTGCGCGAGCGTAATGAAGCGCTGGAGACTTCCGACCGCCTTAAATCAGAATTTATCGCCCATGTGTCATATGAGTTGAGAACGCCGCTCAACACCATTCTGGGCTTCACGGAAATTCTCGATAAGGAATTTTACGGGCCCCTCAACGAGCGGCAGCACGAATATGTCGATGGCACTCTCGATTCGTCGAAGCAGCTATTGACCCTGATCAACGACATTCTCGATCTGGCGACCATCGAGGCTGGCGCCATGACGCTGGAGCCGACCGAGTTCGATTTCTACGAGGCCCTGAAGAGCGTGCTGTCGATCGCGCAGGAACAAGCGGAGAAAAAGCGAATTTCAATCCATTTCGATTGTTTTCCCAGGATTGGCCGGATCGAAGCCGACGAACGCCGCCTCAAACAGGTCTTGTTCAATTTGCTGAGCAATGCGATCAAATTTACGCCGTCGGAAGGCGGCATCAGTCTCGGCGCCCGCTCCACAGGCGATCACTTCGAATTCTACGTATCCGACACCGGCATCGGCATGAACTCCACGGAGCAGATCGCGGCTTTCGAGAAATTCTGGACCGGCAGTGTCGGTCGGCCGACCCAGGGCGCCGGCCTCGGGCTTTCGCTGGTGCGCAGTTTTGTCGAGCTCCATGGCGGCCGGGTTGAATTGTCATCCCAGTCCGGCAAGGGAACGATGGTTCGGTGCATTCTGCCAAAGCGCCTCACCCTCACGAAAAAAGGGGAGCCGGCGGGCGAAACGGACGACGGTGGCCAGGCCCTTCCCACCACCGCCATAAATTGAAATCGGCAACCTCGCGAGTTGCAGGCCAGGAGCCGCCACGTTACAAATTCCCCATGCCCGACCATCTGGAATGCGACGCGAAAGGATCCGGCCAGCAAGTCTCGCTGGTGCTGGAGTTGCCTGACGAGACCGCCACGGCGACGCTGGCCCAAACCCTGGCCTCTGTGACCCGGACCGGCGACGTAATCGCACTGAGAGGGGACCTCGGCGCCGGCAAAACCACATTCGCCCGCCATTTCATTCACGCCCTGGGATGCGGCGAGGAAGTGCCCAGCCCGACCTTTACCCTGGTGCAGGTCTACAGCTTCGGCAACGCCATGGAAAATGCCGGCCAGTCGCGCGCGCCCGTGACCTCGGTGTGGCATTTCGACCTTTATCGCATCGCGGCGCCCGAGGAAGTTTTTGAACTTGGCATTGAGGACGCTTTTGAAGAGGGCGTAAGCCTGATCGAGTGGCCCGACAAAATGGCGTCTTTACTGCCGGAGGACATTCTGAATCTCGATCTCGAATTTCGCGGTGACACGGGCGCCCGCGGGGCACGCCTGAGCGCTGGCATCTCCTGGACGAGTCGGCTGGCTGCCCTCAAACAGACCAGGACCCCATGACCGGGCGCAGGGAGCGGATCGCGGATTTTCTGAAGCGCCACGGCTGGGGGGGCGCCGGCGTCGCACCGCTGGCCGGCGATGCTTCGTTCCGCCGTTATTTCCGCCTTCAGGGCCCGGCGCGCGCCGTGTTGATGGACGCCCCGCCCGAGCACGAGGATGTGCGGCCATTCATCGCCGTCGCCAACCATCTGGCGGCGCTTGGCTACAGCAGCCCGGGAATTCTGGCGGCCGATATCGATGAGGGTTTCCTCCTTCTCGAAGACCTGGGCGACGACAGGTTCACGGCCTTGCTGTCGAGCGGCCGGGAACCCGGCGAAAAAGCGCTTTACGAGGCGGCGGTCGATGTGCTGGTCGATCTGCACCGCCACCAGCCGCCATCTCGCCTGCCGATAAGGGACCACTTGCATTTCGACATGCCGGCTTATGACGAATCGGCTCTTCTGGGTGAAGCCAGGCTGTTTATCGACTGGTATTTGCCGGCGCTAACCGGTCAGGGCACCGCGCCGGCCCTGCGCACCGCGTTCGAAAATATGTGGCGGGCTCTGTTTGCCGACGCGGAACTCGGTCGATCCGTTCTCGTTCTGCGCGATTATCACGCCGATAATCTGATGTGGCTGCCGGGGCGAACCGGCCTCGACCGGGTCGGGCTGCTGGATTTTCAGGATGCGGTGATCGGCTGTCCCGCCTACGATCTGGTGTCCCTGCTGCAGGACGCCCGGCGGGACGTGCCCCCGGCACTGGAAAGCGCCATGATCGCGCGTTACCAGGCCGCCGCCAAAGCCGCTGACCCGGCATTCGACGCGACATGGTTCATCGGCGCCTATCACCTGCTTGGCGCCCAGCGCAACACCAAGATCATCGGCATTTTTACACGGCTGTGGCGGCGCGACGGCAAATCGGCCTATCTCGACCTGATTGGCCGGGTCTGGGGACTGCTGGAGCGCGACCTGGAGCATCCGGCACTGACACCCGCCCGGAAATGGTTCGACCGCCATGTTCCCCGCGCGATCCGGGGAAATAAACTGAAGGAAGGAATGATCCGATGACCCGGCGGCCCGGCTTGATACCCAGCCGCGCAATGGTCCTGGCGGCGGGCCTGGGGCTTCGTATGCGGCCCCTGACCGACGATCGGCCCAAGGCGATGATCGAAGTGGATGGCCGCTCCCTCATTGATCGGGCGATCGACAGGCTGGCGGACGCGGGGATCAAACAGATTGTGGTCAATCTGCATTACAAGGCCAGCCTGTTGAAGTCCCATCTGGCGTCACGAGAAGCGGGCCCGGCCATTCAATTTTCCGACGAGACGGAATTGTTGCTCGAAACCGGGGGCGGGGTGCGGGCGGCGCTCGACCGGTTCGAGGGCCAACCGTTTTTCGTCATCAACAGCGACGTGATCTGGCTCGACGGAGTTCAGAACACACTGCTCCAAATGGCGGCCCGCTGGGACCCGGAGGTCATGGATGCGCTGCTGCTCATGGTCCCGACGGTCGGCGCGGTGGGCTATGACGGAACCGGCGACTTCACCATGACCGCCGACGGCCATTTGACGCGCAAGGCCGAGAGCCGGGTCGCCCCCTATTTGTTTGGCGGCATCCAGATTCTCGATGAACGCAGTTTCGTAAACACGCCGGACGGGCCGTTTTCCCTTAATCTCCTCTATGACCGCGCCCAGGGGCGCAATCGCCTGTTTGGGAGCCGTCATGAAGGCCTTTGGCTGCATGTCGGCGCGCCCGAATCCATCGCGCCCGCGGCGCGTATCCTCAAAAGCGCGGGCGGTCCCCCATGACCGGCCGGGGGGACGCCGGCAAGCCGACCATCTACACCATCGCCGCCCGGTTCGCATTCACCGATGCGCTGGCCGCCGGCCTGTTGGCGCGCTTTGGCGACGAGCCGCTGGCGCTTTCCCGCGCCACGATTCTGGTGCCGACACGCCGCGCCACCCGTGCGCTGCGCGATGCCTTCATGCGCGCGGGCATGCGCGCGGGCATGCGCACGGGAGACGGCCGTTCGATGTTGCTCCCCACGATCCGGGCCATCGGCGATATCGATGAAGAGGAAATGATTCTCGCAAACACCGGGATTTCAGCAGACCTCGATATCGATCCGCCGCCTGCAATCGAGCCGCTGCGCCGGCAATTGTTGCTGACCCGCCTCATCAGCCGGTTGCCTGCCACGGCGGACGATCCGTCTCGTCGCGATGTCGCCCAGGCCGCGGCGCTGGCCCAGGAACTGGCGCGACTCATTGATCAGGTTCAGACCGAAGGACTGTCATTCGATCGCCTGGTCGATCTGGCGCCCGCGACTTATGCCGCGCACTGGCAGAAGATTCTGGATTTTCTCGCCATCGTCTCCGAATATTGGCCGGCGATCCTCGACGATCACGGGCTGCTTGACGCCGCGACGCGGCGCAATCGGCTGCTTGAGCACCAAACCGGGATCTGGCGGCGAAATCCGCCCCGGGAGGCGATCATCGCCGCGGGATCGACCGGCAGCATCCCGGCCACGGCCCGATTGCTGGGCACGATCGCCCGCCTGCCCCAAGGGGCCGTCATTTTGCCCGGTCTCGACCTCGAAATGGACGCCGCAAGCTGGCGGGCGCTGGACCCGACCCATTCGCAATTCGGCATGAAGCAGCTTCTTGATCGCATTAGCGCCAGCCGCGACGATGTGCGGGAATGGCCGCTTGTCGCGAAGGGGTCGCCCGTCGCCGCCAGCCATCCGGCACGATCGGCTTTGATCTCAGAGGCGTTGCGACCGGCGGCGACGACCGACGCCTGGAGACGGATCGAGACCACCGACCCGATGGCGGTCGCCGGGCTGGAGCGGATTGACGTGCCGACGCCGCGCGAAGAGGCTGGCGTGATTGCGTTGATGATGCGCCGCGCACTCGAGACCGCGGGCCGGACCGCGGCCTTGGTGACGCCGGATCGCAAACTTGGTCGCCGCGTCGCCGCCGAGCTGCGGCGCTGGAACATCGAAATCGATGATTCGGCCGGGGAGCCGTTGGCCGAGACGCCCCCCGGAACTTTCATGCGGCTGCTCGCGAACATGATCGGCGACAAGGCGGCTCCGGCGACACTGCTGAGCTTTCTCAAGCATCCCCTGGCCACCGGGATGGGCGGCCGGGAGATATGTCTCAGCATGACAAGGCGGCTGGAGATCAAGTTGCTGCGGGGTCCCCGACCGGCGCCGGGTCTTGACGGGCTGTTGCGCGCCCTGCGTGCGAACGGTGGCTCAAACGATGGCGATCTTGACGACTGGCTTTCCGGTCTCGCCGCCATGGTTGAGCCTTTTTCCACCAGCATGGACCGCGGCGAAGTGTCGCTCGCAACGCTGGTTCATCATCACGTCGCGGTAGCCGAGCAACTTGCCGCCAGCGACGCCCCCACGGGGGACAGCCAATTATGGGCCGGGGAGGCCGGGCGGGTCGCGGCCCGGTTTTTCGCCGAGCTGGCCGAGGCCGCCGACTGCCTTCCCGAAATGGCGGGACGCAGCTATCCGGCGCTCCTCGATCGGCTCATGACCGGCCATGTGGTCCGCCCGCGCCACGGCCTGCATCCACGCCTCAACATATGGGGGCCACTGGAAGCGCGGCTTCAGCGCGCCGACCTGCTGATCCTCGGCAGCCTCAACGAAGGTAGTTGGCCCGCCGATGCGGGCGCTGACCCGTGGCTTAGCCGGCCGATGCGCGCGGAGTTTGGCTTGCCGTCGCCGGAACGCCGAATCGGGCTCGCCGCACATGATTTCGCACAGGCTGTCAATGCGCCTCGGGTGGTGATGACACGGGCCGAAAAAGTCGATGGCACGCCCACGGTGCCGTCGCGCTGGCTGCAACGGCTGCATAATCTGCTGGACCAGTCCTTGACCCCGGCCGAGCCGTGGCTCGACTGGCTTGCCGAACTCGACCGGCCGGCGGCGATCCACCCGGTCGCGCCGCCGCGGCCAAGACCCCCGGTCGCGGCGCGCCCGCGAACATTGTCGGTGACCCAGGTCGAGACCTGGATGCGGGACCCTTATGCCCTCTACGCCCGGCATATTCTGAATCTCAAGCCGCTCGATCCCATGGATGCCGATCCGGGAGCGGCCGAGCACGGCACATTCATCCACCAGGCACTGGACAGTTTCATTCGCGCCTACCCGGATCACCTTCCGGCCGATGCCTTGCAGCGTCTGATCCAGCACGGTCATGACGCTTTCGGCGAAGCATTACAGCGACCGTCGGTCTGGTCATTCTGGTGGCCAAGATTTTGCCGAATCGCGGCCTGGTTCGTCGATCACGAACGCGCGCGCCGCCCCGACGCCCGGCCGGTGGCGACAGAAGTCTCGGGCGAGATCCCGCTCGACCTGCCGGGCGGCACGTTCAGGCTGCGGGCAAAGGCGGATCGCATCGACCGGCTGGCGGCCGGCGGACTTGCGATCATTGACTACAAGACCGGGGGCACGCCGACGGTCAAGCAGATCAAGGCCGGATTCGCCCCCCAATTGCCGCTGGAGGCGCTGCTGGCGGCCGAAGGAGGGTTCGAGGGCATCGCCGCTCAGCCGGTTGCGGAGCTGGCGTTCTGGCGGCTCAGGGGACAGGATCCGGTGGCGGAGATCAAACCGGTCAATCTGGATATCGGGGAACTGGCGCAAGAGGCGCGTGAAGGCCTGATCCGGTTGGCCGCGGAATTCGAGCGGCCGGAAACGCCTTATCTTTCGGTCCCGCGGCCCGCGCATGCGGGCTACGGGGAATACGATCATCTCGCGCGGGTCAAGGAATGGTCCACGCCAGCCGGGCAGGATGAATGACCTATCAGCAAAGACAAGCATCGGATCCATTTGTTTCGGCATGGGTGTCGGCCTCGGCCGGGACCGGCAAGACCCATGTGCTCACGAACCGGGTGCTGTCCCTGATGCTGGCGGGGGCCCGTCCCCAGGCTATTTTATGTCTGACCTTCACCAAGGCCGCCGCCGCCGAAATGGCCAATCGGATTTACGAGCGCCTGGGCAAGTGGTCGCAGATGTCCGATCCAGAGCTGACCCGGCAAGTGGCCGCGCTCGCCGGGGACTGCGACAGCAAGACGCTGGCCCATGCCCGGCGGTTGTTCGCCCATGTCCTCGACGTGCCCGGCGGGCTCAAGATCCAGACCATTCATTCCTTTTGCCAGTCGCTGCTGGGGCGCTTTCCGTTAGAGGCCGGTATCACGCCCCATTTCAAGGCGATCGACGAACGCACGGCCGCCGAATATTTGCGCGAGGCCACCGAGGCCGTTCTGGATGCGGCCCGGACCAATTCCGGCGACGACCGCCTGGCCCACGCCCTGTCCGTGATCTCCCGTCATAGTGACGAGCGGGATTTTCTTGCCTTGCTGGCCGACATTCTCAAGGAGCGCGGCAAGCTGGAGAGATTGTCCGGGATCCATGGGATTGATGTCGCGGTGGCCAAACTGCGGCAGGAATTTGGGCTCGGCCTCACCGACACCGAGGAAGCCATCCTTGCGGAAGCCTGTTCCGACGGCTTTTTCGACGCCGACCGTCTGCGCGCGGCGGCCGGCACGCTGGCTGGCGGCGGCAAGACCGATCAACGGCGCGGGCAGGTGGTGGCCGACTGGCTGGCGTCGCCCGGAACACGGGAGCGGGACTTCCAACGCTATCAGGCGGAATTCCTCACCAAGAAGGGCGTCCCGAAAAAGACCCTGATCACCAAGGCCGCGGCGGCGCGAAATCCCGATGCCCTCGTGGCGTTGACCGACGAGGCGGAACGCCTGCAAACGGTCAACCATCAGCGCCGGCTGGCGCGGGTCGCGGAGGCCAGTGCGGCGCTGATGTTGCTCGCCGTCAAGATTTCGGATGCCTATCAAGCCATCAAGGACCGCCATGCCGCCCTCGACTATGACGACCTGATATTGAGAGCCCGCGACCTGCTGAGCGAGGGCAGCACCGCGTCCTGGGTGCTTTATAAGCTCGATGGCGGCATCGACCACATCCTGGTCGATGAGGCGCAGGATACCAATCCCGAACAATGGCAGGTGGTGACAGTGCTGGCGGAGGAATTTTTCGCCGGCGAAGGCGCCCGGGACCAGCACCGCACGATCTTCGCCGTGGGCGACGCCAAACAATCGATTTACGGTTTCCAGCGGGCCGACCCGGAGGCCTTCGAACAATGGCGCGGGCATTTCCGAAATCGGGTGCGGGAAGCCAGGCTTAAATTTCGCAATGTCGAGCTGAAGGTGTCTTTCCGCTCCACCGAGGCCGTGCTCAATCTGGTTGATCAGGTCTTTTACAATCCGGCGGCTGCCGACGGCCTCATGTTCACCGGCGAGCCGATTGACCATGACGCCCACCGGAACGGCCATGCGGGACTGGTCGAAATGTGGCCCACCGAGAAGCCGTTGGACGGCGGTGAGGGCGAGGACGACTGGGCCGCGCCGGTCACCCAGCACAGCAGCGACGACCCCCCCGCCAGATTGGCGGGCCGCATCGCCGATCAAATAAAATACTGGCTGGAAAACAAGGAGATGCTGGAGGCGCGCGGGCGGCCGGTGCGCCCCGGCGACATCATGATCCTGGTTCGCAGACGCACCGCGTTCGTCAACCAGCTCGTATCGGCCTTCAAGGCTCGCGGCATTCCGGTCTCCGGGGCCGATCGCATGAAGTTGACCCAACAGATCGCGGTGATGGACCTGATCGCGCTGGGCCGGTTTGTCCTGCTGCCGGACGATGATCTGAACCTCGCCATCGTCCTCAAGGGACCCCTGGTGGGCCTTGACGACGACGCGCTGTTCGCGCTTGCCCGCGGCCGCCGGTCGACCCTGTGGCGGGAGCTCCGGCAAAGAACAGGCGACGGTCCACGATTTGAGCAGGCGGCGGCGTTTCTGTCGAATTTGTTGGGGCGGCCCGGCGGCCTGGCGCCATATGAATTCTTTGCCGACCTGCTGACGCGGCGCGACGGGCGGCGGAAGCTGATGGCTCGCCTGGGCCCTGAGGCGAGCGACCCGATCGACGAATTCCTGTCGCTCGCGCTGGAATATCAACGTCTTCATCCGCCGTCACTGGAGGGGTTTTTGCATTGGGTCGAGGCCGGGGAGGCGGAAATCAAGCGGGACATGGAGCAGGGCCGCGACGAGGTCCGGATCATGACGGTTCACGGCGCGAAGGGCTTGCAAGCGCCAATCGTGATGCTGCCCGATACCTGTCAGGTCCCGAGGTCGCGGTCTCACCTGCTGTGGATCGACGACGGCACCATTCCCCTTCCCATCTGGACGCTGAAGAAGGACAACGAGGTCGGCATTATCGGGCGCGCCCGAAACGCGCGGGATGTAGAGCGCATGCGGGAGTATCGGCGTCTGCTCTATGTCGCCCTGACCCGCGCGGAAGACCGGCTCTATATTTCAGGCTGGGAAACTTCAAAGGGCAAAGACGAAGTCTGCTGGTACGACCTGATTGCCAGCGCCCTGCCCGACTTGCCGGGCCTTGAAACAGTTTCTGGCGACGGCGGCCCTTTTTTGCGGTTCCGGACAGAGCAAACCGCGGCCCTCAAGGAAACCGCCCCGAGAACTGAATCCGGCGCACCGTCGCCCGATCTTCCTGACTGGACCACCCGCCCCGCGCCGGCCGAGCCACGCTACCCCATGGCGCTCATCCCGTCCAAGCCGGGCGGGACGGAACCCCCGGCTCGAAGCCCGCTGACCACTGGCAAATACCCGCCCTATCGCATCGGCACGATTACCCATCGGCTTCTGCAATCGCTGCCGGGTCTTGAGCGCGATCAAAGGGAGGACGCGGCGAGACGGTTGCTCGGACAGCGCGGCCATGGCCTGAAACCGGGCGACATCGATCGGATAATTTCGGGCGCGCTCGGCGTCCTGAACGCGCCGGACTTCGCCCCGGTTTTCGCGCCCGGCAGCCGCGCCGAGGTTCCTGTGATCGGAGTGGCGGACGGATTGCCGGTGTCCGGCCAGGTCGACAGGCTTGCGGTCATGGATCGCGAGGTCCTGGTCGTGGACTTCAAAACCAACCGTATGCCGCCGCGAAATGTTGACGAAATTCCGCCGGTATATTTGCGGCAGATGGCGGCCTATTGGGCCATTTTGCGTCAGATATATCCCGACAAGGAAATACGCTGCGCGCTGTTATGGACCGACCAGCCACAGTTGATGATCCTGCCCGAAAACGCACTGGTTCGCGGTTGGGCTGAGATGATCGCCATGGCCACCGCTTGACGGATGTCGGAGCGGTTCCTACATTGACGCTGAAAGTGACCGCCCTCCCGCGTCTCTCTAAACCCAACGATTATCAGGAAATGAAATGGCTACTATTGCTGTAACAGACCAAAGTTTTGAAACCGATGTTTTGAACGCCGACGGCGCCGTGCTCGTGGATTTTTGGGCGGAATGGTGCGGCCCTTGCAAGCAGATCGGTCCGGCGCTCGAAGAGATCGCGGCGGAAATGAGCGGCAAGCTGACCGTGGCCAAAGTCAATATCGATGAAAATCCGCAGGCCCCGTCGCGCTTTGGCGTGCGCAGCATCCCCACCCTGTTGCTGTTCAAGAACGGCGAGTTGGCGGCCACAAAGGTCGGCGCCATGCCGAAAAGCAAAATTGTGGAGTGGATCAACAGCGCTGTCTGATTGAGTGCTCTGGAAGGGCAGGCGCCGGGACACGGCGCTTGCCCTTTTTCGTTCAGGCCCCCTGCAGCCGCAACACAGTGCCGGCAAGATAAAGCGACCCGCAAATGACCACGGTCGGCGGCGCGCACGCGTTACAATTAGCGGCAATCTCGGCCAACGCGCTTTCGACGCCGTCCGACGAGCGAGCCGAAATGCCCTGGTGGGAAGCGATCGCAACCAGATCCGAGGGCGGGATACAGCCCTTCTCACCGGGGATCGCGACGGCATGAAGGGTTACGACGAGCGGCTGGAACGGCGCCAGGAAATCATTGACGCTTTTGCTCGCCATCATGCCGACAATGAGATGAAGCGGCTTTTTATCCCTAAAATACGCGCAAAGAATTTCCGCCGCTGCCGGGTTGTGCCCGCCGTCGAGCCAAAGTTCTGACCCTTCGGGCAGCAGGCTTGGCAATGGGCCTTCCTCAAGCCGCTGCAATCGGCCCGGCCACGCCGCCGTGCCAAGGCCGGCGGCGATGGCCTTTGGGTCCGGTTCACAAGAAGGGAAATGGCGCAGAGCCGCAATCGCCAGGCCCGCATTCCACATCTGGTGAGCGCCACGGAGCGACGGCGAGGCAAGCTCCAGCTCGCCCCGGCTGTCGCGATATCGAAACCGTCCGCCCTCGGCCGGCTGGACCCGCCAGTCCTCCCCCTCGGCAAATACCGGCGCCCCGACTTGCCTGGCCTTATCCTTGATGACCGTCAGGACAGAGGGGTCCTGGGGGCCGACCACGACCGGCACGCCAGGTTTGATAATTCCGGCCTTTTCGCCGGCGATAGCCGCCAAACCGTGGCCCAGAAACTGTTGGTGATCGGCGCTGACCGGCGTGATCACGCAAACCTTCGGCGCGGCGACGATATTGGTGGCGTCGAAGCGGCCGCCGAGACCGACCTCAAGCAAGAGCGCATCGGCCGGCTGGCGCGAGAAGGCGAGGAAGGCCGCCGCCGTCGTGATTTCGAAATAGGTGATCGCCTCGCCCTGATTGGCGGCCTCGCATTCTTCGAGCAGGGCGCAAAGGCCCGCCTCATCGATCAGTCCGCCAGTGAGCCGGATCCGTTCGTGAAACCGCACCAGATGGGGCGAAATATAAGCCTGAACGGCTTTTCCCGCAGCCTCCAGAATGGCGCGCATGAAGGCGATGGTTGAGCCTTTGCCGTTGGTGCCGGCGACATGAATCACCGGCGCCAGCGCGCGCTCGGGCGACCCGAGTCGCGCCAGCAGTTCGGCGATCCGGTCCAGGGACAGGTCGATAAGTTTCGGGTGAAGGCCGATCAGCCGCTCAAGGATCCGATCGCTGCTGCCCCGACGACGGCCGTGATCAGGCATTGGTCGCTGCGCGGCTCCTTCCGCCAGGATTTCCCAGCAACGGAGTCGGCACGCGGTCGGACAGCGTCGGCCTGGTCAGCAGATCGATGATTCGGGTAAGGGTGTCGCGAAGCTCCGACCGGTGAACCACCATGTCGAGCATGCCGTGTTCCAGAAGATATTCGGCGCGCTGAAATCCCTCGGGAAGATTCTCACGAATGGTATTTTCAATCACCCGGGGGCCGGCAAAGCCGATCAGCGCACCGGGCTCGGAAATCTGAACATCCCCGAGCATGGCGTAGGAAGCCGTCACCCCGCCAGTGGTCGGATCAGTCAGGACCACGAGATAAGGCAGACCGGCATCGCGCACCATCTGCACCGCAACCGTGGTTCGCGGCATTTGCATCAATGACAGGATGCCTTCCTGCATTCGCGCGCCGCCTGCCGCCGTGATGACGATAAAGGCCGCCTTTTTTTTCACCGCATGGCGGGCGGCGGCAACGAAGGCCTCGCCCAGGCCGGCGCCCATTGAACCCGCCATGAACGCGAAATTCTGAACCGCCATGACCACCGGGTTTCCGCCCATCGTGCCGAACGCGACATTCAGGGCGTCGTTTTGCCCGGTCTTGGCGCGATTTTCCTTCAAGCGATCGGCATACCGTTTCTGATCGCGAAACTTCAGGGGATCGGACGGAACCTCCGGCAGTTCGATCGACCGATATTGGCCGGCGTCGAACAGTGACGCGAGGCGAAGCTCGGGGCCGATGCGGTGATGGTGTCCGCAATGCCCGCAAACATGCAAATTGGCCTTGAACTCCTTGTGGTAGATCATCTGCCCGCATTTCTGGCATTTGTCCCACAAGTTTTCAGGCGTCTCCTTGCGGTTACCCAATACGGCGCGCAATTTCGGCCGAACGTAATTTGTAAGCCAGTTCATCGCAGTTTACCCAATTTCCTGGATCCGGTTGGAAAGATCCCTGCTCCGTCCATACCTCAAAATACCAATCAGGTCCACATATCCGCGCTTACCGGGGTCCGTCCCCCGCCTTGATATCCGCGACCTCGCGTTCCAGTTTTGTTGCCTGGCGTTCGGCTACCCGGGCTCTGCGTCGCCAGGAACGTTGCGACATCCAGACGGTGGCGCCTCCCATCACGACACCCAGCAAAAGTGACAGCAGGATCAAAAGATAAAGCGGCGCCTCGACCCGGAATGGCAGCGGATCGAAATGCAATGCGACCGGCGTGCGATTCGCCACGGCCAGAGCGGCAATGCCGACGCCCAGTATGCCCAGGATGGCCCATTTTATCGGCTTATAGGGTCGGAAGCTCGTCATGGGCCCGCCACTTCTGAAGACAGGTCTAGTTCGCCCGATCCTTGTTCAGTTTTTGTCTCAAGTCCTTGCCGGTCTTGAAAAAAGGCACGAATTTCTCGGACACCTGCACGGTCTCCCCAGTGCGTGGATTCCGCCCAATCCGGGCGGGTCGGCATTTGACCGAAAACGCCCCGAATCCGCGCAACTCCACCCGATCGCCCCGTTCAAGTGCCGCCGTCATCTCCTCGAATAAGGTCGAGACGATGCGCTCTACGTCGCGGTGGAACAAATGCGGATTTGCCTCCGCCAAACGTGCGATGAGTTCAGATTTAATCATGCCGCGGGTCCTTTTCCGATCCTAGCCAATGTTTCCATAAGAGCTGAAAGGGCTCCAGGATGAGCCGACTGCGCTAAAGGGTGCCAAACGGAACCCGGCAGGTCAAGTATAAGTCGTTAAAAAAACAACGTTTTTTCGGATATCTTCAGGCCAGGTGCAGGATGGCGCGCCCAAAAAAGGGCGCCGGAAGACCAGCTTCCAGCGCCCCGCAAGCGATGATTATTCGCTTTTTTCTTCTTCCGCGTCGTCACCGTTGTCGGTTTTTGCGGCGCGGGCTTTGGTCATGGCGGCGCCCAGAATGTCGCCAAGGCTCGCCCCGCTGTCCGCCGAACCGTACTGGGCGACAGCCTCTTTCTCTTCGGCCACTTCACGTGCCTTGATCGACAGGCCGACCCGGCGGCTGGCACGATCGACATTTGTGACTTTGGCGTCGACCTTATCGCCGACCGAGAACCGCTCCGGCCGTTGCTCGGAACGATCCCGGGCCAGGTCGCCGCGCCGAATGAACGATTTGAGGCCGGCATCGCCGATGCCCACCTCGATGCCGCCGTCGGTGACCGCTTCGACCGTGCAGGTGACCACCGCGCCCCGCTTCAGCTTCAGTGCCGAAGCGAACGGATCGCCCGCCAATTGCTTGACGCCGAGCCCGATGCGCCCTTTTTCGGCATCGATGTCGAGCACCACGGCCTTGACCATGTCACCCTTCTTGTAGGCCTTGATCGCGTCGTCGCCACTTTGATCCCACGACAGGTCCGACAGATGGACCATGCCGTCAACATCGCCTTCAAGTCCGACGAACAGGCCGAATTCGGTGATGTTCTTGATCTCGCCTTCGATCTCGCTGCCCTCGGAGTGGGTTTCAGCGAACGACTGCCACGGATTGGAGACACATTGCTTCAGACCCAGGCTGATCCGGCGCCTGCCGGGATCGACATCGAGCACCATGACTTCAACCTGCTGACTGGTCGAAACAATTTTGCCCGGATGAACGTTGCGTTTGGTCCAGCTCATTTCGGAGACATGGACCAGGCCTTCGACCCCCGGCTCCAGCTCGACGAACGCACCGTAATCGGTGATGTTGGTGACCCGGCCGGTGATCTTGGTGTCGATCGGATATTTGGCGTCAACGCCTTCCCACGGATCGACCTCGAGCTGTTTCATGCCCAGGCTGATGCGCTGGGTCTCGGGGTTGACCTTGATGAGCTGGACTTTCACGGTTTCGCCGATGCTCAACGCCTCGCTGGGATGGGCCACGCGACGCCAGGACATATCCGTAACGTGCAATAGACCGTCGATCCCGCCGAGATCGACGAACGCGCCGTAATCAGTAATGTTCTTGACCACACCTTCGATGATCTGACCCTCATGCAGGTTGGCAATGAATTCGGAGCGCTGTTCGGCCCGGGTTTCCTCAAGCACCGCGCGCCGCGACACGACGATGTTGC
The DNA here is from genome assembly GCA_046756385.1 of Sphingomonadales bacterium. Taxonomy (GTDB): domain Bacteria; phylum Pseudomonadota; class Alphaproteobacteria; order CAZZKF01; family CAZZKF01; genus JBHHWG01. The sequence goes on along the minus strand of JBHHWG010000005.1, from coordinate 42,381 downwards.
CGCGCCGGCGATCCATCTTGAGAAGCTGGAGCGGCTGCGGCACGCCAAGCAAGGGCGAAATGTCGCGAACCGGCCGCACGTCGACCTGGCTGCCCGGCAAAAACGCCACGGCGCCTGAAAGATCGACCGTAAAGCCGCCCTTGACGCGACCAAAAATGACGCCCTCGACCCGCTCGCCCTTCTCGAAGGCTTTTTCGAGATTGTTCCATGATTCCTCACGAAGAGCGCGCTCGCGGCTGATGACCGCCTCGCCCTGCGCATTTTCCATCCGGTCGAGATAGACATCGACCGTATCGCCGACAGCGATCTCGGCAGCCTGTCCAGGTCCGGCAAATTCCTTGAGGGAGACGCGGCCTTCCGCTTTCAGGCCAACGTCGATCAGGGCGACGTCATTCTCGATGGCGACGACAGTGCCCTTGATGACGCTGCCGACAATGCCGGGCTGGGCGCCAAAGCTGCTTTCAAGAAGCGATGCGAAATCTTCTTGCGTTTCGTTGGGAACCTGAGAGTCGGAAAGGGGTGGTTTTGTCATGATAACTCCAAATTGTCGGTTTCCGGCCAACCGGTTTTGTCCGGCGGTCTTGCCTTTAAAGGCCTTCACTCAAATTGCTGCAAACCGGCCATTGCGGAAACGGTGCAGCGGTACGCGTTCTAAAACGTCAGATCAGTTTCGTTGCCGGCGAGCGGCAATTCATTCAGAGGACAGGCCGTTCAGTTGAAGGGCCACTTAGCCGATAGTCAGGTCTCAATCCCCTGCAATCAGTGCTTTCGCCGCACGAAACGCGCTGTCTATATCCAAATTCGTCGTGTCAAGCAAGAGGGCATCGTCGGCGGCGACCATGGGCGCAACGGCGCGTTTCGCATCGCGCGCATCCCGGGCCTCGAGATCAGTCCGCACCATTTCCTCCGTGGCCCGGATGCCGCGGTCGTTGAGTTCCATGAACCGCCTGCGCGCACGTTGGACAGCGCTGGCGGTGACAAACAGCTTCACGTCGGCGTCGGGGCAGATGGCCGTCCCGATATCGCGACCATCCAGCACCGCGCCGCCCGCATTTCCGGGCGGATATGCGGCAAAGTCTCGTTGAAAAGCGACCAGAGCCGCCCGGACCTCGGGAATCGCCGCGACCCGGGAGGCCGCGGCCCCGGCGGCCTCGCTGCGCAAATCCGAGTCGTCTAGATCCCGCGCCCGCAAATTCCCGGCCGCGGCGACCGCGGCGTCGCGATCGTCGGGGTCCTTGCCATCGCGCACGATTTTCATGCCGACGGCCCGGTACAGCAACCCGGTATCGAGATAAGCGAAGCCGAAATGCCGCGCCAGGGCCCGGGCCAGTGTCCCCTTGCCCGCCGCCGCCGGGCCGTCAATGGCGATAATCATGAACTTTCCCCGTCCTTCGCCGCACTTTCAATGGCGCCACCAAGGCCATTCATCAACCGGGCGAATCCCGGGAAGCTGGTTTCAATCATGGCCGCATCGTCGATCTCGACCGATTCGCCCGTCGCCTGACCGAGAACCAAAAACGACATCGCAATGCGATGATCGTCCCGGGACGATACCCTTGCACCGCCCCTTGGCGGTCGTCCCCGGCCCTGGATCACGAGCCCGTCGTCGAGCCCTTCGACTGCCACCCCACAAGCCTTCAGGCCAGCCTCCATGGCGGCGAGCCGGTCGCTTTCCTTGACCCTGAGCTCAGCCAGCCCCCGCATCACTGTTGTTCCCTCGGCGCAAGCGGCCGCCACCGCTAACACCGGGAACTCGTCGATCATCGACGGCGCTCGCGACACCGGCACGTCAATGCCCCGCAATGTGCTGGTGCGAGCGGTGATGTTGGCGACCGGTTCAAGACCGCCCCGGTCAACGGGTTCGATTGTCAGATCGGCTCCCATATCCCGCAAGGTCTGGAATAAGCCGGCGCGCAACGGGTTGACGCAGACATTGTTCACTGTCACCCGGCTTTCGGGCGCGATCAGCGCGGCGACCAACGGAAAGGCCGCCGACGATGGATCGCCGGGAATCTTGAGATCCCTGGGCTGAAGTTCGGGTTGGCCGTTCAGTCCGATGACGGTTTCGCCGTCGGCGTTCCGCCGCACGTCAATGTCCGCTCCGAAATATTCCAGCATGCGTTCGGTGTGATCGCGGCTTGGCGCCGGTTCGATCACCGTGGTCACGCCCGGCGCGTTCAAGCCGGCCAGCAACACGGCTGATTTAACCTGGGCCGACGCCATTGGCAGCCGGTATTCGATCGGCATGGGATGGCCGGTACCGATCACGGTGATCGGCGGATAGGATCCACGCCGGGCGGCGAATCGCGCGCCCATGCCTTTGAGCGGCGTTATCACCCGGTCCATCGGCCGGCCCGAGAGGGAGATGTCCCCGACAAACTGGGTCGCCATCGGCTGAGCGCTGACGACCCCCATCAGGAGCCTCATCCCGGTCCCCGAGTTGCCCATGTCAAGTGCGGTAACAGGTTCACGAAGCCCACCGACGCCCACGCCGCGCACACGCCACACATGGTCGCCCTCCCGGTCGACCCGCGCGCCCAGATGGCCCATGGCGGCAGCGGTGCGCAACACGTCGTCGCCTTCCGACAGACCCTCAAGCAGCGTCTCGCCGACCGCGAGGGCGCCCAGGATCAAGCCACGATGGGAAATCGACTTGTCACCGGGCACGGCGACGGTCCCGAAAAGGCCCTCGGTTCGAGTTGAAATGAGTGTTGTCACGAGCAGAATATGTTCCGATTCATCAGGTTGCGCAATGCCATATCCCGGTCTCTATCATATAGTGCGGGCAGCCGCCAACACGGACATTAAATCCCGGAAGCCTCGCCGCCGGCCAAACCGTGGTGCGCGATCGCCAAAACAAAGTTTTGACAGGGGCCTCCGAACGTGGCAATTGGGGGCCGTTCTGATGTTAAAGACTTGGCGGAGTGTCGACGGTGGCAAAACCTGAATGGGGAACCAAACAGCAGTGTCCGAGCTGCGGGACAAGATTTTATGATCTTAACCGCACGCCCATTACCTGCGTTAAGTGTGAAACGAGCTTCACGCCTGAGCCGTTGCTCAAGTCGCGCCGGTCAAAAGACATGGAAGTCAAGGAACCGGACGCCAAGGACACGGACGCGGATGCAATCAAAGAGGACGACGGCGTTGACGAGGCCCAGCCGACTGCCTGATTGACGCTGTCGAAGGGTGTAAACCGTAGCCTTTGTTCCTCGTTGCAAAGGCATCGTGTTTTTGCTTGAAATTCGTCGGACCGGAATCTAGTTTCACCTCGCCGCTTGGAACGCGGCGCAAAAATTCGGGGCCATAGCTCAGTTGGGAGAGCGCTTGAATGGCATTCAAGAGGTCGGCGGTTCGATTCCGCCTGGCTCCACCAAATAAATAACAAGCAAATTACAAAAGGCCGGCTCTTGTGGAGCACGGCAATTATGCTAATCTTCCCTTTCCATCGCGTTTCAAGGGCAAATACTCAACAGAGGAGTAGCGTCATGAAATCAGTGGAGAAAATCTGGACCAAGCTGATTGTCGTGAGCCTGTTGGCAATGCCGCTGACCATTTTGTCGGCTTGTGGCGACCAGGGCGGCGAGGAACAGGCGGCAACGCCTGACGCACCGGCCGCATCGACGCCGGCGGCCGGCTATGACGCCGCCGAGGCCATCAAGGATGTTGTCGAGGAAGCCACTGAGGCAACCGGCGATGAAGCCGCCGAGGAGACTGCTGAAGAGATTGGCGAAGCGGCCAGGGAAGACTAAGAGCCTGTCCGGACGGCGGGCGGGCGGTCAAAATAACACCTGCATTGACCATCGTAACGCTGGCGCTTTTCGCGCTTGTGAATTATCTGTGGTGGCCGCATTCAGGATTATCTGGCCCAGGATTATTTGGCAATGGGGGATTGCGACATGCGAACCGGCGGACAGATTGTGGTTGACGCCCTGCGCATTCACGGCGCCGATACTGTTTTCTGCGTTCCAGGCGAGAGTTACCTGCCGGTTCTCGATGCCCTGCACGGGGCCGGGGACGCCATTCGCCTGATAACCTGCCGCCACGAGGGCGGCGCCGCCAATATGGCCGATTCCCATGGCAAGCTCACCGGCAAGCCGGGCATTTGCTTCGTCACGCGAGGGCCGGGCGCGACCAACGCCAGCATTGGCGTTCATACCGCCTTCCAGGATTCGACTCCGATGATCCTGTTCGTTGGCCAGGTTCACCGCGGCCATCTGGGCCGCGAGGCGTTTCAGGAAGTCGACTTTACCAAAATGTTCGGTGATATGACCAAATGGACCGCGCAGGTCGACGATCCCGCCCGTTTGCCGGAGTTTATCAGCCGTGCTTTCCACACCGCGACCTCGGGGCGGCCCGGCCCGGTGGTTCTGGCATTGCCCCAGGATATTCTGAGCCAGCAATGCCAGACCGCGGATCTGAAGCCCTACCAGGTCATCCAGCCCAGCCCGGCGGACGGCGACATCGACCAACTGGTCGCCATGCTGTCAAAGGCCGAACGCCCTTTTGTGATGTTGGGCGGCAGCGGCTGGTCGCGCGAGGCGTGCGCCGACATCCGGACATTCATCGAGGCCAACAATCTTCCGGCCGGCGTATCGTTCCGGTGCCAGGATCTTCTGGACAATTCCAGCCCCAGCTATGCCGGTCACATTGGCATCGGCATCAGCCCGAAGCTGGCCGAGCGCGTGACCGGCGCCGACCTGATCGTCGCAATCGGGCCCCGGCTCGGCGAAATGACCACCGGGGGCTACACTTTACTGGATGCGCCGCGGACCCGTCAGAAACTGGTCCATGTCCACGCCGGGGCAGAGGAACTCAATCGCGTCTATCAGGCTGATCTGGCGATCAACGCCGGCGTCGGAACCCTGGGCCGGAAGCTGCGCCGTCGAGCTGCTGCCGAACCGGGGCGCTGGGCGGAATGGACAGCGGGGGCCAGGGCGGACTATGAAGCATTTATTGAGCCGGTACCCTGCCCCGGCGCTCTCGACCTCGCGGCCATATTCATCGCCCTGCGCCAGCATTTGCCCGATGACGCCATCATCACCAACGGCGCCGGGAATTACACCGCCTGGTCCCACCGCTTCCACCAGTTCCGGAGCTACCGATCCCAGATCGCGCCGACCAGCGGCGCCATGGGCTACGGCCTGCCGGCCGCGATTGCGGCCAAAATCGCCGCCTCCGAACGCTGTGTTGTCGCCCTGGCTGGCGATGGCTGCTTCCTGATGACCGGGCAGGAGCTGGCGACCGCGGTGCAGTACCGCGCCAATGTGATCGTGCTGATCATCAACAACAGCATGTACGGCACCATCCGCATGCATCAGGAACGCAATTATCCGGGACGGGTTTGCGGCACCAGCCTGGAAAATCCTGATTTCGCGGCCTATGCCTGGGCGTTCGGCGCCTATTCGGAGATCGTCGAAACGACCGACCAGTTCCTGCCCGCATTCGACCGGGCGATGAAATCGGGCAAGCCCGCGGTTCTTGAACTGCGGGTCGATCCCGAAGCACTCGCGCCAGGCAAGACCCTTAGCGGTGTGCGCGCCGAAGCGCCTCATTGACGGTCATCGGGACGGCGGGACGACAAAGCATCCCGCGCCGTGTGACGCCAGCGCCTCGCAGCGCCTGGCTGCGGCGTCTTTATTCGGGAATGGACCGGCGCGGAGCCGGTAAAGCGGTTGGTGACCGGGGCCGCGATCAAATATTTCGACTCCGGCCGCGAGACGCGTCAGCAAATCGCCGTGCCGCTTAACCAGCCGGTCCCAGGTTTCCCAGGCCATCGCCTTTGAGCCGAGCGCGCCAAGCTGAATCCGAAAGCCGGCGGGTTCGCCAACGGGGACTTGATCGGCCGATGGGGCGGGTTGAGGGTGCGGCTCAGGGCCCGGTTCCAGCGCCGACAGTTGCGCCCGCGGGTCGATCTCCAGGGCCAGGGCCTCGGCGGCGATTCGCGTCTTCTGATCGAGTGATTCTCGGACCGCCTTGCGGGCCTGGGCCGCTTTCTCGACACCCGCGGCGGCGGCCAGTGTCAGCAGCGCATAGCCCCTGACCAGGTCCCTGGGCACGACCTCGCCGTTCAAATGGACCACCCCCAGCATGTAACGGGCTTGCGGCTCCCGAGCCTTCGCCGCCACCCGCCACCAGGTCAGCGCATTTTCATAATCGGGCGCTGGATTCTTGAAAAACAGCATCGTCCCGAGATTGCTTTGCGCCCGGACATGGCCACGCCGCGCCGCTCGCAAATAGTATTTTTCAGCGCGCCCGGCATCGCGCTCCACACCAAGGCCCTGCCGATATAGCTGACCCAGATTGAATAATGCCTCGGCGTTTCCTTGCGCGGCATGAGACAGCCATTCCCGTGCCGCGGCCGGGTAGTCGCCCCGTTCATAGGCGCCCAACGCCTTCGACATATCGGCAACAGCCTCGTGGGCCATCATGACCGCGCAAAGCCCCATCGTCGCTGCTAGAGCACTTTTCCCTGCCTTCGACATTATCGGACGGTCCTTCAAATGGTTAAGGGCGATAATTTGCCGTCGACTGTCTTCGATGATCAACTCTATACCAATATTAGCTTGGTCATTCCTTTGTGGCGAGCGAGATATTAAAGATAGCCTGCATTATTGCACCAACCCGGACAAATGTGTTCTGGGCTGCAATTTTTATCATGTTAAGTTAAAATTATTATTATATTTTCGGTAAATATCATCAAGCTCAAGTGGTCGTAATTAGATCAGTCCAAAACTCATTTTACTTATCGTTAACGTTTTTATTTCTATATTAAATGGTCTCACGCGATTGTGACTTAATTATCGGATAGAGTTGGTTTGGCCGTTAATTTCATGAAAAGTAACTCCATTATTATCCCGCAAACCCGTTTCCCGTCGCGGATGGGTGACAGATAGGCCGCCGCGCCATGCAGGTTCTGGCATTCGCATCTCAAAAAGGCGGCTCCGGCAAGACCACGCTATCGGGCCACATTGCTGTCGAGGCGGAACTTGCCGGTGACGGGCCGGTCGTAATGGTCGATACCGATCCCCAGGGCAGTCTCGCCAACTGGTGGAGCGAACGCGCTTCACCAACGCCGGCCTTCGCGCAGTCCAGCATGGCCAGGCTGCTCAATGATCTCACAAAAGCGCGCGCCAAGGGATTCAAACTCGCGGTAATCGACACGCCGCCTGCGTTCACCACCGCGATTCAAAGCGTAATCGCGCTTGCCGATCTCGTTGTCGTGCCGACCCGGCCCAGCCCCCATGACCTCCATGCGGTGGCCGCGACGGTCGAGCTTATTGAGCAGAATGCAAAACCCCTGGTGTTTGTGGTCAATGCCGCCACCAGGCGTGCGCGAATCACGGCGGATGCGGCGGTTGCGTTGTCACAGCACGGCACCGTGGCCCCGCAGACGATTCATCAGCGGGTCGACTTTGCGGTCAGCATGATAGACGGGCAAACAGTGGGAGAGCTCGATCCGAAATCCCTGTCCAAGTCCGAAATCAGCGCCCTCTGGATATATTTGCGCGACCGTTTGCGCCGTTGCCCGCCCAACGCAATGGGGCAACCACGGACCGACAGGGCCCTGTTTCACGCTCCGAACCGGGCGGTTTTCGGGCGGCGTAACATTGCGCTCAGGAAGTAGATGACCGATGCCGGCAAAGCAACCAACATGAAGGCGGGCCGCTTTACACCCCAGAGAACGACCGGAAACGGTCGCGCCACCCAACGACTCGACTCCGATTTAACAGGCCACAACCCTTCGGACAGCGCGGAAGGATGCGCGACGGCGACCGAAAGATTGCTGGCGTTGTGGTATCACGCCCGGGGCCGGAAAGGATATGTGACCAAACGCCAGGCCGGGCCCGAGCGGCTGCGGGACCTGTGGCCGCGGTGCTTCATGGTGGATCAGCCGGATCGGGCGGGCGCGCTTGTTTTTACGCGGATCGCGCGCTTGCCGCTTGCCGCGGGCGGCGGTGTCGCCAATGCCCGCGACGGGGCCATGTTGCTGGAGTGGATCACCGATCTCGCCCGCAAGGCCCTGGCGAGCGGCCTGCCCATTGCGCGCAGGGACTTTTTTCCCTGCGGCCCGGACGGCACGGAGTACAACTGCGTCACACTGCCCTTGACGGACGATCTCGGACTAATAAGGTCTGTGATCGGCGTCGTTGAAATGACAGGTGACAATGTGAGAGAGGGCATCCTTGTTCAAGGATAGACAAAAGCAGCGTCCGATGGGGCAAGCAACCGGTCGGCGGCGCCTGGCGATTCTGCTCGCCGGTGTTTCGCTGGTGGCGGCGGCCTGCGCCAGCACACCCGCATCGAGGCCGGCGCAGACGATTATCAAAACCCAGAGCAGGGGCGGCGGAGAAAGCTCCACGCTGCTCCGCCTGGCCGATAATCTGGCGAGCGAAGGACGCTTTGCCTCGGCAATCCCGATCTACCGGCGCGCCCACGATCAGAGATCGGGCGACAATCGGCCGCTGGTTGGACTCGGCCGCGCGCTCACCGCCCTGGGCCAATATGAAGAGGCGACCGAGGTATACCGAACCGCATTGGACAACGATGCGCGCGACCCGCTGGCCCTGCGGGGCCTGGGGGGCGCCTGGATTGCGCTCGGTCGGCCTGAATTGGCGCTTCCCCTGTTCGAGACCGCGGTTACGCTTGATGGCGTTGATATCGAGGCGCGGAACGGCATGGCGGTAGCGCTCGATGCGCTGGGCCGGCACCGCGAGGCCGTCACGGCCTATCGCCAGGCTCTTGACATCGCGCCCTCGGATATTCAGTTGCGCAACAATTTCGGCCTCTCTCTGGCTCTGGCCGGGTCTTTGGAGGAGGCGATTCCACTGCTGGAGGAAGTCGCGCTCGACGGCGCCGCATCCCCTCGGCATCGTCAGAATCTTGCACTGGCATATGGCCTGGCGGGACGGGCCGGGGCCGCCCGGAATATCGCCGCGATCGATCTCGACAACGCCGCGGTCAATGGAAATCTCGCATTCTTCGCCGAACTGCGGGCCATGACTCCTGACGCCCGAAGAAGGGCCGTTTTGAGCGGGGTCGTCAATCCGAAGCATGATACCAGGCAACCCGCCAATCCGTCTTTTACAGCGGATAAGGAAGTTGCCGATGAGACGATCGCGCGAATAATCGCGCCCGAACCCGAACCCGAACCCATGCCGGAGCCGGAACCCGAGCCGGAACCGCTGGTCGAGATCGAGATCCCGCCACTGGTGGACCCGACCGGATACGCCGTTCAGATCGCGGCCTACCGCAAGAAGGAAGAGCTGATGCCGGGGTGGCGGCAGCTGAACAGCTTGTATGGCGATTTGATCGGCCATCTCGAACCGCGCCGCTCCGAGAAGGACTTTGGAGACCGGGAAGGTGAGCCGAGCGGTTTCTTCTTCCGCCTCAATGCCGGTCCCTTGAAGTTGCTATCCGAGGCCGAGGCGATTTGCGTGGAAATTCAGGTCCGTGGCGGCGATTGCTGGGTCAGGCCGCCGGAACCGGCCGAGGGGCGCCTGCCGGAACCGCCAACCGAAGACGATGTCCTGCCAGCGCTGAACACGGCCCCGCAAGCTCTGTCCGAATGAGACAGAAAGCGCGGACGTCAAGCGGATAAACTTTTCCGCCCCGTGGCTGTCGTCTTGTATCTTCGGCAATAATTCCCATGTTCAGTGCAGACGGAGCGCCGTTTCGGGCTCTGGAATTAGTGAGGCGTGGAGCGCCACAAGCAGGGCTCCGGCAAGGTCCGCCCGCTCAACCGAGGAGGCAGACATGGACAACAAATCGTTGCTATCGAATCCGCTTTTGCTGGGATTCGATTATCTGGAGCAGACGCTCGACCGGATCGCCAAGTCGGCGGCCGACGGTTATCCTCCATACAATATCGAACAAAGCGGAGAGAATGTCTGGCGGATCGTCCTCGCGGCGGCGGGCTTCTCCGCCGGCGATCTCAGCGTGACCGTTGAGAACAATCAGCTCGTTATCCAGGGGCGGCAAACTGATGAGCCCAATCGTAGATTTATCCATCGCGGTATCGCGTCGCGGCGGTTCCAGCGGCGGTTCCTGCTCGCCGATGGCATGCGGGTCGAGGGCGCCGGGCTGGACAACGGTCTCTTGACCGTCACACTGGTCCGCCCCCATCCGAGCCCGGTCATCCAGAAAATCGAAATCGCCTCAGGCAACGGCGGCATTTGAAAATGGGAGTAACTTGGCATGCGTAAAAACGCCGAACCCGCCCACGTTACGCAACAGGCATTGGCGAGCATCGGAATTACCGACATCGTCTATATCAGACCCGTCCTGGAAAACGGTGTGCCAGGCTATGCCGTCCATTCGGCCGATGGACAACCGCTTGCAATGCTGGAAAGCCGGGAGGCCGCCATCGGCGCGGCCATTCAAAACGACATGGAGCCATTCAGCGTCCACTGACGGCCATGCCGCCTAGGCGGCATGGGTGACGGCGGTTTCGGTCAGCAGGGCATAGAGCGCGTCCGGTCCGTCAGAACCCCGCAATTTGTCACAAATCGTCTGGTCGCGGAGCAGGCGCGACACCTTGGCGAGGGCCTTGAGATGATCCGCCCCGGCAGACTCCGGCGCCAATAACATGAAAATCAGATCGACCGGCTGCTCGTCGATCGATTCGAAATCGACCGGCTGGTCGAGGCGCGCAAACAGGCCATACAGGCGTTCAAGCTCGGTCAGTTTCCCGTGGGGGATCGCGATCCCCCGCCCGACGCCGGTGGTGCCTAATCTTTCGCGTTCCAGAATCGTTTCGAAAATCTCGCGCTCCCGCACGCCGGTGATCTCAGCCGCGCGTTTCGCCAGTTTCTGGAGCGCCTGTTTCTTGCTTTTCGCCTTGAGATCGGCAACCACCGCGTTAAGGCTTACAAGCTCCTCGATCTTCATTGTCAAACAATCCTCGGTATCGGGACTTCCGACGGCGGCCTCAATCCGCGACCCAATGGGGCAAGGACGCCGCGCCTTTGTCCTGATCTCTCTTAAAAACAGGGATTTTCATTCTTTATGACCCCGTGCTCATAAGGGCACACGCATAAGCTTGTTCACAACGATTTAGGATATCCAGAAAGCGCGAACATAGTGCTGACCTCCAATCGCTGTCAACTATCGGGCCGGACCGCCTTATACCAAGTTTCCTTGATATTAGCCGTCCCCCGCCCTTTGCTTTAGCGCCTGTTCCATTTTTTTCATCCGCCTGCGCTGCACCGAGGAGGGGATGTTTATCGACTCACGATATTTCGCGACCGTGCGCCGGGCGACATCGACACCGGCGGCGCGTAAGATCTCAACCATCTTGTCGTCCGAAAGCACGGCATCCGCGCCCTCATTATCGACCATTTCCTTGATGCGGTGGCGCACGGCCTCCGCCGAATGCAAAATGCCGTTGTCCTCGGACCCCACCCCTGACGTGAAGAAATATTTCAATTCGAAGATGCCGCGGCTGGTAGCCATGTATTTGTTGCTCGTTACCCGGCTTACGGTGCTTTCATGCATGTCGATGGCCTGGGCGACGGTGCGAAGATTAAGTGGCCGGAGATAATGGACGCCATTTTCCAGAAAGCCGCTTTGCTGGCGAACGATCTCGGTCGCGACTTTCAGGATCGTGCGGGCGCGCTGATCGAGTGCCTTTACCAGCCAGTTCGCCGTCGTCAGGCAGTCGGAAATAAAAGTCTTGTCGCTCTTGCTTTTCGCCGAGCCGCTGATTTCAGTGAAATAGCGCCGATTCACGAGCACTTTGGGTAAGGTCCCGCTGTTGAGCTCCACCGCCCAGCCTCCGTCGGGGCTCGCGCGGACATACACATCCGGCACCACAGGCAGCAGCGGTTCGGAGAAAAAAGCCGCCCCCGGTCTCGGATTGAGCGCCTTGATCTCGGCAATCATGTCGGAGAGGTCCCCATCGTCCACGCCGCAAACCCGCTTAAGCGCGGCGAAATCATGCTTGGCGACAAGGTCCAGATGGTTGAGAAAAGTCTCCATCACCGGGTCGAGGCGATCGCGATCGGCAAGTTGCAGGGCCAAACATTCCTTGAGATTGCGGGCAAACACACCGGCCGGCCCCAGGCCTTGCATGATGCCCAGCGTCTTCTCAATTGCTTCGGTGGGGCAGAAAAGCCGCTCGGCGATTGCATCAACGCTATCGGTCAGATACCCGTCACTGTTGATCATATCGATCAAATAACGGCCAATTAACTGTTCCGTCGGCGCCATAAGGGAATCAGGAAGCTGGTCGAGCAGGTGATCGCGCAAGGTTTGCGATTGGCCGGGCGCCGGCTCCAGCCGGTCGGCGCCATCATCGAAACGGCCGGAGCCGCTTACGCTGCTCCACACTGCCGAAGAATCTCCCAGGGTGCCGTCGGCCGGTCCCGCGCTGCTGAATTCATTTTCAAAGGCGGTTTTGAGCGGGGCCTCGTCGCCGGGTGTGGCGTAGCCGGGTTCGCCAAGCTTGGTGTCGATCCCTGCCGGCTCCGGACTGGATCCCTCAGCGGCGTGCGCCGGCCCGTCGTCGGAGCTCGCCCAATCCGGCGGCTCGGATAACCGGTCCGCCGCCGCGGGTTCCGGCCTGTCCCCTATTTCCAGGAGCGGATTCTTTTCGACTTCCTGCTCGACAAAGGAAGACAATTCCAGATTGGAGTATTGCAGCAGCTTGATCGCTTGCTGCAACTGCGGCGTCATGACCAGTGTCTGGCTTTGCCGGATCTCCAGTCTTGGTGTCAACGCCATGATCGCGGCCTACAAACTGAAGCGCTCACCAAGATAGACGCGTCGAACGTCTTCGTTGGCGACGATTTCAGCGGGCGTGCCCTCCATCAACACTTGCCCATCGTGAATAATGTAGGCGCGGTCGATTATATCCAGGGTTTCCCGCACATTATGGTCGGTGATCAGAACGCCGATTCCGCGGTCCTTCAAATGATGGACAAGATTGCGGATCTCGTTAAGTGCGATCGGGTCGATACCGGCAAAGGGCTCGTCCAGAAGAATAAAGCTTGGCCTTGCCGACAAGGCCCGTGCAATTTCAACCCGGCGGCGCTCGCCCCCCGACAGCGCCAATGCCGGCGCCCGCCGCAAATGGGACAGCGAAAACTCCGACAGCAAATGATCGAGGGTGGCCTCCCGCTTTTCGCGGTCACTCTCCACGACCTCCAGGACGGCGCGAATATTGTCTTCCACCGACATGCCGCGAAAGATCGACGCTTCCTGCGGCAGATAGCCGATCCCCAGCCGCGCCCGGCGGTACATGGGCAATTTCGTGATATCCTGGCCGTCCAGCACCACCCAGCCGAAATCCGGTGCGATCAGGCCCGACACGATATAGAAAGTCGTCGTCTTGCCGGCGCCGTTCGGCCCGAGCAGACCGATCACCTCGCCGCGCTGAACCGACAGGCTGATGCCGCGCAGCACGGGTCGTTTTTTGTAGTTCTTGCCGATCGAATTGATGAACAGACCTTTATTGTCCGACACGAGGTGCGGTCTGTCGGCGCGGAAACCGGATCGCTTTGGTCCCGCCGGTCCGTTGATTGATGCAACTTTCATCCCGCTACCATTGAAGCCTTAACCCATTAACAAATCGTTTTTCCGGCGCGTCGCCGTCCCGCGTTTTTGGGCGCGCGCCTTTATTTTTCGTCCTGATCGCCCGGCCTGGCGGGCTGGAAAACACCGCGCACCCGCTGTTCCTCGCCGGTCGCTGTTGCGATGCTTTCAATCCTGCTGCGGCCGAGTTCGAGGTCCAGTACGAGGCGTGTGCCCTCGATCACCGTCGTCTCCCGTGTCAGCACGACAGCGCCCCCCAATGTTATGATCTTGTTGTCAACGTCATAAATGCCCCAATCGCCCTGTGCCGTTTCGTCCGGCGATAGCAGGGTGACGTTGCCGGTGGCATCGATCCTGTCTACCTCGGGCTGATCGCCGGCATTCCCGCCCGGCCCGCGGAAATAAACCCTCACAATGTCGGCCAACAGCCGAAGTTCGCCCTGAACGGCTTTGACATTGCCTTCGAACGTCGCAACGCGGTTCTTTTCCTCAACCTCCAGCCTGTCGGCGGAAAACTCGATCGGCTGAGATATGTCGTGATCAAGTTCGGCCGCGTCCCTGGCGATCGCACGCCCGCCGGTGAGCGCGGTCACCAGCAATAGCGTGGCGATCAATCCTCGTCTTATAAACCGTATACTGGATACCCTCATCAACTCGTAGGACCTTGGTCCCCTCCTCCGCCTCTTATTTTCCCGGCCTGGGATAAATTGTAGCCTTGACCGCGTTCTCAAACGTCACCGATCGCGCTTCCAGGTCGGCGGCAAAGCGATTGGCTTTGAATTTCCCCATGGGCCCCCGCAGGCTTACCGGATGATTGCCGCTCGCCCGGCTCAGCCCAACGTCGATTTCGGCCTCTTCAGCATGAAGCTCATACCCAAGATCGGAAAATATACCCACTCCGTCGGCCCCTTTGAGAATTTCATCGCCGGGCCGGAAAATCCCTGTTGCCGCTTCCACGGACAGCCATGTGCCGTCCGACAGCGTGATATCCGCATTCAGCCCCTGCAAAGTCACTTCCTCGGCGCCGGGCCGGTCCTGCACCGCGGCATCGGCGGTAATCACAAACGGTCGATTTTTCTTATCCGTTCCCTCATAACGCGGCCTGACCATGCGAATTCTGTCGTCATAATTCGAAATGTCCGAATAGGACAGCATGAAGCTGGTCTCGCCCGAGTGGAAACGGGGCCAGGCGACCAAAAAGCCGATCAGAACCAGCGTCGCGGCCGGCAGCAGAACCTTCGCCAGGCGAACAAGCCTGTGATGCAGGTCGTCAACCATGCCGCCGGACCTTAAGCCGGGTGTGTCAAAGGCGGCAAGTTCACCGGATACGGGCCAAACCTTTTGGCCACTCCCCCCAACGGAAGTCCGGTCTGCATTGTCCGTATTATTCCGATTAAACATGGTTGTGACTTACCGCCCCTCAAGCCCACCATCCAGAAAACCGCAATCATACAGGAAGAAAGGCAAAATGCGAAAGCTGTGAATGCGAAAACTGTGCCAATTATGTATCGCGGGACGGCTGCCGGATCAAGCATGACAGCCGAACCGGAGACCGGCGCAGCCAACTCGGGCGCGGCGATCAGTGGTGGAAGATATCGACTTCCGCCCAACCGCCGAGATCGAGATGCGCTCGGGCGGCAAGGAAATCGAAACACGACCGGGCCAGGGCAGTCCGCCCCTCGCGCTCAAGCATCCGATCCAGAATATCGCGCAGCTTGTGAAGATACAGTACATCCGACGCGGCATATTCAAGCTGCGCGGGCGACAGTTTCGACGCGCCCCAATCGGAGCTTTGGAAATATTTCGACAAATCGACGTTCACGAGTTCCCGGCATAGATCCTTTAGTCCATGCCGGTCGGTGTAGGTCCGGGCCAGCCTGGATGCGATTTTTGTGCAGTAGACAGGGGTGGGCATGACGTTCAGGTAACGCCACAACATCGCCATGTCGAATCGGGCGAAGTGAAAAATCTTGGTGACCGTTTCGTCGCCAAGCAACGCCCGCAGATTGGGCGCGTCATAACAACCGGCTTCCAGCTTTACAATGTGGGCGTTTCCGTCACCGGAAGAAAGCTGCACCAGACAGAGCCGGTCGCGCACGGGGTTGAGCCCCATGGTTTCGGTGTCCACGGCAACCACGTCGCCAAGGTCCAGGCCATCCGGCAAATCACCGTGATACAGTTCAATCGTCATATTGTGTCCCCTTCCCGACCTGCCTCCCCGCCGGCCGGGGTGCTGCCGCCGACCGCGGTCGAAAAAGGAGAATTGGTGCCCAGGAGAAGACTCGAACTTCCACGACCTTACGGTCACTAGCACCTGAAGCTAGCGCGTCTACCAATTCCGCCACCTGGGCTTGAAATCGCTTTGAGCAATCCTGGCAGTTGGCTACAGGCCTCTTGCACGATTGTCAATGTGCAATTGAAAGCGCACCTGAAAAGATCCCGTTCCAATTCCACGGTCCCCGAGTTTCAGCCCGGGCTTCAGATTATCTGGACATTGTTCACCCAAACCTCTATGGAGCCAAGAAAAAGCTTCAGTGGTGTTCCCGGCATCGGTTCCCGGGCGGCGTTCGAGCGGCAGGGGTAAAGGGAGAGGAAATCATGGCGGATCGACTGGTAACGATTTTTGGCGGATCGGGCTTTGTGGGCCGGCACCTCGTGCAACGCCTGGCGCGAACAGGGGTCCGGATTCGTGTCGCGGTTCGCAATCCCAATCTGGCCCTGTTCCTCAAACCCTTAGGTGATGTCGGGCAAATTCAGATCGTCCAGGCCAATGTACGGGATGACGATTCGGTCGCTCGCGCCGTTGCCGGGGCAGACGCCGTGGTCAATCTGGTCGGCATCCTGTATCAACGCGGGCGACAGCGCTTTGACGACCTGCAGGCCGACGGCGCGGACCGCATCGCGCGTGCCTCCAGGGCGGCCGGCGTGTCGCGGCTTGTTCACCTTTCCGCGATCGGCGCCGACAGCGCTTCGGCCTCCCACTACGCTCGCAGCAAGGCCGCCGGGGAGAAGGCGATGACGGAAGCTTTTCCAAACGTCACCATCATGCGCCCCAGCGTTGTATTCGGGCCAGAGGATGGCTTCTTCAACAGATTTGCGACCATGATCCGGATGACGCCGGTATTGCCTCTGTTCGGTGGCGTTCCGGTTCTGCGCCCGGGCGGACAGACCAAATTTCAGCCGGTCTATGTTGGTGACGTGGCGGACGCGATCGTCACCGCGCTTGGGGATCGATCAATGGCGGGAAAAGTGTTCGAGCTTGGCGGCCCGCGGATTTACACGCTGCGCCAAATCTTCGAAATCGTACTGGCCGAAACCGGACGCAAGCGCCTTTGCGTGTCGATCCCGTTCGGGTTGGCGAAAATCAAGGCCTGGCTGTTGCAGATCGCAAGCAGATTGCTCATGGTCGCCCCGCTCCTGACGGTCGATCAAGTCAAACTTCTGGCCACCGACAATGTGGTGGCTGACGATGCGCTGACGCTGGCCGATATCGGGATAACGCCGACAACGGTGGAAGCGATCATCCCGACCTACCTTTGGCGCCACCGGCGGTCCGGTCAGTTTTCGGACCATAATTCGCGGTAGCCGCTCCGCAACAGCCGGACTATTTTTTGTCGCCGATTTTTAGCGCCGCAATAAAGGCTTCCTGCGGGATCTCGACCCTGCCGAAGGTGCGCATGCGCTTCTTGCCCGCCTTTTGCTTCTCAAGCAGCTTGCGCTTGCGGGTCACATCGCCGCCATAACATTTGGCGGTGACATCCTTGCGCATGGCCTTCACGGTTTCCCGGGCGATAATCCGGCCGCCGATAGCAGCCTGGACCGCGATCTGGAAAAGCTGACGCGGAATCAGGTCCTTGAGCCGTTGGCACAACGCCCGGCCCCGGGCTTCCGCCTTATCGGCATGAACGATGATGGACAGCGCGTCGACCGGCTCGCTATTGACCAGGATGGTCATCCTGACGAGTTTGCCCACCTCGTAACCGTCCATGTGATAGTCGAAGCTTGCATAGCCGCGCGTAACTGACTTGAGGCGATCGTAGAAATCGAACACGACCTCATTGAGCGGCAAGCGGTAGACCACCATGGCCCGCTTGCCGGCATAGGTCATGTCGGCCTGGACACCGCGCTTTTCCTCACACAGTTTCAGCACCGCGCCGAGATATTCGTCGGGCACCAGGATGGTCGCCAGAATCCACGGCTCCTCGATAAAATCGATCTTCACCGGGTCCGGCATGTCGGCGGGATTGTGAAGCTCGACAGTTTCGCCATTTGTCAGGCTGATCCGGTAAACCACACTTGGGGCGGTGGTGATCAGATCGAGATTGAACTCCCGCTCCAGCCGTTCCTGGACAATCTCCAGGTGAAGCAGCCCAAGGTAGCCGCATCGAAAGCCGAAGCCAAGGGCCGCCGAGGTTTCCGGATCAAACGAGAAGCTCGCGTCATTGAGACGCAGCTTGGCCAGGCTTTCGCGCAGATGCGGATAATCGGCCGCGTCGACCGGGAACAATCCACAAAACACCACCGGCTGCGACGGTTTGAAGCCGGGCAGGGGCTCGTCCGCGGGCCGGCGCATATCGGTAATGGTGTCGCCGACATGGGTATCGGCGACCTCTTTGATCGCCGCCGTGATGAAGCCCATCTCGCCGGGGCCCAGCTGATCGACCGTCTCCGGCTTGGGGATGAAGGCGCCGACCCGTTCGACGGTGTGCACGCTGCCCGCCGCCATCATGGTGACTTTCTGGCCCTTGCGAATTGTTCCATCGAATACCCGCACCAGGATGATCACACCGAGATAGGCGTCATACCAGCTATCGACCAACAGTGCCTTGAGCGGCTTTTCGACATCGCCCCCGGGCGCGGGCAAATGGGTGACCAACGCCTCCAGCACGTCGTGAATGCCCAGGCCGGTCTTGGCCGAAACTTCGATCGCGCCGCCGGCATCGAGCCCGATCACGTCCTCGATCTGCGCCTTGACCCGATCGGGATCGGCTGCCGGCAGGTCGATCTTGTTCAGCACCGGCACGATTTCATGATCGTTGTCAATCGCCTGATAGACATTGGCCAGGGTCTGGGCCTCGACCCCCTGGCTGGCGTCGACCACCAGCAGCGAGCCCTCACACGCCGCCAGCGACCGGTTGACCTCGTAGGCGAAGTCGACATGGCCCGGCGTGTCCATGAGGTTCAGGATATAGGTCTCGCCGTCGTCGGCCCGGTATTCAAGACGAACCGTCTGAGCCTTGATGGTAATGCCGCGCTCGCGCTCGATATCCATCGAATCGAGCACCTGTTCGCACATTTCCCGATTGGTCAATCCGCCACAGGCCTCGATCAGTCGATCCGCGAGGGTCGACTTGCCGTGGTCGATATGGGCAATGATTGAGAAATTGCGAATTTTCGAGAGAGCTGTCATGGCCGGGCTTTTATCATCGCCGGCAGGGTCTGCCAAGCCCGCCTGAAGAACGCCGTGCCGATTGCCGCTCTCGGAAGCCTGAAGGCCTACCAGTTCGACATCAGACTGTTGAGAACTTTCTTGTGCGCCACGACGCGCCACAGCTTGAGCTTGCCGCTTTCCAGAAGCCTGGAGCGTCGCGACCATAGTTCGGCCTCGTGCAACAGCGTTTCGACCATCCCTTCCCCATCCTCGCCACGAGCGACGAGTTCGGCGACCAGACGGTCCGCTTTGTTCCAGGAGTTGGCAATGAGCTTGATATATTGTTCGGTGACATCTTCGTTGACGCGAATGCTCAGTTGCGCGTCCTTGATATCGGAAATCAATTGCTCGGCGGTAACCAAATGGGGCTCATTCGGCTCCTGCTTGCGCCATTCGATTATTTCCCTGGATTTCAGATCGCTGTCCTTGCCCAGCACGTAATCGGTCAGCAGGACCAGGCCGTCGCCCTTGATGTTTTGCTCCATGGCCTTGAAAAGGTCGGCCTTCTCCTTGACCGTAAACAAGGCCTCTTTGGAAAACACCCGATCGAATTGTCGATTGAACGGCTTTGGTTTTTTGAAATCATAGTGTTGCAGCTTCGCCTTCTTGCTCAGGCCAGCGGCCTCGGAAAGCCGATTGCCGGCCTCGACAAGTTCCTCGGACTGCTCATAGCCGCTGATCCAGGCGCCATACTCCTTGGCCAAGGTTCGCGCCGGTCCGCCCAACTCGGCGCCAAGCGCAAGCACACTCATCTCCGGAGACAAAGCCAGCAATTTCGACATTGCGACGACATGCTTAGGCCCACCTGGTCCGCAATAGCCTTTTCCCCAGACGAACTGAGCGGTCTCAA
Organism: Sphingomonadales bacterium; assembly: GCA_046756385.1. Lineage (GTDB taxonomy): Bacteria > Pseudomonadota > Alphaproteobacteria > CAZZKF01 > CAZZKF01 > JBHHWG01. The sequence continues at coordinate 22,570 of JBHHWG010000005.1, read as the reverse complement.
CCCGCTTTTCATCCCAGGGCATGGTGGGACGCTGCATGCGGCGGGGAGCTTCGGCCTTGCCGTCCCGGGCCAGCGGAACCGTGGCATTCGCGACCTTGGTGGCCTCGATATCCTCTTTACCGTTCCGCACCGGAGTGATCTGCATGGTGGCCCACAGATCAGATGGGTCATAACCTTCCCACCAGGCCTTCAGGCGCACGGAAAATGGTATATCGGCCTCTGCCGTTGCAGCTTTTCTGTTTCCGGCTCGCGACATCACTCCGTTACCTCATTCGCAAGACCACAATACAGCCCACTTCAACTGTCCTGGGAATATGCCAGGCGCCACAAAAAACCAGCCGCACAAAAATCGAATACGAAAGCAACCAACCTCACCAAGCCATCAGTCGATGGCGCCAGAATACAAAGTTGCACCCCTTAGTCGAATTTATAACACACCGATTCAAACCTTACCCTACAGAAGACTGGTTTTCGATTCGTTAACGGTTGATTCGTTATGACAATCGGGTCCCCGAGTCGACTAACGGCGCAGCTCAGCGCCGGTTTTCCTGGCCGCGGCAGCCTCGATTCGCCTTGCTATCTCCTCGATCTCGCTATCGGTAAGCGTCTTATCCCTTGGTTGTAACCGGATGGTTACGGCCACGGACTGCTGATCCTCGTCAATGCCCGGTCCCTCATACACGTCGAAGACGCGGACATCGGTGATCAGGCCCTTGTCGACATTTTTCACGCTTCGCACGATATCAAGAGCGGGTACCGATTTCGCCACCACAAAGGCGAAGTCGCGTTGCACGGCGGGAAGGTCGGGCGCATCGAGACGCGGGCGCGTCCGGCCGGATTTCCGGCGTGGTTGCACAATCGCATCGAGGAATATTTCGAAACCGACGATCGGACCGGCAATATCCATTTTCATCAAAGTCGCCGGGTGAATCTCGCCGAAATAAGCCAGAATCGCCTTCGGTCCGAGCCGAATAACCCCTGAACGGCCGGGATGGTACCAGCCTGGCGCTTCGCTGACGATCTGGGCATTGTCGACCGGAACACCGCACGCGGCCAGAACCGCCAACGCATCGGCCTTGGCGTCAAACGCATCGACCGCTCGCGCCGGACCCGCCCAGTGACGTTCACCGGTGGCGCCGAGCCGGATACCGGCGGCAAGGGTCAATTGGCCGTTCGGCGTGTCATCGCCATATTGGGGTCCGACCTCGAACAATGCGACATTGTTGAATCCGCGATCCCGGTTACGGCCCGCCGCGGCAACCAGGTTAGGCACAATACTCGGCCGCATCACATCGAGTTCGGAGCTGATCGGATTGATCAGCTCCAGGGTTTTATCGCCGCCGCCAAACAGCGTCCAGTCACGCGACGACATGAATGACCAGGTGACAGCCTCGACCAACCCGCGCCCTGCCAGGGTTCTCTTGGCGGTACGCACACGATGCTGGAGCGGTTTGAGAATCGGCCTGGCGACCGCTTCGGCCTGTTCCATGTTGACCGACGGTATCCGGTCGTAGCCGTAGACCCGGACCACTTCCTCGACCAGGTCGGCCTCGCCATCAATGTCACACCGCCATGTCGGCGCCGCCACCCGAAAGTTTTCGCCATCGTGCTCGACGGTGAACCCCAGCGATTCAAGTATCCGCCGGCACTCGTTCGCCGGCACATCGACACCGCCCAGCGACGCTACGCGGGATGGCCGCAGCGTCAGGGTCTTGTCCCGGGCGGGTGGGGCGCCGGCCACGACAATGTCGCTGGCCTCGCCGCCGCACAGTTCAAGGATCATGCGGGTCGCGACTTCCATGCCCGCGATCGTGAAGGCCGGGTCGACCCCGCGCTCAAACCGATAGCGCGCGTCACTGTCGATACCGAGCTTGCGCCCGGTCGTCGCGGTCCGGATCGGATCGAACAAGGCGGCCTCGACAAAGACGTCGGTGGTTGTCTCGGTGCAGCCGCTGTCCTCGCCGCCCATTACGCCGCCCAACGCCACCGCCCGGGCGTCATCGGCGATCACGCAGATGCTGTCATCCACATCGTAGGTCTTGCCGTCGAGCGCCGCCAGGCGTTCTCCTTCAGCGCCCATCCGCGCGCAAATGTCCCCGCTCACCATGGCCAGGTCATAGACATGGAGCGGCCGGGCCCGGTCATGGGTCAGGTAGTTCGTGATATCCACCAGCGCCGATATAGGCCGCAGCCCGATCGCGGTCAGGCGTCGGCGCAGCCATTCGGGGCTCGACCCGTTTTTGATCCCGCGGATCGTCCTTCCGACGAACATCGGGCAGGCATCGGCCTTGTCCGGGCTGAATTTCAAATGCACCCTGGTGGCGCTTTCGAACCCGCCCGGCACCGGCTGGTCTGCAGCCGGCTTCAACGTGCCCAGACCGGCGGCGGCCAGATCCCGCGCGATGCCCCGTACGCCCAAGCAGTCCTGCCGGTTGGGGGTAATGGCGATTTCGATCACCGGATCGTCGAGGCCCAACAGCTCGGCGAATGGCGTGCCCACTTTCGCGTCGTCGGGCAATTCGATAATGCCTTCGTGCTCCTCGGAAAGTTTGAGCTCCATTTCCGAACACAGCATGCCGTTTGATTCGACGCCGCGAATCCTGGCCGGTTTGAGCACCATGCCGTTGCCGGGAATCGTGGTCCCCACCGGGGCAAAGACCGCCGTCATGCCGGTTCGGGCATTTGGTGCGCCGCAAACCACCTGCTCGATGCCGCTCGCGGTTTCGACCGTGCACAGCTTGAGTTTATCGGCATTGGGATGCTTGACCGCCTCGATCACCTTCGCGACCGTGAATGGCGCAAGCTCCAGCGCCGGATTTTCGACTTCCTCGACCTCCAGCCCCAGCGCCGTCAGCTTATCGGTGATGGTGTCGAGGTCGGCATCGGTTTCCAGATGATCCCGGAGCCATGACAAGGTGAACTTCATCGGCTTAGCCCCGCGGATAAGGTCGGCACATCGAGCGCGGCGAAGCCATAATGGCGCAGCCAGCGCAGGTCCGATTCGAAAAACGCCCGGAGATCGGGAATTCCATATTTGAGCATGGCCAGGCGATCGAGCCCCATCCCGAACGCGAAGCCCTGATATTTGTCCGGGTCGATCCCGACGGCCGCGAGGACCCGGGGATGAACCATGCCGCACCCCAGAATTTCCAGCCAGTCGCCGCCTTCGCCAATCCGCAGTTCCCCGTCCCCGTAAGAGCACCCGATATCGACTTCGGCCGACGGCTCGGTGAACGGGAAATAGCTGGGCCGGAATCGCATGCGGACCGTATCGACCTCGAAAAACGCCTTGGCGAATGCTTCGAGGCACCCTTTGAGGTGGCCCATATGAGTCGAACTGTCGACCACCAGCCCCTCGATCTGATGGAACATCGGGGTATGGGTCATGTCCGAATCGCAGCGATAGGTCCGGCCCGGCGCGATGACCCGGAACGGCGGCTCGCCAGCCTGCATGGCCCGGATTTGCACCGGCGAGGTGTGGGTGCGCAGGACCTTGCTGACGCCATCCCGGTCCGGCCCAAAATAGAACGTGTCATGCATCTGCCGGGCCGGGTGCTCCGGCGGAATGTTAAGGGCGGTGAAGTTGTAAAAATCCTCTTCGATGTCCGGGCCCTCGGCAACCGAGAAACCCATGTCACCGAATATTTCCACCACCTGATCCACCACCTGGCTGATCGGATGAATCCGGCCCTCGGCCTCGGGCCGAACCGGCAGGGTCACGTCGACACGCTCCTCGGCGAGCCGGGCCTCCAGGGCCTCAAGACGGAACCGTTCCCTGGTTTGGGCAACGGCCTCGGCGATCCTGTTCTTGACGCCATTCAGCACCGGGCCGGCGGTCTTGCGCTGCTCCGGCGTCATGCCGCCCAGTTGCTTCATCAACCCGGTAAGCCGGCCCTTTTTTCCCAGGGTCGCCACCCGCAATTTTTCCAGACCATCGAGATCCTCGACGCGCCCCATGGCGGCCATGACCTCATTTTCGAGCGCTTCCCATTCCTGCATCGTTCCCACCACACATCCCGGAACAAAAAAGGGGGCCTCAAGCGGGCCCCCTCGATTGTATTTGAATCGAAAGGGCGCTCCTAGCCAGCCTTGACGAGCGCCGCCTGGGCTTTTTCCGCCAATGCCTTAAACGCCTCGGGCTCGCGCACCGCGAGATCGGCCAGCACCTTGCGATCGATCTCGATCGAAGACAATTTCAAGCCGTTCATGAAACGGGCATAGGTCAGGCCGTGCAGGCGCGACGCCGCATTGATTCGCTGAATCCACAACGCCCGGAAATTCCGCTTGCGAGCGCGCCGGTCGCGGTATGCGTATTGCAGACCCTTTTCAACCGCCTGAACCGCGGCACGGAACGTATTCTTGCGGCGTCCACGATAGCCTTTCGCTTGCTGGAGCACCTTTTTGTGACGGGCGTGAGTGGTCACCCCTCGTTTTACACGCGACATTGTTCTGGCCTCCTAGCCGTATGGAATGAACTTCTTCACGATCTTGGCATCCGTCGCCGACATGATCGTGGTTCCGCGCTGATTGCGGATCTGTTTGTTGGTCCGTTTGATCATGCCGTGCTGTTTGCCGGCCTGATTCATACGGACCTTCCCGGAGGCCGTGAGGCTAAAACGCTTCTTGGCGCCACTTTTCGACTTAAGCTTGGGCATTTTGCTTTCTTTCGTTGCTCGGTTTTTGGAAAAGCTTCGGAGCGGTTCGGCATGCCCTGGACGCCTGGCCACTCGATGAAGGGAGGCTTATAGCCGCAAGCGCCGCGACAGGCAAGCGCCACAATCGGCCCGCGCGCGCCACGGAAAAGGGGCGGCGGCTTCGACCAGACCGTCTGAAAGTTCGACCAGCGGCCACAATTTGAAACTCGGCGCGGTTAACGCGGCGCCAACACCATGGTCATCTGCCGGCCTTCCATTTTGGGATACAGCTCGACCTTGGCGGTTTCCTCGAATTCCTTTTGGACACGTTGGAGCACCTTGAGCCCCAATTCCTGATGCGCCATCTCGCGACCACGGAAGCGTAAGGTCACCTTGACCTTGTCGCCTTCCTCGAAGAATCGGGTCATCGCCCGAACCTTGACAAAATAGTCATGGTCATCAATGCCAGGACGCATTTTGATTTCCTTGACGTCAATGACCTTTTGCTTTTTGCGCTGCTCGTTGGCTTTTTTCTGGGCCTCGTACTTGAACCTGCCGTAGTCGAGAATCTTGGCGACCGGCGGATCAGAGTTCGGTGAAATTTCCACCAAATCCAAACCGGCATTATGCGCCAGTTCGAGCGCTTCATCTCGACTCACGACATCCCGGTTCTCTCCAGTCTCGTCAATCAGACGCACAGTTGATGCGGTGATTTGTTCGTTCACGCGCGGTCCCTTACGGGACGGCTGCGCGGGCATGGGTCGTCTGGCTATTTAAGTCCTCCTTAGTCTAATCCCAAGGGTCATTGATCATGACCCTTATATTGCGTTCAAGCGCCACGCAGGCTGCACTCCCTCTTGGTCGCTAGTCCTTGACCCTATTGATTGTCTCCAATCAATAGGGTCAGCGTCCACCAAATCTCCCAAATCTCAGTGAGTCGTCCTCATCGGGATTTGGTATAAGTCACACCTTGCGTTCACGCTCAAGACGTCTCGCGTGCCAACGGCACAGGCGCCATCGGTCAGCAACAACGCACCCTCGCCGCACACCAAATTTCAGGCATGCGAATTCGCAGGCTTGCTGGAATTCAAGATCGCCCCCGATCCGCTCCCGGTGCCGCCGCTTCGTCGCTCAGTTTATCCACCGCTTGGCCAAGCGCAAGGATTTCTTGATCCTTGCGTCCGAGACGCCGGATGGAAACGGTCTGATGTTCGGCCTCCCGCTTGCCGACGACGAACAACACCGGAACCTTGGCCAGGGAATGCTCCCTGACCTTGTAATTGATTTTTTCGTTGCGCAAATCGGTCTCGGCCCGCAGCCCTGCCTTCGTGAGTCGCCGGCAAACGTCGCGCGCATAGTCATCGCCGTCCGAGGTGATTGTCGCGACGACGACCTGCACCGGCGCCAGCCATAGCGGCAAGCGTCCCGCATAATGCTCGATCAGAATGCCGGTGAAGCGCTCAAGCGAGCCGAAAAGCGCCCGGTGCAGCATGACCGGGAAATGGCGCTCGCCGTCTTCGCCGACATAGGTGGCATTGAAACGGCCCGGCAGGTTCAGATCGACCTGCAAGGTGCCACATTGCCAATCCCGGCCGATCGCGTCCCTGAGCACAAACTCCAGCTTGGGTCCGTAGAACGCCCCTTCGCCCGGATTATAGGTGTAGTCGATGCCGGTCGCATCCAGGGCCTTGCGCAGGGCGGCTTCGGCGGTATCCCACACCTCATCGGCGCCGATACGCTTGTCGGGCCGATCCGCGAACTTGATCCGCACATCCTCGAAACCGAAGTCTTTATAGATTTCCAGAATCAGTTCAGTGACCGTGATGCACTCATCCTGCAACTGGTCAGCGGTGCAATAAATATGGGCGTCATCCTGGGTGAAGGCGCGCAGCCGCATCAGGCCATGCAGGGCGCCCGAAGGTTCAAACCGGTGAACCTTGCCGAACTCGGCAATCCGCAACGGCAGCTCGCGATAGCTTCGCAGGCCCTGCTTGAACACCTGGACGCCGCCCGGGCAATTCATCGGCTTGATGGCATAGGTCCGGCCGTCCGGGGTTTCGGAATAAAACATGTCCTCGCCGAACTTGTCGACGTGGCCCGACGTGACCCACAAGGATTTATCGAGCAGATCGGGCGTTGAAATCTCGACATAGCCCGCCGCTTGCTGGCGGTTGCGCATATAGTCGATCAGACCTTGAAACAACGTCCATCCCTTGGGGTGCCAGAACACCGCGCCGGGGCCTTCCTCCTGGAAATGAAACAGGCCCATGGCCTTGGCCAATTTGCGATGATCGCGCCGCTCGGCCTCCTCAAGCCGACGCAGATAGGCCTTGAGTTCCTTGTCGTCGCGCCAGGCGGTTCCATAGATCCGCTGCAGCATTTCATTGCGCGAATCGCCACGCCAATAGGCGCCGGCCAGTTTCATCAGCTTGAAGGCGACGCCCAGCTTGCCGGTCGACGAAAGATGCGGTCCGCGACACAAATCCACGAAGTTACCCTGGCGATAGAGCGTGATCTGGTCGCCGGCCGGGATATCCTCGATAATTTCCGCCTTATAGTTTTCACCCAGGTCCCGGAAAAATTTTATCGCCTCGTCCCGGTCCCAGACTTCGCGTGTGATCGGCTCGTCGCGCGCCACGATTTCCCGCATGCGGGCCTCGATCTTTTCGAGGTCCTCGGGCACGAACGGCTCTTTACGGGCGAAATCGTAATAGAAACCGTTTTCGATCGCGGGGCCGATCGTCACCTGGGTTTCGGGATAAAGCTCCTTCACCGCTTCGGCCATGACATGGGCGGCATCGTGACGCAACAGCTCAAGCAGGGCATCGTCCTTGGCTGTGACGATCTCGATATTGGCGTCGCGTTCGATTGGCAACGAGAGATCGAAAACCTCGCCGTTGATCCGCAAAAACAGGGCCGCCTTGGCCAGTCCCGGGCCAATATCGGCGGCAATGGTGGCGCCGGTCACGGGGCTGTCATAGGGTCTGACGCTGCCATCGGGCAGAGTGATGACGATCCGGTTACTCTGTTCAGCCATGCTTTATCGTCCGCGTTCCCCTATATGAGCCGATCAAGGTCGAAAACTAGAGGGATTTCAAGGGCTGTCAAGCGCCCAGCACACCCATCGCGCCACTATGGGGCAAAACACATGGACCTTGCGACAAATAACGGTCCACAGGCGCGCATCAGGCGCTGAAAACTATTTGCAGCGCCGACACCGGGACCGGGATAGAATCGAATCAAGCGCAATAGTCCGTGCGCCTCGTCGCGTCACGGGCCAGGAAAAGGAAGAACGGGGAGAGGAACAACAAGTGCGGATCGTCAAAACCCAAAGCGGCGCATCGATCGCGTATCACGCGCTGGACGGCGCCAGGCCCGGCGTAATTTTTTGCGGCGGCTTCATGTCGGACATGACCGGAACCAAGGCGGTGGCGCTTGAGGACGATTGCCGGCGGGCCGGGCGAGCCTTTGTGCGATTCGACTATCAGGGCCACGGCGCATCGAGCGGCAAGTTTACGGACGGGACGATCGGCGGTTGGCTCGACGACACCTTGGCCGTCATCGATCAGGTAACCGAAGGCCCGCAAATCATCGTCGGCTCAAGCATGGGGGGATGGATCGCCCTGTTGGCGGCGCTGGCGCGGCCCGGCCGGGTCGCCGGTCTGGTAACCGTCGCCGCCGCGCCCGATTTTACCGAAGAGCTGATGTGGGACCAGTTTGACGACGGCCCGCGAACCACTTTACTGACCGAGGGCGTTTATCATCAGCCGTCGGAATATGGCGACGAGCCCTATGCGATCACCCTTAAATTGATCGAGGAAGGGCGCGATCATTTATTGCTCGGTGGACCGATTCCGATCACCTGCCCGGTCCGGCTGCTGCACGGGATGCGGGACGCCGATGTGCCGTGGCGTCACGCCCTGAGGATCGCGGAGCACCTGGACAGCACGGATGTCATTGTCACCCTGGTCAAGCAGGGCGACCACCGCATGTCCGAACCGGCTGATATCGACCGGCTGACAACCACGACCGACACTTTATGCCGACAGATCGAAGCACCCTGCTAGAACGGTTCTTTTACCGCGCATTCAGGGTTTTACTTTATTAGAATGGATCGATCAGCTTCCGTGGCTGGCGGATTTTTGGCGTACGGCAATGGTGAGAGACAAGAACTGGAAATTTCCCCGCTGGGGTGGCTATAACAAAGGCCGCGATGCCGCGCAGGTGCGTCTGTGCGATCATGACGGCTGTGGCAAGCGGGGCGACAGTCCGGCTCCCAAGGCGAAATTTTCCGAAGAAAAATGGTGGTTTTGCCAGGAACACGCCGCCGAATATAATCGCGGCTGGAATTTTTTCGCCGGGATGAGCGACCGGGAAAAAGAACGTGCCGCGCAGGAAGATGAGCATATTCGACGCGGCTATAAAAATAACGCCAATCCGTGGGGCTGGGCATCGCCGAGCGAATCGCCCGAGCAGCGCAAAAGGCGGCAGGCGCTTGAGGTTCTGGGCCTGGACGATGAGGCCAGCCCGGACGACATCAAGCGGCGGTTTCGCCAACTCGCCAAGGAAAGTCACCCCGACGCCAATCCCGGCTGCAAGGAAGCCGAGGACCGGTTCAAGCGCATTTGCGCGGCCAACGACCTGCTGTCACAAAAGCGCAGCGCCTGATGCCGGTCCGTTTTATACCAAGGGTCATTGATCATGACCCTTGTACCCGCGTTCAAGCGCCACGCAGCACGCAGGCTGCGCTCCCCCTTGGTCGCTAGAGCGTTTTCAACTTAATCGGGATCAAAAGGAGGGTGTTTAGATGTTGTCCTGGCAAGTCGTTAAAACGCGGCATAGCGGCGCTATGCAAGGCTTTGAGGGCGCCGCCAGGGCGGCATATAAACAGCCGAACTTGATTCCGATTAGGTTAAAAACGCTCCAGGTGCATTCTGTTACCTATGTCTCCGGGTCGGACAATGGGAAAGATGGTGCCGATGGAGGGACTCGAACCCCCGACCCACGCATTACGAATGCGTTGCTCTACCATCTGAGCTACATCGGCCCCGAGCGGCATCCCTGCTTCGCGATGGCGCCCAAGTGTGTGCCGCTGATCAAGCCCTTTACAGGCTATGACGGCGCGCGGCTGGCAACATAGGACTTGCCGCGCTCCGCTGCAAGGGCCTGTGTGATCGTGGGCCGAATCAGTTCGCCGGGCCGGTCCGCGCTTCCTGATCGTCCTGCTTTTCCTGTTCGCAGTGATCGGCGGCGTCCAGGGCATCGCCCTTGGCTATGGTCTGATACAGGTCGTGATCGGCCGGGACCGCTGCCACGACAGCGGGAGGCGCCGTCTGCTGCCGGGGCGTGGGCTCGGCGACCGCGATACCGGTCATGGCCGTGGTGACGCCCGCGGACCCTCTTTGCCATTCCATATCGCCAACCGCCAGGCAGTGGGGGCAGGTCAGCGACCAGTCCGCCCAGCGGCGCCGGCAGCGCCCGCACCGCCAGCCCGGCTCCGGGGCCAGCGCGGCCTTTGTCCGCCACAAACGGGCGGCGCTTTGGTCCCCGGTTTCTTCTTGAATCAGCGCGCCCGCCAGCCGACAGGCGCGGGCCGACGGCCCGAACCTGAAAAGCGCGTTCAGATGGTGCCGGGCGACGCCAGGAAGACGCGCGGCAATCGCGTGTTCGACCAGCGCCGCGAGGCTTTCAGGATGTTCAGGATTTTGCGCCGCAAGTCGCTCGATGCGTCGCAATCGCCCGGTCGGGGTCTCGTCGGCAACCAGCCGCGCATACGCGATGGCGATTTCCGGATGGGGAGCATGGCTCCAGGCCTGTTCAAGGATTGCCGCCGCGCGGTCCGGTTTGCCGGTCTCGGCGCTCAGTTCCGCCGCGATCAGCGCCGCCCCCAGATGGCCGGGCCACGCCTTGTGCGCCCTTCGCGCCAGGCCGAGACCCCGTTCCCGGTCCTCTTCCGCCGCTTCCCGCGCCTGATGAGCGAGCATCGCCGCCCTGGCGCGCGCCGCATGGGTCCTGGTTACGCCCTTGAGACGACCCAGTTCCTTGAGCGCGCGCGCGGCTTCGTCCCAGTCGCCGGCATCGATCGACAGTTCCAGGGCCAGCGCCACCACGCCGGCATTTTTCGGCGCCAGCTCCCGCGCCCGCATGGCCAGAGGCAGCAACTCCCCATCCTCCGCCCTGACATGGGCCTCGCGGATCAAGCCTAGAATACCAGGAAGTTCGGTGCCCGGATGGTCCCGCATGGCATGGCAGGCGGCCTGAATACGCCCGGCATCGCCCTCAATCCCGGCAATTTGCGCTTCAAGCAGCAACAGCAGCGTATCTCCCGGGGAAACATGCCTGGCCGCGATCCCGGCCTGACGGCGGGCCTCGGCGGTATCGGCGGCGGCGGCCGCGACCAGCCCGGCGGCGATTGCGCCATCGCCGCGCCGCCGGCCACGGGCAACGAAAGACGACCGCACCGCCCCCGGCGCCCCCAGCGACCAGCGCCACAGCCGGTAGGCCAGGGCCGCCAATATCACAAGCCCCGACATCAGCAACAGCACCAGCGCAACCGGGGCCGCCACGGTATAGCCCAGCCAGTCGACCGCCACCGTGCCCGGATTGTCGGCGAACCACGCGGCGACAACCGCCAAGGCAATCGCCAGGGTGAGGTAAAGGATGATCCGTATCATTGCGCGGGAACCCCCTGTTCGGGCCGGTCGCCGGACGCGGTTGCCCGCGACAGGTCCTCGTACAACAAGGTCTCGAGCGTGGCCAGCGCATCCTGGATCGCCGCGAGAGCGCGGGCGTCGCGCCGCCACGCGGCCGCCGCCTCGGCCGCGTCCTCAACCAGCGGCTCCAAAGCCGACGCGGCCTGACCCGGTTCGCCGGCCTCAAGGAACGCGGCGGCGCGGGCCAGCACGACGGCCGGTTGGTTGCCCGAGTTGTCGCCCCTGGGCGTTATGGTGATCAACATGCCGAGCCGGGCGATGGTTTCGTCAACCCAGCCCGCGTCGCGGGGAATCGCCGCTGCCCGCATCACCTCCCGCGCCATGTCCGGAAAACGCGCCTTGAGCGCCTTTAGACCCGCCACCCCGATCCCGGCGCGCGCCGTAAGAACATCAAGCGCCGTCCGCCTCTGTGCGTCATCCAACCGGCCCGACAGCAGCGTGGTAAAATAGGCCAGCGGTTCGCGAAACGGACGACCCGAGGCGACTGCGTTTTCGAGTCGGCCAAACGCCAGCAACAGGGTGGTTCCTTCATAGCCGCCAAAACCTGATTGTTCGAGGTCTTCCAGCCGCACATAAATCTCGTCTGTTGCAACCCCGAGCCGCGCCAGTTCCGCCTGCACCGGCTCCAGGGCCAACGCGGTCCCGCCCGCCGCCGGAGCATGTTCCAGCGCGCTCAAACGGGCGTTGAAATCCGTGAGCGTCGCGTCCGCCGGGCCCGGCCTGGCATTTTGCGCCGAATTTCGGACCGAGCGTTCCATTTCCTCCAGCCGCTTTTGCGTCGCGGCGAGTCGCCCTTCCAGCTCCACCAGCCGGCGCGCATGATCCGCGATGTCATTTTCCGCGTCTGAGCTATCGGAAAACCACGCCACTACCGGACCGAGCCACGATTTTACATCGGGCCAGAAACTCACCGTGGCCCCGGCCAGCACCGCCACGACGGCCAAAGCCGCAACGACCCCGAACAGCCGTGATCTGAAGCGCGAACTTCGCGGCTTACTCAATTCCGGCCTCCCCTGATCGCCGCCTTGATCGCCGCCATGCTCGGCATCATAGGCGGCCATCCATGCCCGAACCCGGTCGATGGTCTTCAGCGACGGCGATCGTCCGCGTCGCAGATCGGAAACGAATTTGGGATCCTTGAGCGCCTGACTGCCCAATGTCGCCGCGCCAAACTGATGGCGTTTGAGAAAGGCTTCGACTTGTTCGCGGAACTCGTTTTGCGTCGACATTGCCGGCCCCTGGACAGGATTAGGATAAATCCTACTGTATCCTAGGGGCCAATTCCGATCAACTTCAGGAGCGATGCCTGGGTGGGTTCGGACGCAATGGCGACCCTGGCCCAAGGTAGCGAGGTAACATTGTCGGCCACGGCCTTGCTTAGGCACAGGGCCGCAGTCCCACGGCAGGCCGGGCCGAGTTCGGCTTGAACGACCAGATTGACGAAAATGTCGGCCGAGCGTGGCGAAAAAAACATAATGGCGTCGATCGCGCCCCCGGAAAGGGCCGCCCGGACGTGATCGCTCAAACGCCTGGCCGCCCGGGCGCAATACAGCACTTCGCGGCGTATAGTAAATTTCCTACGCTGGAGTTCGGACGTCAGGTCCCCGGCGAGGTGGCTGCCCGCGACATGAATGAGGGTCCCGTCCCGCGGGTCGAAATCCCTTGCCACCAGGGTGGACAGCGAACGAACGTCGCCGGCGGCGGAGCGGATATTGGTAAAATCCAGGGCCAGAGCCTGACGCGCGGTGGCGTCGCCGACCGCGTAAATCGGCATGGCGCGTTCGTCGCTCACACCGGCCAGGGCCCGCACGCCGTTGGCGCTGGTGGCCAGAACCGCCTGCACCCCATCGAGATTGAGCGGCCGACCCGTCACCGGCCGGATGTCGAGCATCGGCTCAATGATAGCATCGTGACCGTGGGCGATCAGGGTCGCGGCCAGCGGCTCGGCATCAGCCCGTGGTCGGGTGATCAGAATGCGCATGGCGGGCCAGATAAGAGACAGGCATGCCGGGGATCGGTCATTGGTCGACTACTGGAAAGTCGGGTCCCGCGAGACGCTTGAGTTCATCCCCGGCGTCGTGGCCAAGACGGCGCGCCTCGTCAACCGGCCCGCGCCTTACCGCATGCCAGCCTTTGGCGCCGTCTGGCGTATAGAGCGCGGCGCGCAAAACAAGCCGGCCGTCACCCTCGATTTGAGCCAAACCCGCGATCGGCGTCCGGCACGAGCCGTCGAGCGCTTCCAGCAGCGCCCGTTCGGCGGCAACGCAAGCCCGTGTGGCGGCATGGTTAAGCGGCGTCAGCCGTCGCGCGGTGTCCGGGTCGTTCTCTCGCGTCTCGATCGCGATCGCCCCCTGAGCCACCGCCGGCAGCATGTCCTCGACCTCGATGATGGAACTGATCACATCGGTCTTGCCCAGCCGGCGCAGCCCCGCGCACGCCAATAGCGTGGCGTCGACCACGCCGTCTTGCAGCTTGCGCAGCCGGGTTTGGACATTGCCGCGGAAATTCACTACTTCGAGCTCGGGACGCAATTCGAGGATCTGGGCCTGACGGCGCAGTGACGCGGTGCCGATCACCGATCCCGCGGGCAAGTCGGCAAGGGTTTGCGCCTTCAGGCTGATAAAGGCGTCCCGCGGATCTTCCCGCTCCAGCACGCAGTCGATCACCAGGCCCGGCGGCAGCACCGTCGCCACATCCTTGAACGAATGCACCGCAAGATCGACGTCGCCCGTCAGCAGGGCGTCCTCGATTTCCTTGGTGAAAAGCCCCTTGCCGCCGATATCGGCCAGCGGCCGGTCCAGGATGCGGTCGCCGCTGGTCTTGATGACCACGATATCGATGCAATCCGCGTCGAGGTCGCCATGGGCCTTGACCAGCCGGTCCCTGACCTCGTGCGCCTGAGCGAGCGCGAGGGGCGAGCCCCTGGTTCCAATGCGAAGCTTTGCTTGCGAAATCATGGCGCAACGTATAACAGGCTTTGAAAGGATCCGGCAGACCGGATCGGCGTATTTTGGAGTTCAATAGCACATGGCGGCCGGTGCGGACACCATTGTTCTGGGGATCGAGACCAGTTGCGACGAGACCGCCGCGGCGGTGATCACCGGCGACAAGCGGGTGCTGGCGGAAACCGTATACAGCCAGATCGCCGAGCATCGTCCCTATGGCGGCGTGGTGCCCGAAATCGCCGCCCGATCGCATATCGAGCGGCTCGACGGCCTGATCGCCGGTGTCATGAAGGACGCCGGCATCGGGTTTGATCGCTTGAGCGCGGTGGCGGCGACCGCGGGCCCCGGACTGATCGGCGGTGTCATCGTCGGACTGATGACCGGCAAGGCGATCGCCGCGACCTGGGACCTGCCGCTCATCGCCGTCAACCATTTGGAGGGCCATGCCCTGTCGGCGCGGCTGACGGCCGACATCGACTTTCCCTATCTTTTGTTGCTGGTCTCGGGAGGTCATTGCCAATTGATTCGGGTCTCCGGCGTGGCGCGATATCAGCGCCTGGGCGCCACCATCGACGATGCGGTCGGAGAAGCGTTCGACAAGACCGCAAAGCTGTTGGAGCTTGGTTATCCCGGCGGCCCGGAGATTGAAAAAGCAGCGAAAATTGGCGATCCTGACCGGTTTGAATTGCCGCGTCCGATGCGCGGCCGCCCAGGATGCGATTTTTCCTTTTCCGGCCTGAAGACGGCGGTGCGCCGGCTGTTGGAGCGCCACATGAATGCGGTGTCGGCCCAGGACAGGGCGGATATCGCCGCCAGTTTCCAGGGCGCGGTCGCCGATGTTTTATGCGACCGCACGCGCAATGCCATGGAGATCATGCGCGCGGCGGCATCGCCTGCGATGCGGGGGAGCCGGAATGTCCTGGTGGTCGCCGGCGGTGTGGCCGCCAACACTTATCTTAAGAGGCGACTCGACGCGCTGTGCCGGGAGCAGGGTTTTGAACTGATGGCGCCGCCGGCGAAATATTGCACCGACAACGGCGCCATGATCGCCTGGGCCGGAATCGAGAGATTGGCGCTGGGGCTCATGGACGGGCTTGATGTTGAGGCCAAGGCCCGCTGGCCGCTCGACCCGGCGGCGGCGCAGACCCGCCGGATCGCAACTTAATCAAGCGGCCGCCGGGGCTTATACCAAGGGTCATTAAGCATGACCCTTGTATCCGCGTTCAAGCGCCACGCAGGCTGCGCTCCCCCTTGGTCGCTAGTCCTTGACCCTATTGATTGTTTCCAATCAATAGGGTCACGTCCACCAAATCCCGATGAGTCGCCCTCATCGGGATTTGGTATTACACAATCCGTCCGAATCCGGTTTCGGTCACCAGGTCCGACAACGCCGTGGCATAGCCGGCGAAAATAAAAACCAGCAACAGAATCTTGGCGCCGCCGGTGAACAGGTCTGGGCGTCGGTTCGATCGAGTGCGTCTCATGATGGGTCTCCTGTCGAGTAATCACCGTGGCCAGGGCCGGGCCGGGCCAGGCATGTCTCAAAACCACGATTCAACTTAGTTGACTTATAACTGAATTATAACGAAATAACAATGAATATTTTTGTTATTATTCAGTCATGGGGCAAAAAAAGAGGCAAAATTTGACTGGACCCGCATTTATGCGCCGGTCCAGCGCCGGGAATTCGGTTCTAGTGCTTGGTAAGGCCGCCGATCAGCAGACGGATCACACCGCGCGCCTCGCGCTCCAGGTTTTCGAGATCGAGGCTGCTGTGAAGCTGTGGATAACGGAATTTCATGGTCGCCGACTGGATCATTTCGGCCGTGGTCACCACGTCTTCGACGACAAATTCACCGTTGGCATTGCCCATCGACAAAATTTCCGCGAGCAGCGCCCGCGACGCCGCCAGAAACTCGTTCATCAGTAACGGCCGTTGGGTGATCAGCTCGCGAGTCGTCTGTTCCACCAGGGTCGGATAGCGTTCGAATTTCTTGTAGGTCTTGTCCATTTCCTCAAGAATATATGTCTTGAGGCACTGAGACGCCGAAAGCCCCGGCTGCCGCAGGATTTCGCGCAACTCCGCAAGCCGTTCCTCGGTCGCCCGGCGCACGATGCATTCACAGATGTCGAGCTTATTATCGAAATAACGGTAAAGATTACCCGGCGACATATCACAGTCGTCGGCGATCTCGGCCATACAGGTTTTGGTGTAACCGAAATGCGCGAGCCGCTCTGCCGCCGCATCGATAATCCGCTCACGGATCTCTTCTTTAGATGCCATGACTTCTTTATAGCCGGAAAATAATAAATAATCAAATTTCCATTCACCGGCGTCGATTTGGGTATTTCCAGCCCGCGTCCGGCCCATATCCGGCGCCGAGTATTGCCGAATGCGCCAAGGCTTGCAAGTGCCGCTCCCGGCAGGCATAACGGATCAAAATCGACGAGGTTTGCTGTGAAAAAAATAGCTGTAGCCGGCGCCGGCGCCTGGGGGACCGCACTGGCCACTGTCGCCGCCAGAGCCGGGCATGACGTGGTCATCTGGGCGCGGGAAGGGGACGTTGTCGAGGCCATTAACGCGCGACATGAAAACCCGGTTTTCCTGGCCGGGATCGATCTCGATTCGCGCATCCGCGCCACCGGCGATCTGGTGGACATCTCCGACGCCGACGCGGTGCTGCTGGTGGCGCCGGCACAGCATCTGCGCACTGTTACCGAACAACTGCGCGACCATCTGGCGGCGGGCGCCCCGGCGGTGATCTGTTCCAAGGGCATCGAGCAAAAATCCCTCATGCTGATGACCGAGGTGGTGGCCGAAACATTGCCCGACGCGCCGATTGCGGTGTTGTCCGGGCCGACCTTCGCGGCCGAAGTGGCGCGCGGACTGCCGACCGCGGTCACCCTGGCCTGTGCCGACGCCAGGATCGGCGCCGCTCTGATCGAAGCCCTGGGCCAGCCGACTTTCAGGCCTTATCTGGCCCCGGATCTGGTCGGCGCGGAGATCGGCGGCGCGATCAAGAATGTCCTCGCGATCGCCTGCGGCATTATCAGCGGTCGCAATCTCGGGGAAAACGCGCGGGCGGCACTGGTCAGCCGTGGCCTCGCCGAAATGCTTCGCCTGGGCCGGGCGAAGGGCGCGAGCTCTGAGACCCTGATGGGGCTTTGTGGGCTCGGCGACCTGATTCTGACCTGCAGCAGCGAACAATCGCGCAACATGTCCCTGGGCGCGGCGCTGGGCCGGGGACAACGCCTCGACGATATTCTGGGCGCCCGGCATACCGTGGCCGAAGGCGTGTTTTCCGCCAGCGCGGTCGCGGAACTGGCGGAAAAAACAGGCATTGAGATGCCCATCTGCCAGGGCGTGAACAGGATTCTCAATCATGGCGCCGGGATCGATGCGGTGATCGAGGAACTGTTGAGCCGACCGTTTAATGTCGAGCCGACCGGAGCCCCGCTGCCTGTCTAGCCGCTCGTTCGGCCCCTGTCCCGCCCCCGATTGGCGAGAAAAATTCCGATCAAGACCACCGTTCCGCCGACGATTTGGCGCGCGCCCAGGCCTTCGGCCAGCAGCGCCCACGCCAGAGCCGCCGCCACGACCGGCTGAAGCATCAGGCTGATCGACCCGAAGGCCGCCGACAAATGCGCGAGCGCGAAGGCGATCAGGCTTTGGCCGGCGACCTGGCTGGTCAATCCCAGACCAAGCAGAACCAGCCAGCCCGACAGGGTGGCGGCGGCCAGGCTTTCGCCGGACAATAACGCCACCGTAGCCAGAACCAGGGCACAGACGACACCGGTCCAGGTCATGATGGTCGCGGTCGAGTACCGGCTGCGCAGCCGGCCGACCGCGACGATGTAGGCGCCATAGAAAACAGCCGTGACGATCCCCAATCCGTCGCCAATCAGATGGCGGGTACTAAGCTGAACGCTCGCTCCCACCAGCACGGTGGCGCCCCCGACCGCCAGCGCGAGACCAAGCAGGAACAACGGCTTGAACCGCTCCCTGAACAGAAAAAAGGCGGCCATGGTCACGAAGATCGGGGCGAAATTGGCGAATAATGTCGCGTTGGCGACCGTGGTGAACTTGATGGACCAGTGCCACAAAGCCAGATCGGCGGCAAAAAACACGCCGGCCGCGCTTAACCGCCAATAGTCGCGCCAACCAAGGGCACGCCGGGGTGCGTCAGCCCTCCGTTGTTCCCGCGCCATCCACAGAGCGAGCAATGGAATCGAGAAAGCGACCCGCCAGAAAGCAGTCGCCGATGGTCCGACCTCACTCAGGCGGACGAAAATCGGGGCGAAGGCGATGCAGGTGGCGCCGACAAACAGCGCCGGCAACGCAATGGCCGCGCGGCCCGCGGGAGAGACGCCGGAGCGCTGAGCGGTTTGGTTCGCCATCGCGGTTGGTCGTCCGGTCACTGCTCGGACGACAGGAAATCGAGATAGACCTGGCCAAGTTCGGCAATTGCCGTGCTCAAGATGTCCTTTCCGGCTTCTGGCGTCGCCAGCGAAGAGTCCGAACCGATGCGGCCGTCGGGAAATCGATGACGATAATCCCGCGGTCCCTTGATCGGGCCCACCGGCGCGACACGGGGCTCAAGATCGGCGTGCTTGATGGCATGGGGGTAGACATGCTGGGTAATCGCGACCTCGGACGGCGTTGCGTGCATGCCCTCGGCCGTGCCGTAAAGCTGTTTGCACAATTTGCCTGTTGTGGGGCCAGCCCACCAACTTTGGAACTTGCACCGGACCGGCCGCGCGGCATTGTCCCCGGCCCTGGCCAGCACCGGCTTGTCGTGGATCGCCTTGAAGGCGTCTTGCAGGACCGGCACGTTGCCGCCATGGCCATTGATAAAGAAGATCCGCTCGAAACCATGACGGGCCAGCGAGGTCACCCAGTCGGCAAGCGCCGCGATCATGGTCGAACGCCTCAGGGTCAGGGTTCCGGGAAACGCCATATGATGCTCGGCCCGGCCAACATTGAAAGTCGGCGCGATCAGGGCGCCGGTTGTGTCGCCGATGCCCCTGGCGATCGCTTCGGCGGTGATGGCGTCGGTACCGATCAGGCCCATGGGACCATGCTGCTCGGTCGAGCCGATCGGAACCACGACGCCGCTTGACGATTGCAGATAGGCTTCTATTTCCGGCCAGGTCGCCAAACTCAACAACATCAAGAACCACTCCCTTGGCGGGTGGCCGTCGGCCGCCCGGTTGCAACAGATTGCTTGTCACCGGCACAACCCGGTCCCTATGATCGCGTTCGACTTTAGGCCACGATGCGGCAGAGCCTATAGCAATTGTTTGATAAAAAGGAGAGGGGAGCCGTCACAATCATGTCAGAACATGGAGTTTTTCCGGTCCCGGAAGAATGGGCCCGCGACGCCTGGTGCGACGACGATAAATATCGCGCGCTTTATAAACAGTCGATCGAGGATGGGGAGGCGTTCTGGGCCGGGCAGGGCCGGAGAATCGACTGGATCAAGCCCTACAGCAAGATCAAGGATGTCTCCTTTTCCGGCGACGTTCATATCCGATGGTTTTACGACGGCACCCTGAACGCCAGCGTCAACTGCGTCGATCGCCACTTGCCGGAGCGCGCCGACCAGACCGCGATCATCTGGGAAGGCGACGATCCCTCGGTTTCCAGGAACATCACCTATCGGGAGCTCCACCGCGAGGTGTGCCGGATGGCCAATGTGCTCAAGGCCCGGGGCGTCGAGAAGGGGGACCGGGTCACGATCTACATGCCGATGATCCCGGAAGCGGCCTATGCAATGCTCGCCTGCGCCCGGATCGGCGCCGTCCATTCGGTCGTCTTCGGTGGATTTTCCCCCGATTCCCTGGCCGGCCGCATTGAGGACTGCGCCTCGCGTTGTGTAATCACGGCGGACGAGGGGGTGCGCGGCGGCAAATCGATCCCCCTGAAGGCGAACACCGACGCCGCCATCGAGCAAGCCGGCAATGTCGACAGCGTGATCGTCGTTCGCCATACCGGCGGCGCGATTGACTGGGTTGACGGCCGGGACGTGTGGTATCACGAGGCGGCCGAACAGGTGGACGATGACTGCGAACCTGAGGAGATGGCGGCGGAAGACCCGTTGTTCATCCTCTATACGTCGGGATCAACCGGAAAGCCCAAGGGGGTGCTGCACACCACCGGCGGCTATATGGTTTATGCGGCGCTGACCCACCAATATGTCTTCGACTATCATGACGGCGACATTTATTGGTGCACGGCCGACGTGGGCTGGGTCACGGGACACAGCTACATCGTCTATGGCCCGCTCGCCAATGGCGCGACCACCCTGATGTTCGAGGGCGTCCCCAATTACCCCGATGCGTCCCGGTTCTGGCAGGTCGTCGACAAGCACCAGGTCAATATCTTCTACACCGCGCCGACGGCGATCCGGGCGCTGATGCGCGACGGCGACGAGCCGGTGAAAAAGACCGATCGCGGCTCGCTCCGGCTTTTGGGCACGGTCGGGGAACCGATCAATCCCGAGGCCTGGCTGTGGTACCACCAGGTGGTCGGTGCAAGCCGCTGTCCGATCGTCGACACCTGGTGGCAGACCGAGACCGGCGGCATCCTGATCACCCCTTTGCCGGGGGCGACGGCGACCAAGCCCGGCTCGGCGACCCGGCCGTTCTTCGGGGTCGAGCCGGCCCTCGTGGACGCCGACGGCGAGCTGCTCGAAGGCGCGACCAGCGGCAATCTGGTGATTCGCAACAGCTGGCCTGGCCAGATGCGCACCGTTTATGGCGATCATGATCGCTTTGTTCAGACCTATTTCTCGACTTATGCCGGGATGTATTTCACCGGCGACGGCTGCCGGCGCGACGAGGACGGCTATTACTGGATCACCGGCCGGGTCGATGACGTCATCAATGTCTCGGGCCACCGCCTGGGAACCGCCGAAATCGAAAGCTCGCTCGACGGGCACGAAAAAGTCGCCGAGGCGGCGGTGGTCGGTTACCCGCACGACATCAAGGGACAGGGCATCTACGCCTATGTGACGCTGTATAGCGGCGTCGAGCATTCGGACGCATTGGTGGCGGACCTGCGCAACTGGGTGGCCAAGGACATCGGCCCGATCGCCAAGCCGGACCTCATTCAGTTCGCCCCGGCGCTGCCCAAGACCCGCTCCGGCAAGATCATGCGCCGCATCCTGCGCAAGATCGCGGCCAACGAACACGAACATCTGGGCGACACCTCAACACTGGCCGACCCCGGTGTGGTCGACAATCTGGTCCATGAAAGGGTTAATCGCTAGAAGTCAAGCCCGGGCCGCGTCCCACCGGCCCGGGTCAAGCTCGTTAACCAGCCGGTTTGCTTGATACGCCGCCGAAGCCGCATAAGCCTAAACCAGAAAGCGAGAAACGCAAAAAGGAGAAACCCCCTCAAGACCGGTCAAATTAACGGCCATCTGGCAGTGATTTCCTCACAAGCTGCTTCTAGGTTTGATCGCCGCCGACTGTATCGCCTGGTGCTCGTAAATATCTTTTGGGTGGGGACGTCAATGGCCCAACACAGCGCCGGGTCTGGCGCTTCATTGCCTGAGTAATGAACTTCCAAGTGCCAATGCATCAGCGTGCTAACATAAATTCCGGCTTCTTTGCTCAGTGGGGTTGTTTTGGAGAAATGGACCAACACAGCCCCGATAACAGGATCGCCATTTCTTAGCGTACTGAATAAGCGAACAAGCGGAGATACGGAAACGTCAACACCGGCTATTTTTAATTTGAGTTGGGATTGCCCGGCGAATTTTGTCGTCAGACCGTCGAAGTGGAGACCCTTAATCGTCTTTTTGAAATTGTTCAAAGCCTCAAGATTGAGTGTTTTTTGTTGTGTATCGAAATCAGTTAGGGCTTGGTTGCTTTCAATGAGGTTGATTGCGGTGTCATAGGCACCGTGCGCCGTCAGGCCGCTCCCGAGATATGTTGTAATGGCCCTTCTTGCTTCCGTGTATGTGATCAACTTATACGTCTTTGGATGTTTGGCATCGGAAATGATGGCCCGACGCCTAGCAGGCGTTGCTGTCATGTATTCTCCAAGCTTGTTTGCGGAGATTTTTGGTGTAGATTGTGCCATGATGTTTCCCTAATAAGCCTATAGAGGTGTTCATATGTCAGACTTCTACTATTGTGAAAACATAACCAATAGTCGAAGAATCTGCGTGAGTCCACTGGCGCACGAACAAATTGAGTCGGGCTCAAACATGCCTGATTTTGATGATTCGGGTATTTTTATCTACGAATTGGATTCAACTGACCCGAGCGC